>JAGXFG010000031.1 GCA_024637395.1 Burkholderiaceae bacterium | reverse complement strand
TCGCGGGCCTTCTCGATCGAATCCACGAACGGCAGCCTGACCTGGCGCAGGCGCAGGGAGCCAAATTGGGTGAGCAGCGAGTGTCCGAATGTCTCGGCGGTGATTCCGGTTCCGTCAGAGACGTAGAAGACCGTCCGGTCATAGTGCGTTGGCTGCGATTCGGGCATCAAATCCTCATTTCTTCGGCCGGTTTTGACCGCTTATTGTGCACTGCACGGGAATCTCGTGCCAGGCTCGTTGCACACCGTACAATTAGCACCTGCGTTGGAGTCGTCCCGGACAAGTTGCTCCCGGGATCATGCGGTGCCTGACTTCAAACCCCTTTTTAAGTGAGGATTTACCTTGATGAGCCACGCTGACGACGCCCTGATATTGCCTCTCGACGCCCTGCGCATGACCGACATCGAGCAGGTCGGCGGCAAAAATGCTTCCCTGGGCGAGATGATTAGCCAACTCGCTGCCGGTGGGGTCAGGGTTCCGGGCGGATTCGCGACCACCGCGCACGCGTTTCGCGAATTTCTCACCCATAACGGCTTGACCGACCGGATCCGCGAGCGCCTCGCGGCGCTCGACAGCGATGATGTCACCGCGCTCGCCAGTTGTGGTGCCGAGATCCGCTCATGGATTCTTGCGGCGCAGCTTCAGCCGGACCTTGAACAGTCAATTCGTGATGGCTACGCCGGTCTGGCGAGCGAGGGCGACGTCGCGGTGGCGGTGCGTTCTTCGGCAACGGCCGAGGATCTCCCTGACGCGTCATTCGCCGGACAGCAGGAGACCTACCTCAACGTCACCGGTATCGAGGCGGTGCTCGACCGGATCAAGCACGTTTTTGCGTCGCTCTATAACGATCGCGCGATTTCCTATCGGGTGCACAAGGGCTTTGCCCACGAGCACGTGGCGCTATCGGCCGGAGTGCAGCGCATGGTGCGCAGCGATCTGGGATCGGCGGGCGTGATCTTCACCATCGATACCGAGTCCGGTTTTCCCGATGTGGTGTTCATTACCAGTTCCTGGGGCCTGGGTGAGACGGTGGTGCAGGGCGCGGTAAATCCGGACGAGTTCTACGTGCACAAGCCGAGCCTCAGTGCCGGCAAGTTCCCGATCGTCAGGCGCCAGCTGGGATCGAAGCTGATCCGCATGGAGTTTGCCGATCCCGCCGCCGGGGTGCCCGATGGGCAGGAGGTTTCCAGCGTGGGCGCGAGTGTGCGGACCGTCCAGACCGAACCGGCGCAGCGCAATCGTTTCTCGCTCACCGATGACGAGGTGATCGAACTCGCCAGTTACGCGATGACGATCGAAAGTCATTACGCTCGCCCCATGGACATCGAATGGGGGCGCGATGGCGTTGACGGCAAGCTTTACATCCTGCAGGCCAGGCCGGAGACGGTCAAATCAAACGCCGGGGGCGAGACCCGTCAACTGCGTTTTCGGCTCAAGGGCACCGCACCGCGGCTGGTGACGGGGCGCGCCATCGGTCAGAAGATTGGCGCCGGGCCGGTGCGAATCGTCACCCATTCGAGCCAGATGGATCGGGTCCAGCCTGGTGATGTGCTCGTCACGGACATGACCGACCCCAATTGGGAGCCGGTGATGAAGCGCGCCGCGGCCATCGTCACCAACCGTGGCGGCCGTACCTGCCACGCGGCGATCATCGCCCGCGAACTCGGCATCCCGGCGGTGGTCGGCTGCGGCGACGCCACCCAGCGCCTGACCGAAGATTCGCTGGTAACGGTGTCGTGCGCCGAGGGCGACACCGGTTACATCTACGAGGGCCTGCTCGAGACCGAAGTCACCGAAGTCCAGAGCAGGGCGCTGCCCGAGCTTGATCTCAAGGTGATGATGAACCTGGGCAATCCGGACCTGGCGTTCGAGTTTGCCCAGATCCCCAACGACGGGGTCGGGCTGGCGCGCCTTGAGTTCATCATCAACAACCACATCGGCGTCCATCCGAAGGCGATCCTCGACTATCCCAACCTCGATAGCGAGCTCAAGTCGGCGGTCGAGAGCTGTGCCCGGGGCTACGCCAATCCGCGCGATTTCTTCGTGCAGCGGCTGGCCGAAGGAGTCGCCACGATCGCAGCGGCATTCTGGCCGCGCCCAGTGATCGTGCGGCTTTCCGACTTCAAGTCCAACGAGTACCGCAAGCTGATCGGCGGTTCGCGCTACGAGCCGGAAGAGGAAAATCCGATGCTCGGTTTTCGCGGTGCAGCGCGCTACCTGGCCGACGCATTTGCGGAGTGCTTCGAGATGGAATGCCGGGCGTTGCGCCTGGTCCGCGAGCGGATGGGGCTAACCAACGTCGAACTGATGATTCCGTTCGTGCGTACCCTGCGCGAGGCCCGGGGCGTCAACGAATTGCTGGCCCGCCACGGCCTGAGTCGCGGGGTTGGCGGCAATGCCGATGGCAGCGGCGCGTTGCGCATCATCATGATGTGCGAAATCCCGTCCAATGCCTTGCTGGCCAGCGATTTCCTCGAGTACTTCGATGGTTTCTCGATCGGCTCGAATGACCTGACGCAGCTTACGCTGGGGATCGATCGCGACTCGGCGTTGGTGGCGGAAGGTTTCGATGAACGTGATCCGGCAGTCCTGGTGCTGCTCGAGCAGGCGATCCGGGCCTGTCGCGAGGCCGGCAAATATGTCGGCATCTGTGGCCAGGGACCATCGGACCATCCCGATTTCGCGCGCTGGCTGATGTCCCATGGGATCAGCTCGATTTCACTGAACCCGGATACGGTCGTCGAAACCTGGCTCGACCTGGGCGAACAGACCTAGCCGCGGCGGCGGGCACCAAGCGCCAAAAGAAGAGGGCACCCGCAGGCGCCCTCTTGAACTGCAGTTGCGGCCGGATTTGATCCGGCCGCAGAGACTAGGCGTCGATCACTTGACGACCATCATCTCCGAACGCTTGCCACCCTTGTAGGTGTACAGGGTCAGGGCGCCGTCCTTGATGTCGCCGTTCTTGTCGAAAGCGATCTTGCCGGTCACACCGTCGTAGGAGATCTTGGCCAGTACCGGGAGGTACTTGGCGGGATCCGACGAACCAGCTTTCTGCATCGCCGCAACCATCGCCATCAGCGCATCGTAGGTATACGGCGCGTAGAGTTGGACGTCGATGTTCCAGCGGGCCTTGAAGCGCTTCCTGAAGTCGGCCATGTTGCCGGCCTTGTCAGCGGTGACACCGCCGGCTTCGGCGCAGATCACAGTGCCTTCACCAATCGCGTCACCAGCCAGTTCGGCCAGCATCGGCGTGCAGATGCCGTCGCCGCCCATGAACTTGGCGTTCAGGCCGAGCTGCTTCATCTGGCGCAGCATCGGGCCGGCAACCGCGTCCATGCCGCCGAAGAAGATCAGGTCAGGCTTGGCGCCCTTCAACTTGGTGAGAATCGCGTTGAAGTCGGTGGCCTTGTCGGTGGTGAACTCGCGGCCGACGATCTTCGCGCCGGCAGCCTTGGCTGCCTTCTCGAATTCGTCTGCTACGCCTTGACCGTAGGCGGTGCGATCGTCAACCACGGCGATCGATTTGGCCTTCCAGTCCTTGACGGCGTAACGGCCGAGCGTGCCGCCGAGTTGGCCGTCGTTGGCCACGACCCGGAACGCAGTGTTGAAGCCCTGAAGGGTATATTTCGGGTTGGTCGCCGAGGGCGAGATCTGCGGGATGCCAGCGTCGTGGTAGATCCGCGATGCCGGGATGGTGGTGCCCGAGTTAAGGTGGCCGATCACACCCTTGACCTTGGCGTCGACCAGCTTCTGGGCGGCGGCAGTACCTTGCTTCGGATCTGCGGCATCGTCTTCCGCCAGCAGTTCGAAGACGACTTCCTTGCCGCCGATCTTGGTCTTCTTGGCGTTCAGTTCCTCAACCGCGAGCTTGGCGCCCATCTCGTTGTCTTTGCCCAGGTGGCCGATGCTGCCGGTCAGGGGCGCGACGTGGCCAATCTTGACCACTTCCTGCGCGACGGCTGGTCCGGCGAGAACCGCAAAGGCTGCCGTGACTGCGACGCTGATAAGTTTGTACTTCATGTGTGCCTCTCTCCTATTGGATAATGCAAAGAGCTGGGCGCGTCGGCCCAGCTGTGCCAGGAAAACCTTGCCAGCGCAAGGATCCTAGCGGTATTTGCCGCTCCCGGCAATTACAAAACGCAATTACCCTCGGCAACCGCGAGTGGCCACAAGGCTATCCAGCCGGCGCTGTGACCGCTGTGACCTGTCCCAGTGCTAGTATTTGCCCGTTTATCGGAGGTGACGGATGGAAACCCAGTACTGGTGGTGGTTGCTCGCGCTCGGACTCGGGATTGCCGAGATTCTGACCGGGACATTCTATCTGATCATGTTGGCAATAGCCTGTGTCATCGGTGGTGTTGCCGCCTTGGTGGGATTGCCGATAACCTGGCAATTGCTGCTGACGGCCATTTGTGCCTTCGGTGGCTGGGGACTCATGTTGCACTATCGCAGCAAGGGTGGCGCCAGTGCTGGCGCTGAGATGCGGCTCGACGTCGGCCAGCAATTGCGGATCGACGAGTGGCTGGAGCCGCGCCGCACCCAGGTTCGTTACCGGGGCGCGCAGTGGCCGGTCGAGTTGGCCCCGGAGGTCGCAGTCGAAGGTGCGATCCCGGGCCAATTTGTGATCACCAAAGTCGACGCCGGTCGCCTGATCGTCGCTCCGGTAAGCTAGTAGGAACCCAATTGGTCGAGAAAAGGAGAGTGGAATGTTATCGGGCGGAATGACTGTCTCGCTGATCGTGCTGGTGCTGGCGATCGTTTTCATAACCCAGGCAATGAAAGTGGTTCCGCAACAGCAGGCGTTGATCGTCGAGCGCCTGGGCAAGTATCACCGCACGCTGGCTCCGGGACTCAGCATGATCGTTCCCTTCGTCGACCGGGTGGCCTATCGGCACTCGCTCAAGGAAATTCCCTGGGATGTCCCGAGCCAGGTCTGCATCACCCGCGACAACACTCAGCTGACGGTCGACGGGGTTCTCTACTTCCAGGTCACCGAGCCGGCGCTGGCCTCCTACGGCTCGAGCAACTACGTGCTCGCGATCACCCAGCTTGCCCAGACCACCATGCGCTCGGTGATCGGCAAGCTCGAGCTGGACCGGACCTTCGAGGAGCGCGAAATGATCAACGCGAGCGTGGTAGCCGCGCTCGATGAGGCGGCGGTCACCTGGGGGGTCAAGGTACTGCGCTACGAGATCAAGGACCTGACGCCACCCAATGAGATCCTGCGTTCGATGCAGGCGCAGATTACGGCCGAGCGCGAGAAACGCGCCCGTATCGCTGAGTCCGAGGGCCGCAAGCAGGAGCAGATCAACCTCGCAACCGGTGATCGCGAGGCGTTCATCGCGCGCTCCGAAGGCGAGCGTCAGGCCGAGGTGAATCGCGCGATGGGCGAGGCCACCGCCATCCAGGCCGTGGCCGAGGCCACCGCCAATGCCATCGAGCGCATTGGCGCCGCGGTCCAGAACCCCGGGGGGATGGAAGCGCTGAACCTCAAAGTGGCCGAGAAATACATCAGCGCGTTAGCTGACATGGCCAAGGAGAACAACACCATGATCATCCCGGCCAACCTGGCTGACGCCTCGTCGCTGGTCGCGACAGCGATGTCGGTGGTGAGGGCCATGCCGGCGAAAGCCGGGTCCTAGGGTGCTCGACAGCGCCGTGAGCTAGCCGCGCCACCGGGCGCGGCTGCTCGGCTGCTCTCAGCCGCGGCGGCCTTCCTTGAGCGCGCGGGAACTCTCCAGGTCCCACTCGCGCTCGCGTTCGGTGGCCCGCTTGTCATACTGTTTCTTGCCCTTGGCCAGGCCGATTTCGAGCTTGATGTTGCCGCCCTTGAGGTGCAGGTTCAGCGGTACCAGTGTGTAGCCGGCACGCTCGACCTTGCCGATCAGCTTGTTGATCTCGCGGGCGTGCATCAACAGCTTGCGGGTTCGTACCGGGTCGGTCGTGACGTGAGTAGCCGCCACGGCCAGCGGCGTGATGTGGGCTCCGAAAAGGAACAACTCGCCGTCGCGCACGATCACGTATCCTTCCTTGATCTGCGCTCGCCCGGCCCGGATGGCCTTCACCTCCCAACCCTCGAGGACCAGACCGGCCTCGAAGCGTTCTTCGATGAAGTAATCGTGCGTTGCCTTTTTGTTCTGGACTATAGTCATGGCTACAATCGGGCCGATTCTATCAGCCCCCTGAAAGCGTGCCAGCGATTCGTAAAACACTTCTCCTGCCCTTTGGCGCACGCCAGATGTTCGATCTGGTCGAGCGCGCCGAGGACTATCCGCAATTCCTGCCCTGGTGCGGTGGTGCCGAGGTCGTGCGCGAAGCGGGGGAGGAACTGACCGCGACCCTGCTGATCGACTATCACGGCATCAAGCGTTCCTTCACCACCCGCAACCGTCATCAGCCGCCGACTGCAGCGCCCGACGGTGAGCAGGGCCCGGGAGGACCTGGCCAGATCGACATCGTTCTCAAGGACGGCCCCTTCGAGCGTCTCGAGGGGCACTGGTTGTTCGTGCCGCTCGCCGAGGGCGCGTGCCGGGTCGAATTCTCGCTTGATTACGCGTTCGCCAGCACTGTGCTGGGAACCGTGATGGCGCCGGTGTTCGGCAAGATCAGCGCCAATTTTGTCGATGCCTTCGTCAAGCGCGCGGAAGAGATCTACGGCTGACGTCGTATCACTGCCCCGGGCAGCCGTCCGCTATCGAGCGCTGTAGTTCGGCCACCCGCTGGGCGCGCTCGAGCTTGTCGACGAAGCGCCGGACCCCGTTTTCGCCTACGGTCTTTACCCGTGCCCCGCTCTCGAGCGTCCGCAGGCTGGTGCGCATGTCGTCGCAGGCCCGGGTCGTCTTCTGCTCGCGCAGCGCCTCCTGTTCCTGTTTCTTCTCGGCCTCGGTCCGTTCAGTGCGCCGCTTGTTGGACTCCATCACGCGTTCGGCCAAAGTCTTTCTGGGGGCCGGGGTAGCCGTGGCGGGGGCGGGGCTGTTCGCCGGGGGCTCCGTTGCCTCCTTGTCGCCCGCATCTCGCGGCGCGCTTCCATTCTGGCCCAAGGGTTGTTCCGCAGCGCGCTCCTTGGCCACTGCGGGCTGGCGCGGGAGCTGACTTGGCCTGATTCCGGGCGGCGGTGGCTGGTCGGAATACACCATGTGCCCACTGGCGTCGCGCCACTGGTACGGCGCGGCGGCAGCCAGGGAACTGCCCGTAGCGAGGGCGATGGCCAGGACGAATGTGATGGTCTTGATCATGCGATCTGTCACTGAGTCTGCGTAAGCCGGATTGTCGCCGGACATCCGTGGCTCAGGGCCTGGCAACCGATGGGGGGAGGTTGGCGCGGGCTGTATGGTATTCCCCGTCCAGCCCGGTGCCCCCTTGGCTATAATGCCACTTTGCGCGGGGGTGGGGTTTATGCGACTGTCAAGAAAGGCACTGACGTTTGACGACGTCCTGCTGGTACCGGCGTACTCGGACATTCTCCCGCGAGACGCTTCGCTGAAAACGCGTTTGTCACGCAACATCCTGCTGGGCATCCCGCTGGTGTCGGCGGCGATGGATACCGTCACCGAGGCCGAACTGGCCATCGCGATTGCGCAGGAAGGCGGGTTTGGTGTTGTCCACAAGAACCTTTCGCCAGAGCGCCAGGCGGCCGAGGTTTCCAAGGTCAAGCGCTACGAAACCGGGATCCTGCGTGATCCGATCACGGTTTCGCCCGACATGAAGGTCCGCGACGTCATAGCTCTGGCGCGCCAGCACAAGATTTCCGGCTTCCCGGTGCTCGGCTCCGACGGCACTGTCGAGGGGATCGTCACCAACCGGGACCTACGCTTCGAAACCAGGTTCGAAGAGCCGGTGCGCAACATCATGACCACGCGCGAACGGCTGGTAACGGTGCTCGAGGGGGCCACTCCCGAGGACGGGCAGGCGCTGATGCATCAGCACCGGCTCGAGCGGGTGCTGATCGTCGACCAGGGTTTCCAGTTGCGCGGCCTGATGACCGTCAAGGACATCGTCAAGGCTACCGAGCATCCCAATGCCGCCAAGGATTCCCAGGGCAAGTTGCGCGTCGGTGCCGCGGTCGGCGTGGCGGGTGATACCGATGAGCGGGTGGAACGCCTTGCTCGAGCCGGTGTGGACGCGATCATCGTCGACACCGCCCATGGGCACACCCTCGGGGTGCTCAATCGGATCCGCTGGATCAAGGAAAACTTCCCCGACGTCGATGTGATCGGCGGCAATATCGCCACCGCCGAGGCCGCCCGGGCCATGATAGAGGCCGGGGCCGACGGGGTGAAGGTCGGCATCGGGCCGGGATCGATATGTACCACCCGGATCATCGCCGGGGTCGGGGTGCCGCAGATCTCGGCGATCGAGGACGTCGCCCGGGGGCTCGCAGGCTCGGGTGTGCCGATGATCGCCGACGGCGGCGTACGCTATTCGGGCGACGTCGCCAAGGCGATCGCCGCCGGTGCCGACTCGGTGATGCTGGGATCGATGTTCGCCGGGACCGAGGAAGCGCCTGGCGAGGTGATCCTGTATCAGGGACGCTCGTACAAGAGCTACCGTGGAATGGGCTCGTTGGGGGCAATGAGCGATGGCGCCGCCGATCGCTACTTCCAGGACTCGACGGCCAACATCGACAAACTGGTGCCGGAAGGCATCGAGGGTCGGGTTCCTTACAAGGGCTCGGTAGTGGCAATCATCTACCAGCTTTGTGGCGGGGTCCGTGCCAGCATGGGCTACTGTGGCTGCGGCTCGATCGAGCAGATGCGCGAGCGCGCCCAATTCGTCCAGATTTCGGCAGCCGGCATTCGCGAATCGCACGTTCATGACGTGCAGATCACGAAGGAAGCGCCCAATTACCACATCGAATAGGTGGCCACACCTGCCATGCACGACAAGATCCTGATTGTCGATTTCGGCTCGCAGGTGACGCAGCTCATCGCGCGCCGGATCCGGGAACTGCACGTCTACTGCGAGATTCACCCCTGTGACGATTGCGTCGCCACGCTCGAATCCTGGCTGGCCGAAGGATCATTGCGAGGCGTGATTCTTTCGGGCGGACCGGAATCGGTTACCGCCGAGCAGTGGCCCCGGGTCGCGCCCCAAATTCTCCAGTCGGGGGTACCGCTGCTGGGCATCTGTTACGGCATGCAGGCAATGGCGGCGCAACTCGGTGGAACCGTGGCGGCGGGCGCTGTCCGCGAGTTTGGCCACGCCCAGGTCCGGGCCCACGGACACACCCGGCTGCTCGACGGCATCGAGGACTTCCGGACTCCGGATGGCCACGCGATGCTCGACGTGTGGATGAGCCATGGCGACAAGGTGGTAGAAATGCCCGCCGGCTTCCGGCTGATGGCCGCCACGGCCAGCTGTCCGATCGCCGGCATTGCCGATGACGAGCGCCGCTACTACGGCGTGCAATGGCATCCGGAGGTCACCCACACCCGCCAGGGGCGGGCGATGTACGAGCGCTTCGTGCTCGAGATCTGCGGTGCCGGGCCGGACTGGACCATGCCCGGTTTTGTCGAGGAGGCGGTGGCCAGGATCCGCGCCCAGGTTGCTGGCGAGCACGTCATCCTCGGCCTCTCGGGAGGGGTCGATTCTTCAGTGGCGGCAGCCCTGATTCATCGCGCCATCGGTGAGCGTTTAACCTGCGTGTTCGTCGATCACGGGCTGTTGCGCCAGGGCGAGGCCGAGCAGGTGATGGAAACGTTCGATCGCAACATGGGCCTCAATGTGATTCATGTCGACGCGGCGGATGACTTCCTCGGCAAGCTCGCCGGCGTCAGCGACCCAGAGGCCAAGCGCAAGATCATCGGCGGGGAATTCGTCGAGGTCTTCCAGCGCGAGGCGGCGAAGATCGCCGACGCGAAATGGCTGGCGCAGGGGACTATCTATCCCGACGTGATCGAGTCGGCCGGCGCCAAGAGCAAGAAGGCGCAAAGCATCAAGTCGCATCACAACGTCGGCGGACTGCCCGAGACCCTCCACCTCAAGCTGCTCGAGCCGCTGCGCGATCTGTTCAAGGACGAGGTCCGCGAACTCGGCGTTGCGCTGGGGTTGCCGCGCGAGATGGTCTACCGTCATCCGTTCCCTGGCCCGGGGCTGGGAGTGCGGATTCTCGGCGAAGTTCGCGCCGAGTTTGCCCAGATGCTGCGTCAGGCCGATGCCATCTTCATCGCGGAGTTGCGGGGCACCAAGGATCTCGACGGCGAGACCTGGTACGACAAGACCGCCCAGGCGTTTGCGGTGTTTCTGCCCGTGAAGTCGGTCGGCGTGATGGGTGACGGCCGCACCTACGAGTACGTCGTGGCCCTGCGCGCCGTCCAGACCCAGGACTTCATGACCGCCCACTGGGCCCACCTGCCCCACGAACTGCTGGCGCGGGTGTCGAATCGCATCATCAACGAGGTCCGGGGCGTCAATCGGGTCGTCTACGACATCTCCGGCAAGCCGCCCGCGACGATCGAGTGGGAGTGACCCATATCACATGCAAAACTCTTGATATTGTGTTGAGTTTCGCATATGTTATGGCATGGCTTCACTAGATGTCTATCTCGACGATCTACTTGCTCGCGGCCGCGCCTACTTTTCCGGGGATGAGGCTCTCGCTGCGCTTGAGCTGAAGCCAGCGGCGTTCGCCGCAGCGATCACGCGCTCGATCAAGAAGCGCCGTCTGGTGAATCCCAGGCACGGCTTCTATCTCATCCTGCGCCCGGAAGACCAGATCGCCGGCGCGCCCGACCCCGTGAAGTGGATCGACCCGCTGATGAAGCATCAAGGGATCGACTACCGCATTTCGCTGCTGCGCGCGGCGGCATTCCACGGCTCGTCGCATCAGGCTAGTATGGTCTTCCAGGTCGTCGTCCCGAGGCAGCTGCGTGACATAGACCTGGGTCGTCACGGCCTGCGGTTCCTCTATCAGAGCCCCGAGGCATTCGCTCAACTCAACAAGCCCGAGCTGGTCCGTCAGATGAAGAGCGATGCCGGCTTCGCCAAGGTGGCCGGCATCGAGCTGACGCTGCTCGACTGCGTGCGCTACTTCCACAAGGCGGCCGGCATCAACGGCGTCGCGCAAATCGTCAAGGATATCGGCGCAAAAGCCAATCCGCGCACGCTGGCAACGGCGGCTGCCGCGTACGAAAACTCGGCTGTACGTCGGCTCGGCTACTTGCTCGAATGGGCGGGTCACGGTCGCCAAGCTCGCGCGCTGGAGCCCTTTGTCAGGCAAGCCAAGACGATGTTGTCACTGAATCCCGCCGTGAAGCCCATCGTGGCAGCACTGGCGCAGGTTCACGAGAGAAACGCCAAGTGGAAGCTCACGATCAATGAAACGGTGGAAGTCGCAGAATGATTCCCACCGCCTTCCTGCAGGCTTGGAGTGTCATGGCACCTTGGCCGGACTTGAGGCAGGTCGAGCAGGACCTGATCATCAGCCGCGCGCTGTGCGACCTGTTCAATGCGCCGGCGCTGAAGGGCAAGATAGCGTTCCGGGGTGGAACGGCGATCCACAAACTGCTGTTCAAGCAGCCGCTGCGCTATTCGGAAGACATCGATCTCGTGCAAGTGAAGGCTGAGCCCATCGGTGCGACGGTCGACGCGATCCGCGAAGCATTGTCGTGGCTTGGAAGGTGTCAGCGAGAGCAGGCAGGGCACTCGATGCATTTGGTGTTCAAGTTCACACCCGAGGTCGATTCCCAGGCAAAGCTCAAGCTCAGGGTCGAGATCAACACCCGGGAGCACACGAACCTGCTCGGCATCAAGCGGTATCCCTTTGCATTCGAAAATGACTGGTACCGAGGAAAGACCGAGATCGCGTCTTTCGAGCCCGCGGAGCTGTTCGGTACGAAGCTGCGCGCGTTGCTGCAGCGACGCGCGAGCCGCGACCTGTTCGATTTGCATCAGGGACTGGAGCAACTTCCGCTGGCCCCGGAAAAAGTCATCGCATGCTTTGACCATTATCTGGCACTGGAAGGCAAGCCGATCACGCGCGCGATGGCCGAGCAGCGCATGCTTGAAAAGCTCACACGGAGCCTGACCGAAGACATCACTCCGTTGCTGCCAGTGGGGATTCAATTTGGAGAACTGGATGCGATCCATGCCTTCGAGCGGGTTTGGATAGAGCTGATCGCGAGGATGGGCGGGGAGGGGTGGAAGCTCGCGGAAGCGGTGCTCGAAGAATTGCGTGAAAAAGGATTTCCGGGGCTTCTGACGTCGCGGGACTCGTAGCTGCGTGCGCAATGATATGGACGACTTGATTGCCGATTATGGAGCCCATGGTTGAACGCGATCCATCGGCGGAGTTAAAGGCCGAAAACGCCCGGCTCCTCGCGCTGCTGGATGCGAACGGCACTCAATGGCGCGCGCCGTACCAGTCGAGGGCCGACTTGCCGCCGACATGCAGTCCCTCGATGGAGCGCTGCAGCAGGATCAGGCAGGCATGGAGATCCAGCGTATCCTTGGGGCGACGGTACACCCCGCGTGCCAAGCGGGTAAGCCAGCCGGCGCGCGCGTAGTGAACGGCCAGGTCCGCAGAGACACCCAATGCCGCCAGATTCTCCGACGTCAAGGGGGTTCCCGGGGCCCACTGCCTGTAGAGGAAGTTTAGTTTGGTGCGTTCAGTCGAAGCCATGCTACGACAAAACAGAACAATCCAAAGTTTCAGGTTGGCTGGCTCGCAGCGTTCGTTGATGATTGATGGGCTGGAGTAGCCGCCGCGCAAACCGAGTGCATCTCCCGCACCCGGCAAAGCGGTCTTTTTTTGACGGTATAAACGACGGTAAAACTGAATGATCGCCACCAAGAAAACCAGCATTCATGCGGGTTTCAAGGCCTCGGAAACAATCGAGTGGGAGTAGGCTCTGGCACTGACAGGCAACAACAAACAGGCGCCAAAACCATAAGTGAGGCTTGGCGTCTTACCCAATGGCAGCAGCGTTCGATACGCAGTCTGGAGTTAGGTGATGGCATCAGAATCCGGCGCTGACAGGCAGGCGGCAGACGCAGCTCATCTCACTGCTCGCGAACATCGTGACGCCCGCCATCGCACCTCGCCGGCGGCTACGGTAGTGTTTGAGGCCATCCGTCTGGAAGCGGAGGATGAACTGGCGCGGACCAACCGGGCGCTGTTCTTCTCCGGGCTGGCGGCGGGCCTGTCGATGGGCTTCTCATTCATTGCCGAGGCTCTGCTGCTTAGCGGCATTCCCGCCGGCGACTGGCGCCCACTGCTATCCAAGCTGGGCTACTCGGTGGGTTTTGTGCTGGTGATCCTCGGACGGCAGCAACTTTTTACCGAGAACTCGCTGACCCCGGTGCTGGAATTACTGCACAAGAAGACTTGGTCAGTGGCCGCCAACACCCTGCGCCTGTGGGGGGTGGTACTGCTTGCCAATATGTTGGGTACCCTGCTTTTTGCGCTGGTGCTGTCCACCGGGGTGGTGCTGTCCGAGACGCCAACTGCGGCCTTGCATCAACTGGCGGGACATGTCAGCGACAGTAACTTTAGCCTCACCCTGGTGCGTGCTATTTTTGCCGGCTGGTTGATCGCACTGATGGTATGGCTGCTACCCTTCGCAGAAACAGCCCGGTTGGCGGTGATTATCCTGCTCACCTACCTGATTGCTGTCGGCGGGTTTCCCCATATCATTGCCGGCTCCACGGGGGCGTTTTACGCCGTGCTGCAGGGTATTACGCCGCTGCCAACAGCGCTTTACAATTTCTTCCTGCCCACTCTGCTCGGCAATATGATCGGTGGTATCGCCATGGTGGCAGTGCTCAATTACGCCCAGACCGCTCCGGCCACCGAGTGAGTGAACACCGCGAGTCAGCGGCCGATCTGCGCCCTAGCGCACAGACGCAATGAAGAGCGGCTCGTATTCTGAAGAAGTTGCTTCCATAGCGTCGCCGAGGCTTATAGTCAGGCTCAAGAAGTATTCCCATCAACAACGATCGGACCAGCTGCCTCGTCGATCAAGCAGCGGTTCTGGAGCAAGACAATTCGGCAGATCGAACCGCCAATCGCCGAGAACATTCATTGGAGGCCGAATTGATGGAGGCGCCTGTTACGCCGGATAGTGGTGGTGGGGACGGCGCCGTTCAGCAGAGCGACGAGTCCGAACACACCCAGGTGCAACTGCCGGTCGACCTGCGCAGCACCTCGCTGGTCGTCATTGCGGTCCTGCTCAGCCTGTTCGCCCTCCATTGGGCGAGCGCCGTATTCATCCCGATCATGCTCGGCCTGATGTTCAGTTATGCGCTGACGCCCTTGGTCGATGTCCTGCACCGCTGGCGGACTCCTCGGCCGGTTGGCGCGGCGCTGGTGCTCGTCGTAATCCTCTCCGGTATCGGCTGGACCGGGTATACGCTGCGCGACGAGGTGGACAACTTCATCGAGTCCCTGCCGGTGGCGGCGGGCAAGCTGAGGGCATCGGCCCGCGTCATGCGCAAGGGACCTGACGGCAACCTCGAGAAGGTCCAGAAGGCCGCCACGCAGTTGGAGAAGGCCAGCGCCGAAGGCGACGCCGCTAACCCGGTCGCAACGCGCGCAGGCGTCTCCCGCGTTCAGATCGAAAAGCCTGCGTTCAACATCAAGGACTATCTGGTGATTGGCGCCCTGCGATTGGCGGAGACGATCGGCCAGGTAACCGTAGTGTGTTTCATCACCTATTTCCTGCTCGCATCGGGAGATTCGTTTCGAAGAAAGGTGGCTCGTATTGCCGGACCTACATTTGCCAAACGCAGGATCACCGTGCAGGCATTGAACGAAATCACCCAACAGATCCAGCGCTATCTGGCGGTCCAGTTACTGACCAGCGTGCTCATGGGCCTTGCAACCGCCGCCGCCTTCTGGGCCATTGGCCTGAAGCATGCCGCTGTCTGGGGCGTGGTGGCTGCCGTGTTGAATCTGATCCCCTACCTGGGCTCGATTGCGCTCGCCGCCGCATCCGCGGTGGTCGCCCTGACTCAGTTCGGCAGCATCGAGAAGGCCGGGCTTGTCGTTGGCATCAGCTTCGGGCTGCACATCGTGAGCGGCTATGTGTTCACGCCCTGGCTCACCAGCCGTACCAGCCGACTGAGCGCCGTCGTGGTATTTGTCGGCGTGCTCGCGTGGGGCTGGCTCTGGGGAGTGTGGGGTCTGCTGCTCGGGACGCCGATCCTGATGATCATCAAGGCGGTGTGCGATCGGGTCGACGAACTGAAGGGCATTGGCGAGCTGATGGGGGGGGCCGACCCCGGCAAGAACGAAGCGACGATCGCGACCGCCTGAGTTGGGGTCGCAATGCTCTTGCTGGCGGATTATCCGCGCGTGTGTGCTGGCGCACAGACGGCGGTTAAGGGCAGGGCTACCTTGGTCTTGTTGTCTGTCGCGCCAGTGATACCGATATTGCGGTCTGACGGATTCCGACACATCAACCTGATGTATTTCCGAAAAGGTATCCGAATGAACAAGATGAACAGATTTGCAGTCAACGCGCTGGCCGTGACCATGTTGCTCAGCCTGAGCGCTTGTGCCGGCATGTCCCGCAACGAGCAGAACACCGCTGTCGGCGCTGGCGCTGGTGCCGTTGTCGGATCAGTCCTTACCGGCGGAAGCGCGGTCGGAACGGTCGGCGGAGCGGTGGTCGGCGGTGTCATTGGCGACAAAGTGAAGTAAGAGCCCCCGGCTCGGGCTGCCTCGCGCATGACTGGAAACATCAACTCTGTCCTGACAGGGGCACACGGCCCGAGCCAGAATCACCTGCTGGCGGCTTTGCTTGACGCTGAATTCGATCGTCTGGCGCCGCATCTTGAATGGGTTCCCATGCTGCTTGGCGACGTGCTCTACGAGTCCGGCGGCAAGTTGCAGCACGCCTATTTTCCGACCACCTCGATCATCTCGCTGCACTACGTGTTCGAAAACGGTGGGTCTTGTGAAATGGCCGGTGTCGGCAACGAGGGCGTATTGGGCGTCTCGCTGTTCATGGGCGGAGCCACCACACCCAGCCGCGCCGTGGTGCAAACGGGAGGTCACGGCTACCGGCTCAATGGCGAGCTCTTGCTTGAAGAATTCAATCGTGCCGGACCGGTACTGAGTTTGTTGCTGCGCTATACCCAGGCCCTGATGACGCAAATGTCGCAGACCGCCGCCTGCAATCGCCATCATTCAGTGGACCAGCAATTATGCCGTTGGCTATTGATGACGCTGGATCGCATGCCTTCGAATGAATTGACGATGACCCAGGAACTGATCGCCAATATGTTGGGCGTCAGGCGTGAAGGCGTGACCGAAGCCGCCGGCAAGTTGCAGGACCTTGGATACATCCGCTATCGCCGCGGCCATATCACCGTACTTGAACGCAACGGACTGGAGCGGCATGTCTGCGAATGCTATTCCGTCGTGAAGAAGGAAGTCGCACGTTTGCTGTCCGATGTGCGCCAGCGATGAAGCCCGTCGTCTGCCCGCGCGTAACTGAACCCACGCCGATGTTCTTTGTCACCTGATGAATGCCAGCCCATGTGGAAACTGAAAGCAAAGCCGATTGAGTGGTTGATGTGGCTTGTCACTATAGGTGCAACGGCGGTCGTGCTGTTGCTCGGCATCATCGTCTGGAACCTCCTGGTGCCGTCTGACGTTCGCAAGACCGTCGACCATGCCCAAGAAGTGATTCTGAAGATCGAGCAGCTTGACTCGGCATTGGAGCGAACGATTCGCGCGCAATGGGGATTCTTTCTGACCCGTGAAAGTGGCTTCCTGGAGCAGAGAGATGTTGGCATTCAGGAACTGCGGGCGGTGAACAACAAATTCGCTGCGATGACTTTTGGGAATCCTGTACAGAATAGAGTGATACAGGATCTGCGCGCTGCCACCGAAACACGCATACGAATTTTCGAGGAGACTCAAAAGTCTTTTGATGCAGAAGGCTTCGAGGCTGCCCGCAGAGAGTTCGACGATGGCCGCGCGGCGGAGGCACAGATGCATGCTCTGCTCGAGCAGGCGAAGAATGTTGAACTGGCGCACGTTGAGCGTCGTCAGAATGAGGAGTCATTCAACATCAGCATCGTCTTGACCGGGCTCGCCGTACTGATATTTTTGCTGCCAGCGGCCGGAGTATGGGTGCGCAACAATTTGCGCATGCGTCTGGCGATTGAAGAGAAGTCACAGGCGCTGAGGGAGATATTGCTGAAGACCGGTGCTTTGCAGGATGCAATTTTCAACAGCGCCAATTTTTCGTGTATCGCCACCGATGCCAAGGGCGTGATCCAGATCTTCAATGTTGGCGCAGAAAACATGCTGGGCTATGTGGCAGCAGACGTGGTCGACAAGATCACACCGGCCGACATTTCAGACCCGCAGGAAATCATCGTGCGAGCGGCGAGCTTGAGTGAGGAATTGAACGCAACGATCGCGCCAGGATTCGAAGCGCTGATATTCAAGGCATCCCGCGGCATTGAGGATATTTATGAGCTGACCTATACCCGCAAGGACGGCACCCGCCTCCCGGCCGTGGTGTCGGTCACTGCACTGCGCGATGCCCAGAACACCATCATCGGTTACCTGTTGATCGGCACCGACAACACCGCCCGCAGGCGGGCCGAAGAAGAGCTGCTCAAGGCAGGCGCCTTGCAGAGCGCGATCTTCAACAGCGCCAACTTCTCCAGCATTGCCACCGACGCCAAGGGCGTCATCCAGATCTTCAACGTCGGCGCCGAACGCATGCTCGGCTACGAGGCCGACGATGTGATGAACAAGGTCACGCCGGCCGAGATCTCCGATTCGCAGGAAATCATCGCGCGCGCCCGGGAACTAAGCGCTGAATTTGAGACTCAGATCACGCCGGGATTCGAGGCGCTGGTGTTCAAGGCCTCACGCGGCATTGAAGACATCTACGAGCTGACCTATATTCGCAAGGACGGCAGCAGTTTTCCGGCGGTCGTGTCGGTGACAGCGCTGCGCGATGCGCATAACACCATCATCGGCTACTTGCTGATCGGCACCGACAACACCGCGCGCAAGCAGATCGAAGATGAGCGCATGAAGCTCGATCAACGCTTGCGCGACCAACAGTTCTACACCCGCTCGCTGATCGAATCGAACAGCGACGCGATCATGACTACCGATTTGCGAGGCATCATCAGCGACGTCAATCAGCAAATGTCCTTGCTGACCGGGTGCACGCGTGATGAACTGATCGGCGCGCCGGCCAGGAAATTCTTCACCGACCCCGAGCGCGCCGAAGAAGCCATTGCCCGCGTGCTGCGCGAAGGCAAGGTGACCGATTACGAGTTGACGGCCCGCGCCACCGACGGCAGGGAAACCGTGGTGTCCTATAACGCGACGACTCTGCATGATCGCGACCGCACGTTGCAGGGCGTTTTCGCAGCGGCTCGTGATATCACCGAGCGGGCGCAATTCGAACATCGGTTGCAGGAGACCAACGAGGCACTTGAACTGGCCAGGGCCAGCTCTGAGAAGGCCAATATGGCGAAGTCGGAGTTCTTGTCGAACATGAGCCATGAATTGCGCTCGCCGCTGAATGCGGTGCTCG
The DNA here is from genome assembly GCA_024637395.1 of Burkholderiaceae bacterium. Taxonomy (GTDB): domain Bacteria; phylum Pseudomonadota; class Gammaproteobacteria; order Burkholderiales; family Burkholderiaceae_E; genus JAGXFR01. Next base: position 19,350 of record JAGXFG010000031.1, on the reverse strand, counting down.
GATTCGCGCAGTTGATGGCCTCCGAGAATCCTCCGCCATCAGAGCGGCAGCAAAAGTCCATCGACCAGATCTTGCGGAGCGGATGGTACTTGCTGCGACTGATCAACGAAATACTCGATTTGGCGGTGATTGAGTCCGGCAAAGTGGTGATGTCGCTGGAGTCGATTTCGGTCTCGGCCGTGCTGCGCGAATGCCAGAGCATGATTGCGCCGGAGGCACAGAAGCGCGGCGTACAGGTCATGCTGCTGGCGGTCGATGGTTGCTTCTTTGTTCGTGCCGATCACATGCGGCTCAAGCAGGTGTTCATCAATCTGATGTCGAATGCGATCAAGTACAACCGGGCTGGTGGCGTCGTCAGTATCGACTGCAAGATGCTCGGCGGGCGAGTGCGCATCAGCGTTCAGGATACCGGTGACGGCTTGGCACCCGAGCAGATTGACGAACTGTTTCAGCCCTTCAATCGCCTGGGGCAGGAGTCGGGCGCTGAGCAAGGCACTGGAATTGGCCTGATTGTCACCAAGCAATTGGTGGAATTGATGGGCGGCAGCATCGGTGTGAGTTCCGAGCTGGGCAGCGGCAGTGTTTTCTGGATAGATCTCGAAGCATCCGGAAGGCCCGGGTTGGCGAACGATTACGGTGCCGAGTCCGCTCTGGACAGCGACGATCATGATGCCGCCAATGCCGCCAATGCCGCCGATGCCGCGCAACGCACGCTGCTCTATGTCGAGGACAACCAGGCCAATCTGAATCTGGTCGAGCACCTGATTGCCCGGCGCAGCGATTTGAGATTGTTGACAGCCATTGATGGGAAACTCGGTGTGCAGTTGGCGCGCACCTTTCAGCCGGACGTGATTCTGATGGACATCAATCTGCCCGTGATCAACGGTTATGGCGCCCTGGCCATGTTGCGTCGCGATCCGGCGACCGCCCATATGCCGGTCATCGCGGTGTCGGCCAATGCCATGCCGCGTGACCTCGAAAAGGCGCTGACGGCGGGGTTTTTCAGGTACCTGACGAAACCCATCATGGTTGACGAATTAATGGAGGTGCTTGACGCCGCCCTGCTTCAAGCGGCTCAGGATCGCCCCTCAGGCGAACCAGACGCATTGATTCACAGCGACTGAAGAAGAGTCGTATGACCCAAAGGAAGAGACATGCTTGAAACGTCCGAAATCCTGAACGCCAGCATTCTGGTCGTCGACGATCAGGAGGCGAACGTTGATCTGCTCGAGAGAATGTTGGCCGAAGCCGGTTACCGGCGTATCGCGTCGACGACGAATCCGCAGGCAGTCTGCGCGCTGCATCAAGAGCAGCGCTTTGATTTGATCCTGCTCGATCTGCAAATGCCGGTAATGGATGGCTTCGAGGTCATGAAAGGCCTGAAAGAGATCGAGACCGCTGGCTATCTGCCGGTGCTGGTGATCACCGCGCAGCCAGCTCATAAGCTGCGCGCGCTGCAGGCGGGAGCCAAGGATTTTGTCAGCAAGCCCTTCGAACTGATTGAGGTCCTTACCCGCATCCACAACATGCTCGAAGTGCGGCTGCTGTATCGAAAGCTCGACGAGCACAACAAGCGGCTCGAGCAAACAGTGCTCGAGCGTACGGCCGAGTTGCGCGTGAGCGAGGAACGCTTCAAGAGCTTCACCCAACTGTCATCGGACTGGTATTGGGAGCAGGACGCTGAGGGTAATTTCACCGAGACCTCGGGCCCGGTCTACGAAATGCTGGGCATCGAAACGAAGAACCTCGCGGGTGCGTTACCGGCGGATTCGACGGGCCAGTGGAATGCGGCCGAACGCGCACAGTTGCTCGCCAATATCGCGGCCCGCCGCCCCTTTGTTGATTTTGTCTACAGCCGCACTGGTGCCGATGGCAAGCTGCAGTATCTGCAGGTCAGCGGTGAGCCCATGTTCGATTCGGGCTGCGGCTTCGTCGGCTATCGCGGGATAGGGTCGGACATCACTGGCCGCATCGTCCGGGCCAAGGGCAATTGAACCCTAATCAGCCTCCCAGTGGAGTCGGCTGTCGTTTCACCTTGGAGTTATCTATGAAACTGAAACTGAAACTAAAACTGAAACCGCTACTGGCTCTATCCGCAGTCGCCCTGGCCACACAGGCGATGGCGCAGATATCCTTCTATGAGCGGGAGAACTTTGACGGACGCTCGTTTACCTCGAGCCAACAAGTCGAAGATTTTCGACGCATCGGATTCAACGACCGCGCCTCATCGGTGGTCGTGCGCGACGGCGCCTGGGTGGTCTGCCAGGACGCGGCCTTGGCCGGAAAGTGCCGGGTGCTGCAACGTGGCAACTATGGTTCGTTGCGCGAGTTGGGCCTGGACAATCGCGTTTCCTCGACCTGGCCGCTGGACTCCAATGGCACGTTCGTGGCCCAGGCGCCCGCGCCCCAGCCCGCGCACGACTATCGGCGCCGTCACAACGAACGGCTGTACGAGGCACGCGTAACCTCGGTGCATGCCGTGCTGGGGCCACCGAACGAACGCTGCTGGACCGAGCGCCAGCATGTGGCTGACCAGGGTCGCGAAGATCCGAACGTGGGCGGCGCCATTGCAGGCGCGCTCATTGGCGGCATCCTGGGCCATCAGGTGGGCGGCGGCACGGGCAAGGACATTGCCACGGCGGGCGGGGTCATGGCCGGTGCCGTGATCGGCTCCAAGGCCGGCCAGAGCGACAGCAATGGCGGCACCCGCGACGTGCGCCGCTGTGAAACGACGCCCAGCGGGCCACCGCAATATTGGGACGTGACCTACGTTCACCGTGGCGTCGAGCATCGCGTGCAAATGACCTCGCCTCCGGGAAAGACCGTTTCGGTCAATCGTCGGGGCGAGCCGCGCCAGTAGGCGGCCAGGGACTGGCAAGACAAAGCGGCCCTGCGGGGCCGCTTATTCGTTATCGATGGCGGCAAGCCTGGTTGGATAGTGTTATTGTGAAAGGCGGAGCCGGTCCGATTTGGACCTGGACCTGGACCTGGACATACTCTTGACGGCCATGCCACGCGAAAACCAGTTGTTTGAGGCCTTGCCCGCCGAAGAGTGGGCGCACTGGCTGCCACACTTGGAGCGTATTGACATGCCTCTGGGTATGGTGCTTTACGAATCAGGCGCCAGTTTGAGCCATGTGTACTTTCCGACCACTGCCGTCGTGTCGCTCTTGTACTTGATGGAAGACGGCGCCTCGTCCCAGACTGCAATGGTCGGCTACGAGGGATTGGTCGGGATTTCACTGTTCATGGGCGGGCTGACGACGCCCAGCCGCGCCGTCGTGGAATGCGCTGGCCAGGGGTTTCGGCTGAAGGCGGACCTGATGCTGGAGGAATTCAACCGCGCCGGCCCGGTGATGCATCTGCTGCTGCGCTACACGCAGGCCTTGATGACCCAGATGACGCAGACGGCGGTGTGCAATCGCCACCATGCGCTGGATCAGCAACTCTGCCGCTGTCTGTTGCTCAGCCTGGACCGCATGAAGACCAATGAACTGGTGATGACACAGGAGCTGATTGCCAGCCTGCTGGGTGTGCGCCGCGAAGGCGTCACCGAAGCGGCTGGTCATTTGCAGGAGGCCGGGCTGATCAGCTACCGTCGCGGCCACATCACGGTACTCGACCGCCAAGGTCTCGAAAGGCGCACCTGCGAGTGCTACGCGGTGATCAAGAAGGAATATGATCGTCTGCTGCCATCATCGCTGGCGACCTGAGCGCTCGCCCCAGCTAGGATATCCGGGTTAACGAGCCTGCAAGCGCCAGCGCACTGGGGGCTATCAAGGCCGATTCAAACTGCGCTGACGCTCATCCTCTTCTTATTTGCGGTCCTTCTCCTCCTCGAGGGCCTTCTTGGTGGCCTCCTTGCCGCGTGGGGCCACTCGCTTGCCTTCTGGTCCCTTGCGGTGCTGCTGCGCTTGCTCCCGCTGCTGTACAGCCGCCGGCGCCTGCTTACCCCGCTGGTTTCGTTGCTGATCGCCCCTCGAGTCACCCCGCGACCTATCCTGCTGCTGCCGCTGCTGCCGTTGTTGTTGCTCCTGCTGCCGCAGTTGTTTCTGCCGCTGCTCATGCTGCCGTTGCTGCTGCTGTTGGCGCTCTTGCTGATAATGCTGCCTCGTCACCTCTTCGCGCGGCTGGTAGCGGTAGTTCCTGGAACGCAGTTCATGCTGCTGTCGTTCGGCGCGCGGATAACGCTCGCCCGAGTAATTTCGCTGGTAAGAGGGCAATGGTGCGGCTTTGGGGGATTTGCTGCGGTCCCAACGGTCCCATCCGGCGCGCTCTTGCTCCCATTCATGGCCCCAGCGCTCGTTCCAGCGCGGTGGCGAGTCAGGACGCCAGTTCCGGAAATATTGCGGGGGTTGACGGTAGTAACGGACCGGAACGCGCAGCACGAACAGTGGTACATACCCACGATCGGTCAGACTCCAGGGCCCGTTGTACCAAGTGCTGGAGTACCAGTCATCGCCCTGGAACACCCAATACAGGCCGTCGTAGAAAAAATAGTTTGAATCGGCGCGCGGGTCGTAATAGACCGGATAGCCGGGGACCCGCACCAGACGGGGATACGCCGGCACATTGATGCCGATATTGATGCCCGGCGCGATTCCGATGTTGACGCCGAAGCTTACCTGGGCCTCGGCGGCAGGCGCCATTCCGAAGAGCGTCGAGATCGCGAGTGTCAAAGCAATCAGTGGGTAGCGCATCTTGATTCTCCCTATTTGTGGAGTAGGGCTTGCACAACGCTCATGATTTGCGCGAAGTGACCAACAGCAGCAATCCGCCAGCGATCGCGCCGAGACCGGCCCACAGCGGGATGTTGACCTGCTTTTGCTCGTCCACTTTGAGGTGGATCGGGCCGGCGTCTACTACCTGTGTCTCCTCGGTGTAGCTGAACCCGCCGTAGGCCAGGCCCAGGGCTCCCCCGACGATCAGCGCGATGGCCAGCAATTTGATTGCATTCATGGGATCTTCCAATTTGATTCAGGGTCAGGCTTCAGCAGTATTAGGTGACACTTAATCATGCCGCTGGAGTGCATGGCAACAGCTTGCTCGTGCCCAGCGGGCTCGTCGGTGCGCCGCCACACATAACGGGGGCCAGCGCTCGAGCGCCCTGCCAGGATGCCAGCAAGGAAATGGTGCGGATGAAGCGACCAGCACAAGACGGCGTGGTCGATGCGCAGATCGTTGTGTGCTCCAGCGCACCGACTGGGGCGAGTGGTTGCGCCATGCTGGTCAAACGAGATCCGTTGTGAAGTAAAATGTCTTCATTTACGATTAAGTATTTCGTCAGTGGTCAGGAAGGGTTGAGCGTTGGCCCGACCCAGCCCCTGTCGCCCGCAGCAAATCAAGGAGTAACAAGTCATGAGTAACGAAGCCATGAATAACCCGACCACAACTTCGGGCGACAAAGTCACCGCGACGGTTGAATCGGCTGCCCAGTCGGCTGAGCAAGCCGTTCGCTCGTCGCAGCGGGTCGTCAGTCAAGCGCTGGGTCAGGCCGCAGAGGGCGTTGACCATGCCGGCGATCAAGCCAGCTCGGCGATCAATCGCCTGGCCACGGATGCCGACCGGCTGGCGCACCGCGGCATGGACGCCGTGCGCGAAGGCACCCAGCAGCTGCGCGAGCAGACCCGTCACGCCGGGGAAACAACAGTGGGCTACATCAAGGATGAGCCGGTCAAATCGGTGCTGTTAGCGGCTGCGATCGGCGCAACCTTGATGGCGCTGGTCTCACTGGTCCGCAACTCCCGTGGCTCACGCGACTGAGTGAGCAGACGCCATGCTTCATCCCCTCATCCGCCTGTTCGCGTCACGACCTCAGCTCTTAGCTGAGCACGTGGCGGCCTACGCCGATCTGTTTGCCGAGGAGTTCGCGTCAGCGACCGCGCTAATGAGGCAGCGCTGGGCTCTACAACTCGTGGGCGGCGCTTGCCTGGCGGTGGCGGCAACGTTGGCGGGCGTGGCAGTGATGCTGCTGGCTGCGCTGCCCACAGTGGCTTGGCCGTGGGCGCTGGCGCTTGTACCCGCCGTGCCCGGGGCGCTCGGCGTGTGGATCATTCTCCGCGGTCGCACAGCGCGCACAGAAGCCCGGTTTGCAGGACTGCGGCGGCAACTGGCAGCTGATGCAGAGCTGATGCGCAGTACAGGCGAGTCGTGAACGCCGCAGCGCCCAAGGCGGCGTTCGAACCATCGGCACAAGAGCGCCTGATTCAATCGCGCGAACAGATGTCGCGCTGGCTCGAGAAGCAAGGCCCGGTCGATGGCGGCACAGCGGAACCTGACCAGGGCCAACTGCCCGGGGCGACGACCGGCTTGCGCAGTCTGTTTTCCAATCCGGTCACGCTGATAGGCCTTGATTATCTGACCGAGTGGTGGACTCAGCATCCGCTGGTGAAGTCCGCACGCAATGCTGAGGACGCTGCACAGGATGCCATCGTACCGCTGGTCCGTCGCCATCCGGTGGCGGTGCTTGGCACCGCCGCAGCTGTCGGAGCCTTGCTGGTTTGGTTCCGGCCATGGCGCTGGTTGCCCAGACCTGGCAAGTTGGCCAGCATGGCTTCAACCATCGCAATTGGGGAAATTTCGCGCATCGCGCTCCAGCGCAAGGAAGACTCGCCCCACGCCGATCGGTAGGTGCGGCACTGATATTTCTGACGTGTGTTCGCTGGCGCACAGTACTGAGGTTAAATATTTCTTAAAGTGTTCTTTTCAACAATCAGACACGAAGGAATGCACCATGAAACAGACCAGACGTACATTCCAGAAGCTTGTTTTGGCATGCGCAATGACGCTCTTCCTGGGCTCGGTCAGTGGCTTGGCTGCTGCCGCAACGGCTGATGATCTTGACAGGGAAGCTGCCCAGGCATTGCAGTCGCTTTACAAGATCAACCCGACTGCGGCACTCATCTCCAAAAACGCCAAGGCGATCCTGGTGTTTCCGAAGATCATCAAGGCCGGTCTCGTCTTCGGCGGCAGCTACGGCGAGGGCGTGCTGATGAAGGGTTCGCGCGTCACCGAGTACTACAACTCCGTGTCGGCCTCTTGGGGTTTGCAGGCGGGCGCCCAGTCCTACGCTTATGTTGTCTTCCTGATGACCGACAAGGCCGTGCAGCACCTGGACAAGTCAAATGGATGGGAAATCGGGGTCGGACCGACCGTGGTCGTGGTGAACGATGGTGTCGCCAGAAATCTGTCCACCACCACGCTCAAAGACGATGCCTACGCCTTCATCACTGACCAGCAAGGCCTGATGGCGAGCATCAGCATCGAAGGCACAAAGATTAGCCACATCAAGCGTTGATGGCTCAGACGTCCTAACGGAGTAGGGAGAAACAAACATGCTTGGAACGATTGCAGTTGTGCTGGTTGTCCTCTGGCTTTTGGGGATCGTCACCGCATACACCATGGGCGGATTCATTCATATCTTGCTGGTAATCGCGATTGTGGTGATCCTGATTCGCGTCATTCAAGGCCGACGCCTCTAGAAAGTTTGTCGGGTCAGACGACGGCGATCTTAAGCAAGGCCTTTTTGACCAATCCTCGGGCTGGTGATACCGTCCTGCCTGGCGAAGAAAAGCCTTTAATTTCCCGTTAACAAGACAATCTTGCGCTCCGGCAACCGGGGCGTATAGAACCGATGCCGGAGGTCCAATGTTCACCAGAGTAGATATCTCCAAACTCACGCTTATGGATGCCCTCGATCTCGCCAGTCTGATCGAGGTCGAGGCGTGTCAGCGCTACGAGCTGTTTGCCACCCAGCTCGGCCATCGCGATGGCTTCGACGCCGGGTCGGTGTTCCGCTCGATGGCCGGTAACGAGAAGAAGCATGGTGAGCAACTCGCCGAGCGCCGCCGGGCACTTTTTGGGGATACCCCTGCAAGAGTCAAGCTCGACGACGTCTTTGACATCGAGGCCCCGGACGCTGGCGCGCCCAGCTGGAACATGTCAGCACTCAAGGCGCTCAAGGTGGCGCTGTCCTCGGAACGGAAAGCTTACGAGTTCTACGACGAGGCTCTCCCCGGAGTGACGCAACCGGAGGTCAAGGCACTGTTCCTGGAGCTGCGCGAAGAGGAGGGCGAACATATTGAAATGGTCGAGGACCTCATCGACAAGCTGCCGCCCGAGGCTGCGATGGACCTCGAGGACGTGGACGCCGACTAGCGCTCGCGGGTAGATTGATCGCTGACGGCCAGGAACTTGAGCTGCCGGGCGGTCCGGGGTGGGCCCTAGTCACAGCAGCACAGGAACCGCGACGGAGCTCCCGGACGGCATACAAACCTGGAATGAGGAGCACATCATGGACAGCACCTGGATTCTCGCCGCGAACAGCAGCCAGGCAACAATCTTCACTGCCGAGTCGCCAGTGGCGCCGTTGGTTGCGCTCGAGACGATGAGCAACCCCGAGGCGCGCCTCAAGCAGATGGATTTGGTCAGCGATCGCCCGGGGCGCACCTTCGATAGCCTCGGCAGTCAGCGCCACGCGAGGGCTTCTCAGGTTGATCCCAAGGAGCAAGAGCAGATCCGGTTCGCCAAGACCATCATCGAAAAGCTCGAGCGCGGGCGCCTCGACGGGGCATTCGAGCGCCTGGTGATCGTGGCGGGCCCGGATTTTCTGGGCGAGTTGCGAACCCACTTCGGCGCGCAGCTCAAGGCGCTGGTTTCGCAGGAGATCGACAAGGACTATACGGCGCTCAACCCGCGCGAACTGCGCTCCCGGCTGCCGGAGCACATCTAGGAAATCAAGGTCTAATTCGGGAACGGTCGGCGAGGCCTTTGAGCGAGCGAGAACGCGCTTCAAGGATTGAGGGCTGAGAGCGGGCGGCAGTCCGCGCAGATCAGGTCGTGCGCCGACCGGATCCACCGGGCCGACTCTCAGGCCACCTGTCCGGCAGCGTGGCCGCTGGCCCAGGCCCACTGGAAGTTGAAGCCCCCCAGGTGGCCGGTCACGTCCACCACCTCGCCCACGAAGTAGAGTCCCGGCACCGCCTTGGCCGCCATCGTCTTTGATGACAGGCAGTCGGTGTCGACCCCGCCCAGAGTCACTTCGGCCTTGTTGTACCCCAGCGTCCCGGAGGGCCGCAATTGCCAATGGTGCAGGCCATGGGCGATGCGGCGCAATTCGCCATGGGAAAACTCGCTGAGCGGCTTGACGCCGTCATTGGCGGCGCACCAGTGCTGGCAGAGGCGCTTGGGCAGGAACTGCGCCAACAGGTTGTCGAGCTGGACGCGGCTGCCCGAGGCGGCGAGCAGCGTCGCCTCCACATCAAGGCCCGGGAGCAGGTCAATCTCGATGGTATCGCCACCACGCCAGTATGAAGAAATCTGCAGGATGGCCGGCCCCGAAAGCCCGCGGTGGGTCAGGAGCAGGCTCTCGCGGAAATGCTGGCCATTGCAGGACACCTCCGCGTCGATCGATATGCCTGACAGGTCACCGAAGCGGGCCATGGTCTCGGGCGCAAAGGCGAGCGGCACGGGGGCGGGAGTCGGGGCTACGATCGTCAGACCGAATTGCTCGGCGATCCGGTAACCAAACGGGCTGGCACCGATCTTGGGCGCCGCCAGGCCCCCGGTGGCAATGACGAGCGATGGCGCCAGTGCCGCGCCCTGATCGGAGTCGACCATAAAATCGGCGCCCTCGCGGCTGACCTTGCGCACCTCGCAGGGCATCCACCACTGCACGTCACCGCGCTGGCACTCGCTTTTGAGCATGGCGACGATCTGCCGCGCGCTGTCGCGGCAGAACAGCTGGCCCAGTGTCTTGTGTTCGTAGGCGATGCCGTGGCGTTCTACCAGGGCAATGAAATCCTGGGGCGTGTAGCGCGCCAGTGCCGAGCGGCAGAAGTGCTGGTTCTGCGACAGGAAATGCTCCGGAGAGCAGTGCAGATTGGTGAAGTTGCAGCGCCCCCCACCCGAGATGCGGATCTTCTCGCCAAGCTTGTGGGCATGGTCGATCAGCAGCACGCGACGGCCCCGCTGGCCGATCTGCGCGGCGCACATCATTCCGGCAGCGCCGGCACCGATGACGATTGCATCCCAGCGACCGGGGCCGGGGGGCGAATCAGTTGTTTGGCTCATGATTGGTACACTGGGGCGATGAAAATCCCGCAAAGACTCCAACCGCTGGTCGAAGAAGGACTGATCGACGAAGTGCTGCGTCAACTCACCAGCGGCAAGGAGGCGACGGTTTACGTGGTCCGTTGCGGCGACGCCGTGCGTTGCGCGAAAGTGTACAAGGACGCCACCCAGCGCAGCTTTCGCCAGAGTAGCGCATACCAGGAAGGTCGCAAGGTCAAGAATAGCCGTGAAGCTCGTGCCCGTGGCAAGGGGACGTCCTACGGCCGCAAGATGCAGGAAGAGGCTTGGCAAAATGCCGAAGTCGACGCCCTGTATCGGCTAGCCGCGGCCGGGGTTCGCGTGCCGCAGCCGCTGATTTGCTACGAGGGCGTGCTGCTGATGGAACTGGTGACCGACGTCGACGGCGAGGCGGCGCCGCGCTTGAACGATGTCGAACTCGACGAAGCCACGGCGCTTGAGTACCACGCCGGATTGTTGCAGCAGGTCGTGCTGATGCTCGGTGCCGGGGTGATCCATGGCGACCTCTCCGAGTACAACATTCTGGTGGGCAGCGACGGGCCGGTGATCATCGACCTGCCGCAGGCGGTTGATGCCGCCGGCAACAGCGGTGCGGCCGCGCTGATCGAGCGCGACGTCGGCAATCTGGCGGCGTACTTCGGCAGGTTCGCGCCGCAACTGCTGGGCAGCGAGTACGGCAAGGAGATCTGGGCACTGTTTCAGGCCGGGGCCCTGGTCAGCGGGGTGGAGCTGACCGGACGAGTCGCCGCCGATGACCGTCCCGGCGACCCGCAGGTGGTTTTGCGCGAGCTCGCGCTGGCGCGCAAGGAAGCTCGTGAAGAAGCAGACCGTGCTCGCCTCGAAGGGAGCTAGCGCTCGTCGGGTTCGGTGTCACGGCGCAAAACACTACAAATGATAGACAGGGGCCGATACTGATGGCAGCATAAGTGGCCGTAAAGAATTCGAGTGCGCCAAGAAGCGCACATGGAGTTTCCAAACTGAAGGGGGAGATCGTTATGAGTCGCAAGTTGCTGCTCGCAACCGCCAGCGTAGTCGGAATGGCGTTATGCACGTCTGCCTGGGCGCAGAACATCAAGTTCGCGATCCTTGGCCCCATGGCTTTTGTCCAGGGTGAGAATCACTGGGCTGGCGCCGAGATGGCCCGCGACGAGATCAACAAGGCGGGCGGCATCACTGTCGGTGGCAAGAAGCGAATGGTCGAGATCATCAAGATCGACACCAACGAAATCCAGAGCGTTCCGGATGCCACCAATGCGATCGAGCGTGCGATCAGCCGTGACAAGGTTGACTTCGTGGTCGGCGGGTTCCGCTCCGAGGCGGTGCTGGCGATGCAGGAAATCGCCATGGACAACAAGATGCTCTTCATGGGCGTCGGTGCTGCCAGCTCCAAGCTCGGCCTCAACGTCGAGGAGAATTACGACCGCTACAAGTACTGGTTCCGTGCTTCGCCGACCAAGGACGTCGATCTGGCCAAGACGATCTTCACGGTGCTCGGTTCGGTAGGGGCCCAGATCCGTACCGACCTGAAGAAGGAAGTACCCAGGGTCGCGATCGTTGCCGAGAAGGCCGCCTGGACTGAAGGGCTGATCAAGGCCGCCCAGGCCACCCTGCCCAAGATGAAGATGGAGGTCGTCGGCCTGTGGCAGCCCTCAGCGGTCGCCACCGACGTGACCGCCGAACTGTCCGCCATCAAGCGGGAGAAGGCGGATATCGTCTTCACGATCATCTCCGGCCCGCTCGGGATCGTGCTCGGCCGCCAGATGGGTGAACTCGAGCTGCCGGCGGTGGCCTTCGGGATCAACGTCGAAGCGCAGAAGGACGGGTTCTGGCAGGCGACGGCAGGCAAGGGCAACTATGTCGCGACGCTCGACACCTTCTCCGAGGTCGAGATGACCCCCAAGACCATTCCCTTCGTGAAAGCGTTCAAGGAACGGTTCAAGAAAGCACCGGCATACACGGCGGCGACCTACGACGTGCTCTTTGCGCTCAAGAAGGTGATCGAAGAGGCGGACTCGCTTGATCCCGACAAGCTGGTGCCGCTGCTCGAGAAGGAAGAGATCGTCGGTGCCGGATCATCTGCCTCATATGACAAGCGCCACGACCTGATCTGGGCGCCGGGCAAGACCGCCGGGATCGCGGTCCAGTGGCAGGACGGCGAGAAAGTTCCGTTCTGGCCGCCGAACATCAAGGGCATGCGCCCGTTCAAGATGCCCAAGATGTAATTTGGGTTGTGTCGTTGCGTCGCCGAGAGGGCGGTCCGGCAGGATCGCCCCGTCGACGCAGTTTGCCAGCGAACGGGGTAGGGTGATGCGATGATCGCCGACATTTTCGTCAGCGGATTGGTTAATGGCGGCGTCTATGCGCTGCTGGCGCTTGGTTTCTCGTTGATTTTCGGGGTCGCGAGAATCGTCAATATCGCCCACACGGCGTTCTACATGCTCGCCGCCTACGTGCTCTACGCACTGCTCGTGAAGGTCGGCCTGCCGCTCATGGCAGCCATCCCGCTGGCAGTGGTCAGCGTGGTGGCGCTGTCGATGCTCTGTTACAAGCTGGTGATCGAGCCGGTGCGCCAGCACGAGTCGGCGGTCCTGATCGCCACCATCGCGCTGGCGCTGATCTTTCAGGAAGGTCTGCTGGTCTCGTTCGGCGGAAGTTACCTGGGCATTCCCAGCGCCCTCGAAGGTGTCGCCTCGGTGCTCGGCGTGCGCGTGTCATACCAGCGGCTGCTGATCCTGGTGGTCGTGGCGCTTACGCTCCTGGGGCTGTGGTACTTGCTGGCCCGCACGCGCCTGGGCCTGGCCATCAGGGTTGCCGCCAACGATCAGGAGATCGCCAACCTGATGGGCATCGACGTCAGCCGGGTGGCAATGCTCACGGTCGGAATCTCGGTGGCGCTGGCTGCCATTGCCGGCGTCGTGGTCGCGCCGGTATTTGTCGTCGACCCGCTGATGTGGCTGTCGCCGTTGGTGATCATGCTCGCGATCGTCGTGCTCGGCGGACTGGGCAGTCTCAAGGGCAGCCTGATAGGTGCCTTCATCATCGGCTACGTCGAGGCAATCACTGTGTTCACGGTGCCGTCCGGCTCGTATCTGAAAGGGGCGGTGGCCTTGTCGATCATGGTGATCGTGCTCCTGATTCGCCCGGAGGGATTGTTCGGCGTGGTGTTCGAGGAAGAGCGATGAGGACCTTGCTAGCGCTGCTCAAGCGGCTCGGGGCGCAACTGCGCCATGAGGTATTCGTGCTGCCCAGCCGCAGCTTTGTATTGGCCGGCGCGATCGTGCTGTTGCTGCTGCCACTGGCATATGGCGACCCCTACGTGTTGCGCATCATTACCATGACCGCAATCTTTGCGATCTTTGCGGCCAGCTGGGATCTCCTGTCCGGTTACACTGGGCAGATCAATTTCGGCCACGCGTTGTTCTTTGGCGTTGGCGCCTATACCTCGGCGTTGCTCTCGCATCACTTCGGATGGCCGCCCTGGCTCACCATGCCGATCGGTGCCGTGATGGCCATGGTGAGCGGCGTGCTGGTCGGCATCCCGTGCCTGCGGCTGCGCGGCTCGTATCTCTCCCTGGCCACGCTGGCATTTCCGCTCATCCTGGTGGGGCTCCTGTTCGCCTTCCCCGACTTCTCGGGCGGCGAGCTGGGAATCTCGGGGCTGCGTCGCGTTGTCGTCAGCCCGATCGGCAATTACTACGTTGCGGTCTTGTTGATGATGGTGTTGTGCATGACGATGTGGAAGATCGGCACCTCGCGCATGGGGCTGATCTTCCATGCCATCCGCGAGGACGAGGTCGCATGCCGCGCATCCGGGATCAACACGCCGCGCTACAAGCTGATTGCCTTTGCACTCGCGGGCCTGTTCGCCGGCATCTCCGGGGCGCTGTTCGCGCATTTCCTGCGCGTGGCCGGGCCGTCATCGCTGGAAGTGGCCCTGTCGTTTCAGGCCGTGATCTGGGGAATTTTTGGTGGCGCTGCGACCATCTACGGGCCGGTGCTGGCAGTTTTCGTGCTCTATCCGCTGACCGAGGTACTGGCCAACTTCGATTTATTCAGGGAGATTCGCACCCTGACCTCGGCCGTGATAATCCTGCTGGTGCTCTTGTTCATGCCCCAGGGCATGGCGCCGTGGATCAGGGACAAGATCGAGAACGTCTGTCCGCGCTGCAAGGCGCGCAACGTCGTCGGGCGCCACCAGTGCCGGCTCTGCAGCGCTGAGCTCGACTGAAGGAGCGCGAGAGCGCCCGCTAGAGTCCCAGGTACCCGGCGCGCAGCCCCTCGTCGGCCATCAGTTGCTGGGCCGACCCCTCGGCGATTATCTTGCCCTGCGAGAGCACGTAGTTGCGGCTGGCCATTTCGAAGACCTTGCCAACCTCCTGCTCGACCAGCAGCACCGGAATGCCGCTGGCGTGGATCTGGCTGATCGCCGCAAACACTTCCGTGCGCAACATCGGGGCCAGGCCAAGCGAGGGCTCGTCGATGCACAACAGCCGCGCCTTGAACATCAGTGCGCGCGCCGTGGCGAGCATCTGTTGTTCGCCGCCCGATAGCGTGCCGGAAATCTGTTTGCTGCGCTCCTTGAGCCGGGGAAACAGCTGGTAGCAGCGATCGAGATTGGCCTGCTGCTCGCCGCTACTGGTTTCCAGGTAGGCACCCGCCATCAGGTTCTCGAACACGGTCAGTTCGCGAAATGGCCGGCGCCGTTCGGGACAGAGCACCAGGCCCCGCTCCCTGATCTTGTGCGCCGAGAGACCGTCGATGAATTCGCCATTGAAGCGGATCGAGCCTTCGACGACGATGTCGCCGGTGGCGCCACGCTTGGTCTGCGCCTCCCACCTGACCAGCCCCGAGATGGCGCGCAGCATGGTCGACTTGCCGGCGCCGTTGGGGCCGACCAGGCCGACCAGTTCGTGCCCGTCGACGTTCAGCGTGACGTCGTTGAGCAACTGCGCCTTGTCATAGCGTACCGAGAGATCCGAGACTTCAAGCAGCGGCATGATCGGCTCCCAGGTAGGCTTCGATGACCTTCGGGTCCTTGACTACCTCTCCCGGTGGTCCATCGGCGATCTTTTCGCCGTGATCGATTACGATGACCCGATCGACGATCGACATCAGTTCCTTGAGCTTGTGCTCGATCATCAATACCGCTGGTCCTTCCGAGTGCAGCCGCCCGAACCGTCCGCCCTGGTGCAAGCGCTGGATCGACTTGGCGAGCAGGCCGGACTCGGCCGGACTCATGCCGCCCAGCGGTTCGTCGAGCAGCAGCAGTTCCGGCTCCGAAGCAATGGCTCGCGCCACCTCGAGGCGCTTGAGATCGCCCTGCGACAGCGCCGAGGCGCGCTCCAGCGCCTGATCGGAGATCCCCACGAACTCGAGCGCGTCCATGGCCTTGGCCTCGATGCGCTTGACCCATTCGCCGCGGTGGCGTGCGCGCGGGCTCAGGCAGGGAACCATCACGTTGGCGATGATCGGTAGGTGGCGGAATGGGCGGGTATTCTGGAAAGTGCCGGCGATGCCGCGGTTGGCGACATCCCAGGGCTTGAGTCCGGAGATGTCCTCACCGTTGAAGGTTATCCGGCCTGAATCCGGCTTGAGGATCCGCGTGATCAGCCGCAACAGAGTCGTCTTGCCGGCGCCGTTTGGCCCGATGATGCCGACGATCTCGTCGCGCTGAACTTCGAAGGACACGTCGTTGACAGCGATCAGGCCGCCAAAGCGCTTGGTGAGGTGTTCGACCTTGAAGAATGGCGTGCTCATGATCAGGCCGACCGCTCGTCATGCTGCTCGCGAAGTTCACGCCGCGACACCTTGCCGACATCGGTCTTGGGCAACTCGCCGCGAAACTCGATGATTTGGGGCACCTTGTAGTCGGCGAGCTGTTCCCGGCAGTAGGCCAGGATATCTTCTTCCGAGAGCTTGCCGCGCGCTTCCGGCTGCAGCACGATGATCGCCTTGATCCGCTGGCCGACCGCCGGGTCGGGCACTCCGATCACTCCGGCG
The DNA here is from genome assembly GCA_024637395.1 of Burkholderiaceae bacterium. Lineage (GTDB taxonomy): Bacteria > Pseudomonadota > Gammaproteobacteria > Burkholderiales > Burkholderiaceae_E > JAGXFR01. Next base: position 3,261 of record JAGXFG010000031.1, on the reverse strand, counting down.
CCCTTGATCATCTCGTGTTCGTAGAGCACGTCCTCGACGTCCTTGGCGAACACCGAGTGACCCTTGTACTTGATCAGGTCCTTGGAGCGGTCGTGGAAGTGGAAATAGCCTTCCTCGTCCATGTGCACGATGTCGCCGGTGCGCATCCAGCGCTCACCGTCGATATCCATGAACACCTTGTTGGATTCCGCGGGTGCATTCCAGTAACCGATCATGATGTTCGGGCCATTGAGGATCAGCTCGCCCGATTCGCCCGGGGGCAAGAACTCGGACGTCTCCGGATCTATGACCGCGGCCATGACGTTGGGTATCGGGATGCCGAATGAGCCGGTTTTCGGGCGGTTCAGTGGATTGACATGGGCGGCAGCACAGGTCTCGGTCATGCCATAGCCTTCGGTGATCGACGATCCGGTGCGCTGCGTCCATTCCTTCATCGTCGATTCGTGCAAGGTGTCGGCGCCCGAGACCAGCAGCTTGAGGCGTCGCCAGTTGACCTTGCCGGTGTCCTTGTGATCCTTGAGGTACTCGTAGAGGGTCGGCACGCCGTAGAAGACGGTGGCCTTGTAGCGCTCCATCGCTTCGAGAATGCTCTCGGTGTCGGGCGTGGTGAAGAGCACGAGCGTCGCGCCCTGCATCAAGCCGCCGAGCATGATCACGACCTGGCCGTAGATGTGGAACAGCGGCAGGAACGCGATCGCCACTTCCTTGCCGGGCTCCAGCTTGGTGAACCCGACTTCGCCGGCGATTTGCGCCGCGATCAGGTTGTAGTGGGTGAGCATCACACCTTTGGGATTGCCCGTTGTGCCGCCGGTGTAGGGCAGCGCCGCCAGGTCGGTCATCGGGTCGATGGTGAACTGGGGCAGTTCGCCCTTGGGCGTAGCTGCGAGGTCGCGAAAGTCGTGGACGTTGCCGCGCGCCGGTACCGATGGCGCCGGAACATTGAGTTCGGTGAAGATCTTGCCGAGGAACGAGCGACCGATCATGCGGCGCATCGGCGGCAGGTAGTCACCGATGTTGGTGACCACGATGTGATCGAGATCGGCTCCGGACTTCTCGACCTTGTCGAACAGGATGTCCTGGCAGATTACGATCCTGGCGCCGCTGTTGGCGAGCTGGAACTTGACCTCGTGGCTGGTATAGACCGGGCTGACCGGGGTTGGCGTGGCGCCGAGCTTGAGGACCGCGAAATAGGCAATGATGAACTGCGGGCTGTTGAGCAGGTAGAGTGCGACCCGATCACCTTTCTTGACCCCCAGTTTTGCCAGCCCGAGCGCGAAGCGGTCGGTCTCTTCGCGCAGGCTGCGATAGGAGATTTCCCGTCCGTGGAATATCAGTGCGATGTTCGCTGCATAGCGCTCGGTCGACTCGTCGAACGCCTGCGTCAGGGTGCGCAGCGGTATCTCCGGATTGGCCGGCACACCTTGCTCGTAGAATGCAAGCCAGGGTCGGGCCAGGTACGCGGACTTGTTATCCATAGTCTCCTCGGGGATTGGCTCTCTGGGGAGCGCGGGTCACAGGTGTCGTTTGAGCACGTTGTGCGTATGCTGCCATGCTCATCCTTGCTGGGCAAGGGTAAGCGATGACGCCAGCATGAGATATTTGTTAAATTCCGGGCGGAGTTGCGCGGCCCTCTTTAATGGTCTGGGCGAGATCGATGCCGAACGAACTGTCACAACCTGGTAGAGCGCAGCAAGCTGTCAACGCCGAGTCGGGGGCTGATGCGATCTTCATGCGTCGTGCTCTTGAACTGGCGCGGCAGGCGGCGTTGGCGGGCGAAGTGCCGGTGGGCGCGGTGGTCGTCGCTGATGGTGCCATCATCGGCGAGGGCTGGAACCGCCCGGTCGGCACCGTCGACGCCAGCGCCCACGCCGAGATGGGCGCGATCCGGGAGGCTTGCCAGAAACTCGGCAACTATCGCCTGCCCGGCGCGACCCTGTACGTGACGCTCGAACCGTGCGTGATGTGTGTCGGCGCGATCATGCACGCCCGCATCGCCAGGATCGTTTACGGTGCCGCCGACAGCAAGACCGGCGCTTGCGGCAGCGTCGTCGACCTGTTCGCCGAGAAGCGGCTCAATCATCACGCGGTGGTTAAGGGCGGGCTGCTGGCCGACGAGAGTGTTGCGCTGCTGCGCGCGTTCTTCAGTGCGCGTCGGGCGGGCACTGGCGCAAGCTGGCGTCAGGCATGATTGGCGATGAGCAATTGGCGGATATGGAAACTGCCTTGGGAAATACTCATTCCCAAGGCAGTTGGCGGCCGGGTCCACCCCGGTCAACGGGGGGCTGGCTTCACTGATATGTGAATATCAGGGACCCATCTGCGTCCTCGTATTTCTCAGAGACATACGTCACTACACCGGTGGTGGTAACCCGGTAGGTCGTGGTGTCGTTAGCGTCGCTGCTCAACTTCACCAACACCGATGTCGTGGAGTCTGCGAAGACTTGGTACGTGTAGGTTACGCTACCGTAAGAGACATTCCTTGCTGCGGAGTCCCAGACGTCAGCGGTGAACAGTACCCCGGAGTCACCGGGCAGGGCGTCGACTGGTAGCTGGAACCAGCCGGTGACGACCATGTACGATTGACTGTTGACCCTGCCGAGCAGTGCGTAGGAGGCGTCGAAATAATCGGTGTACGTATCGTCGAGCGGTTCGGTAAAGGTTTGCCCCTGGTAGGTGAAAGTGAACGTACCAGTCATGTCGTAGATCTTCTCAAAGGCGGCCGCACCCTCGAATGAACTGGCGAAGTTGGGGCTGCGGGTCTCCACTCCGGACCCGATGACGCTGACGCCGTAGATAGTCCCGGAAACTGCGAAATTCTGCGAACCAGTAATGTCGAAATAGTTCGCCCAGGCTTGCTTCAGGTCGATGGGAGTATCCGGATCGGACGCCCCCCCCCCGCCGCAGGCTGCCAGAAGGGTCGAGACCATAATCGCGGCGAACGCGGAAGTCAGTCTTAGTATCATGGCTGTATCCTTTTCTAAGGGTTGTGTGAGTCGCCGGTATCGGGCTGTAGCCGTTGCCAGAGTTCAATTCGCATACCGATGCCTGCGAGATTGATTGTCTGCTTATGGAATTCTTATAGAAAGTTACTTGTAGGTAACTTATTACCGACGACGCCCTCGACGTGACCCCTTCTTTAGTAGCACTTTGATTTAGAGCCCGTCGCTGCAAACTGTACTCGATTCATCTACGCCTGAGTTCGCTCGCGAGCTCAGGCGTGCCGCATAAACTGCCGGCGTCACTCCTCCCAGATGCTTCTTG
>JAGXFG010000030.1 GCA_024637395.1 Burkholderiaceae bacterium | reverse complement strand
GAATAGTTCCGGTATACAGCCCCATCGCCGTTATGACCGTGATTAGGACGTTGCGCAGCGCGTGTTTGAAATAGACCCTGCGCGCCACCAGACCCTTTGCAAAGGCCGTGCGAATGTAATCCTGGCTGAGCACCTCCAACATAGTCGACCGCGTCAGGCGCGTGACGTAGGCTGCCTGCACCAGCCCCAAGCTGAGGGCCGGGAGAACCAGCTTATGGAGATACTCGCCAACCGAACTGCCGCGCATCGTATGGATGACCGGAAACCATCCCAGCCAGACCGAGAACACGAGCAACAGCAATACACCCAGGTAAAAAGATGGGAACGAGAAGCCCAGCAGCGCGAAGATACGCCCCGAAAAATCGATCCAGGTATTGCGTCGCACCGCCGTGATCACCCCGATGGGAATCCCGATCAGCGCCCCTACCAGTAACGAGCCAAGCGCGAGGGTCAGCGTATCCGGAAAGACGGCGGCAATCTGGGCGCCGATCGGTTGACCAGTGATCACCGAATTGCCCAGATTGCCGGTCGCTAGCCCGGAGACAAACTTACCGTACTGCACGATCAGCGGTTGGTCCAGCCCGGCCTTGTGACGGAAGGCAACCAGCGATTCTTCCGTGGCCTGGTCGCCCAGAACCACCTGTGCTGGGTCCGCCGGGACCAGGCGCATCACAAAGAAGACAATGGTCGGGACCGCGACCAGGATCACAAGCAGCGAGAGCAAACGGCGAAAGAGGAAACCAAGCATTGTCGTTACTCTCGCCCAGAGGTCATCAGCGCTCTAACAACCTGGTCTTTTCGCTTACCCGATAAAACGAAAAGCTCTTCTGCACGAACCCCAGATCGAGATTCTTTGCGCGGGCCATCGCGTAGTACTGGGTGTAGAGCGGGATCGAGACTGCATCACGCGCCACCTTCTTCTGTACTTCACCCCACAGCTTCACCTGCTCGGCGCCGTTCGGATTGAACGTCGCCTTGGCGAGCAGATCGTCCACGCCCGGCATCGTGTCGCCATAGTGCATGAAGTTGGTGATCGCGGTGGGCTTCCCGATCGAAGCGGGTCCGGCGTAGAACTGGTCAAAATAGAGTTGACCGGTCATCGGATAACGGAACGCCCCGTACAGCACCACCGGATTGGCGTCCTGCCGAATCAAGCGATGGTAGGTTGGATGGTCGACCACCTTGAGTTCGACGTTGACGCCAATCTTCTTCCATTGCTCCTGCAGAACCTGCATCGGCGGCAGGTAGATATTGCTGTTGCTCATATTGACATCCATCGAGAAACCGTTCGGCAATCCGGCCTCCTTGAGCAGAGCCTTGGCGCGCGCCAAGTCGTACGGGTACTTGGTGATGTTGTCTTCGTGGCCGGTGTAGCCACTAGGCAGAGCCGAGTATTCCGGCTTGGCAAGATCCTTGCCGAGGAACTGGATCAGATTCTCGCGACTTGTAGCATGCGCGAGGGCCCTGCGTACCCGAACGTCGTCGAGCGGTTTCTTGGTGGTGTTGATATAGACCGCAAACATATTCGCGGGCGCCGTGAGGTCGACCGCAAAGCCGCCTTTGCGAAGGCGGTCTACGATATCCTGCTTGGCCTGAATTCCAATGGCATCTACCTCACCAGACTTGAGAGCCAACTCGCGGGTGCTCGCTTCGGGCATGAACTGATAGACGATACGCTCTACCACGGGTTTGCCGCGCCAATAAGAATCGTTGCGCACCAGGGTCACGCTTTGACGTGGTTTGTAGTCACCCATGATGAACGGCCCGGTTCCGACGGGACTGAGCTTCGGATCCTGATTGTCTTCCAAGGCTTTCTTCGAAACGATGAATCCCGCCTGATAACCAGCCATCAGCTGAATGAACGCGGGGTCAGGTTGCTTCAAGACGATACCAACCTTGTAAGGATTGACAATATCCACCCGCTCGACGTTTTGCAGGGTCTTGCGAAAGGGCGAGCCGAACTTCTCGCTCAACACCCGTTCAACCGAAAATTTCACGTCGGCCGCGGTGAACTCCCCATAACCTTTGTGCCACTGAACGCCCTTGCGCAGATAGAAAGTCCACTGTGTCTTGTCCGGGGACACCTCCCAACGCTCCGCCAGACCAGGCCTGAGCCGATCACCGTTCATCTCGCCAGGTGGAAATTCAACCAGACCTTCATAGATCTCCAGCACGACGGGCGTCTCGCTGCTGCCCACTGACACATGCGGGTCAAGGGTCGCGATATCGTTAAAGGCCATTCCGAAACGCACCACCTGCTCACTGGCAAGCTTTTGTGCCTGTGCGACTGAGGGATGCTGGATCAGAGCAACCGCTAACGTGGCGCACATCGCGCCGAATATCAGCTTTTTATTGAACATCGATGAATCCTCCATTGGTATCGATACGGCAGTAAGAAATCTCTCACACCACGGCCATCGCCGCATCCATCGCTGAACCCAGACGCTCCACGATCATGCCCAGTTCCGCTTCGCTGACGATGAACGGGGGAGCGACGAGAACGTGGTCACCGAAGCGACCATCTACCGTTCCACCCATCGGGTAGACCATCAAGCCCCGCGCCATCGCTTCCTGTTTGATACGGGCGTGCAGCTTGAGTGCCGGGTCAAACGGTGTCTTGCGGTCTCGGTCCCGAACCAGCTCAATCCCCCAGAACAGGCCACGACCGCGTATGTCCCCGATATATGGATGTTCACCCCACGTCTCGCGCATGAGTTTGTGCAGAAAGGCACCACGCGAACGCACCTGCGCCAACAGCTGGTCACGCTCGACCACATGCTGTACGGCCAGCGCTGCTGCACAGGCGACCGCATGACCCAAGTAGGTATGCCCATGCTGGAAGAATCCCGAACCGTCACGCAGCGCTGCCACGATCCTGTCCTGCGCCAGCACAGCACCGATTGGCTGGTAGCCTCCTCCGAGCCCTTTGGCGACCGCCAGCAGGTCCGGCACCACCCCTTCCTGCTCGCATGCATGAAGGGTGCCGGTTCGGCCCATTCCGCACATCACCTCATCCAGGATGAGCAAAATTCCGTAACGGTCGCACAGCTCGCGTACCGCTTTGAAGTACCCGGGCACTGGAACCAAGACGCCAGCTGTCGCACCACCAATGGTTTCGGCGACAAAGGCGATCACCCGATCAGCACCTAGCTCAAGAATCGCCTCTTCCAGTTCCTGTATCAGGTGTTGGACATACTGTTCGGGCGTCTGGGCTGCGGATTGCTCCCGGTAGGGGTAGCACGGGGACACATGGGTGGCCGGCATCAGCAAGGGAGCAAACGGCGCGCGCCGCCACTCGTTGCCACCAATGGCCAACGCCCCGAGCGTATTGCCGTGATAGCTCTGTCGCCGGGCAATGAAGTGCTGGCGCTGGGGCTGACCGATTTCGACAAAATATTGGCGCCCCATCTTAAGCGCGGCCTCCATCGCTTCCGAGCCGCCACTGACAAAATACACATGGCTCGTACCATGCGGCGCCGTCCCAATCAACTTGTCGGCCAGTTCTTCCGCGACCTCGGTGGTGAAGAAACTCGTATGCGCATAGGCCAGCTTGTCGATCTGCGCATGCATGGCTGCCAACACGTCCGGATGACCATGACCGAGACAAGATACCGCGGCGCCGCCCGAGGCATCGAGGTAGCTTCTGCCTTGCGCATCGGTCAAGTAGACGCCCTGCCCCCGCACCGCCACCGGCGGCGTGAATTGCAGATGACGGTGAAACACGCGCGTTGCAGCCGTTGACATGGATCTCACTTCCTCACATAGGTACGCACTGGCCGTGCGCTGGGGCGGTGGTCCCAATAGGCACCCTCGCGTTGGAGCCGATCTTGCCTGGACTGCAGGTGCGCCAACACCTTGCGACTGCCGCGTACCGCCACGGCTGCGACAAGGGCTTCGGTCAACGCCAACGCGCCGACCATGGACTGGAAAAAAGATGGGCTATCCGCCCGAAACAACAAGGCGTGCGCTGCGGACCTGGCAATCGGCGACAGGGCGCTGTCGGTCAGGACCATCAGGTCTGCCCCCTGCTCCAACGCTTGCGCCACGGCATCGACCGTCTGCCGAGTGTACGGTGCGAGTGAAATGGCGACGAGGAGGTCACCGGAGTCCAGGTCGCCAAGCTGATCGCTCAGCGTGCCTCCCAATCCGTGCGCCAACACCCCATTGGACGCCAGCAAGCCATAGGTGTAGTGGAGATAGAGCGCCAGACCGTGGCTCGCGCGCAGACCCAGAAAATAAGTGCGGCGGGCCTTGAGCATGGCATCGGCCGCCGCTTCCAGCTGCCCCGGCTGATTCAGAGCGCCAACTGACGCCGTATTGACGTGCTGGGCTTCATTGAGCAGCGCCAGCCAGTCTTTGCTGCGTCGCGCGCTGGCCTGCAAGACTTCGGCTCGACCCGTATACCCGGTCTGCTCGGCAAATGACTCCTGGCACAGCTTCTTGATCGCCTCAAAGCCGTCGAACCCAAGGGCCTGGGCCAGCCGGGTCAGGGTTGCCGGGGTCAGTGCGGCGCGGCGTGCGCATTCGCGCATCGAATGTAATGCAACTTCGCGCTGGTGTGTTTCAATCCAGCGCCCCGCGCGGAGCAACTCCGGACTCAAACCCTCAAGCGGGGCTTTTGCGAACACGGGAAATGCACTCATGCAACAACTGTATCAGCATTTCACCATAAGTTGTACAAGTGTTTCAACAATGGATCCGCGACACACCAGACTCGGGCGCTCACCCAGATATCGGGAGCACGTCTGGTCCCGCTACCCAACCAAGCGCGCGCCGCATACGCAATCGTGCCAGCCTTGCGGCACGTCCAAAACCATCATGGATTTCGTGGTCTGCTCCACAAGGGTTTGTGTGACAGGCCCAGAAACAACCGACTTTAGAGACCCACGTCCAAGTGACGTCCTCCGGCAAAAATCAGACAGTCTAAGTCTAGAGTAGGCTGCTCCCGAGCCCACATAAAGAGGGTAAGGGAGAGGAGATGAAGAGGTCGAGGTATACGGAAGGGCAGATCGCGTATGTACTACGGCAGGAGGAAGCAGGGGGGTTTCGAAACTCGCGCCTTTTTATGCTTTGAATACCATGGCTTACAGCGGTCGCAAAGCCAAACATCAGCACAATGGTCCACGATTTGTTAGCAGTTTTGGCATCCTCGCAACATCGTCATTCTCCCTCGAGGACGGTGCCACCACTGCAGGCAAGGAACGGTTGGCGCTGGCTCGCCGAACTGCCGGGCGAATTGGCCGGCACCACGCGCTCGCGCTGATGGTGACCTGCAGCCCGGTGGCAGTGCAAGACGCACCAGCGTCTTCGCACGTCTGGCGGGCAATACGACGGATCGTCAAGATCCATAAGCGCCGAAAGCTGACGCTGAGTCACATCGGTTGATACGTTAAGCTAACGATCACCGCTGGCAACACAAGTAGTCGCTGCCACTGAAGCGTAGCGCCGATTCAATCTGATGGAGCCGCAAGATGCATTCAGCGACCCCGTACCTCACCGCCGAGCCAGTCTGCCATCTTGCCGGCCGCCTAACGTCGCGCGCCACGTGTCGGCCGAGCCGCCGCAGGAGGAGCGCCTGATGTCCCCCCAACTGTCCCTGCACACCGTCGACGCACTCATCATCAGTGGCTATCTGTTGCTGGCGTTGGTGGTCGGCCTATGGGTGAGCAAACAGGCGGCAAGCGGCATGCAAAGCTACTTCCTGGCCGATCGTTCACTGCCCTGGTGGTGGGCTGGCGCATCGATTGCGGCGACCACTTTTGCCGCCGACACGCCGCTGGCGGTGGCGGGCATCGTCGCAGCCAAAGGCATCAGCGGCAACTGGATTTGGCTCGCCTGGATGGGTGTGCACTCGGCCGTGGTCGTGCTGTTTGCCGAGAACTGGAGCCGCAGCGGCGTCGTGACCGACGCCGAGCTGATTTCACGACGTTATTCGGGCCGCGCCGCCGAGCTGCTGCGCACGGCACGCGCGGGCCTGTACGGCATTGTCTACAACGCCATCATCTTGGGCTGGGTTCTGCGCGCCATGGTCAAGATCGCTTCGCCATTCTTTCACTGGGATGTGTGGTTTCCCGTCGCGGTCGGTGCACTTGGGAGCATCTGGCCCGCCAATTCGCCGATGGGCTCGCCCTCGGACGCGATCACCATCTTGCTGCTGCTGGCTCTGGTGGTTGCCTATACGAGCTTGGGCGGCCTGCGCGGCGTCATCGTCACCGACTTGGTGCAACTTGCCTTGGCGCTGGTTGGCAGTGTGTGGTTTGCGTGGGAGGCTTGGTCGGCCGTGGGCGGGCGCACCGGTCTGGTCGATGGCCTGGAGCGCCTATACGGGCCGCAACACGGCCTGCTCGACCTGTTCCCGCATATCGCACCGGGCGCGCTGGGCTCCGCCAGTTTCGGCTTTCTGATCTTCGGCCTGTACCTGGTGGTGCAGTCTTACGCCAACGTGCCCGCCGATGGCGGCGGCTACCTGATGCAGCGCCTGAACGCGACGCGCTCGCCCGCCGATAGCCGCAAGGCATCGCTACTGTTTCTCCTGATTCAGTATCCGCTGCGGATCTGGCCGTGGTTGGTGGTCGGCTTGGTGGCGCTGGTGCTGATCCCCATCGGTGGCGAGAGCACAGCATTGGGCGGCGCGGGCGCGCTGGTTGCGGGCGACCGCGAACAGGCTTATCCGGTGCTGATGGGCGTGCTGTTGCAGCCAGGCCTGCTCGGGCTCATGGTGGCAAGCCTGCTGGCCGCATTCATGAGCACGGTTGACACCCACATGAACTGGGGGGCCTCGTATCTGGTCAATGATGTCTATTTGCGCTTGCGTCCGCAGGCGTCATCACGGCAGCAGATCACGGTCGCGCGCACCGCTGTGCTGTTGTTCGCAGTCGGCGCTGTGCTGGTGAGTTTCCAGATCGAGACCATCGAGCAGGCCTGGAAATGGGTTGCCGCGCTCGGTGCCGCACTGGGCGCGCCGACCGCGCTGCGCTGGGTCTGGTGGCGTGTGAATGCCGCTGGCGAACTCGGCGCCATGGCTGTCGGGCTGGCTGCTGCCATCGCCCTGGGCCGGGCCGACTGGCCGTTCGAGGTCGAACTCCTGATCATCGCCGTCGCCAGCCTGGTCGGTTTGGCGGCTGGCATGATGACGGGCCCGTCCACCGACGACGGCGTGATCGACGCCTTCGTCGCCGACATCAAACCCATCGGTATCTGGCCAGGTCGCACCCGCCGCGAGGGTGCTGACGAAATCGG
>JAGXFG010000029.1 GCA_024637395.1 Burkholderiaceae bacterium | reverse complement strand
GCGGTGAAATCGAGATCCTCGTGCAGCGCCAGACAGCGCTCGATGATTTGGCCAACTTCATTCATCTCAACGTGCTCCTTAGGCGTGCTTCCAGACCGCCGGTCGTTTGGCCAGAAATGCATCCAGCCCTTCGTTGGCGTCGTGGCCAGTCATCAGTTCCTCGAGATAGAGACGCTCGACCCGGGCAATGCCCTGTCGCACCCGCGGCGCGTAATCGCCGCGCACCGCGCGCAGCGCGTAGCGCACGCTCGACGCGCTCTTGCCGGCGAGGTTGGCGCTGAACCATGCGAGCGCGGCACCGGCCGGGTCGTCGGCCACTGCCGCGACCAGCCCGATGGCCCGCGCCTCCTGGGCGTCGATCGTGCGTCCCGACAGCAGCAGGTCTTCGGCAGCGATCTGGCCGACGCGCTCCGGCAGCAGCACGCTGGCGGCCGGGGCGAATACGCCGAGCCGGATTTCAGGCTGCCCGAACTTGGCGTCGGGAGCAGCGAACAGCATCCCTGCCGCCATCGCCACCTCGAGTCCGCCGCCGAGGCACTGGCCGCGGATCGCGACCAGGATCGGCGCGGGAAAATCGATCATCCGCAAGACCAGTCCGTGCAGTGCGGCGAGCATCGCCGCGCACTGCGCCGCGAGGTGTTCCTCGACGCTCGCGCCGAAACTGAAGTGGGTTCCCTCGGCGTCGAGCAGCACCCCGAGCAGTCCAACGCGGTCACGGTGGGCCGCCAGCGCGGCGTCGAGCGCCGCGATCATCGCGGCGTCGATCAGGTTGGCCTTGGGGCGTGCGAGGCGCAGCCGCAGGAGCGCGCCGTCGGCCTCGAGCCAGACGCGCAGCGGGGTTTCGGCGGCGGCCGCGCCCTGCGCGGCGCCGGAACCAGTGGAGTCAGTGGCTTGATTCATGCCTTCTTCGGCTGAATGCTCAGATGAAGTTCCTCGGTCCACCCGGCGCCGGCGGCGATCGCCTTGCGCAGCGCGATGAAGTCGATTTCACGGTCGTTCTTCGGGCCCTCATTGAACGCGATGAAGCCGGAGCGGGCCTCGGTCATCATGTTGAGCGCCAGCCAGGCGCGCGAATTCTCCTTGTTGCGGTTCCAGGCATCGAGCTTGGGCTTGCGCAGTTCCTCGAGTGACTTGGTGGTGCAGTCGGGAAAGGTCATCAGCAGCTTGGCGCACAGTTCCTCGATCTTCTCGTCGAGCGCGGCGAGGTCGACCGTGCCCTTGGCCATCAGCGCCTTGCCTTGCGCCAGCGACTCGCCGGTCTTGGGCTTGCCGAAGGTGATCCGGCCAAATTCGTCGGTCGCCAGCGTGGTCTCAACCAGCGGATTGGCGATGTACTTGCCGTCGACCTTGAGCGCCGGAACGATCGCGGTCACCATGCCCATGTAGTAGGCCTCGTGGGCCGAGAACGGTTCGCACAGCACGCAGGCGGCCATCGCCCGCTCGGCGCCGATGATCACCGGCAGGAAATCGGTCGAGCCGCCGATCGGCGCCGACCCGTGTTTCGGTCCGGCCTGCCCATAGCGCGCGAGGTCCTGGGTTACCGTGAAGTCGCAGGCCATGCCGATTTCCTGGCCGCCGCCGATGCGCATGCCGTTGACGCGGCAGATCACCGGTTTGTCGCAGGCCAGGATCGTCGAGACCATGTCGTTGAACAGGCGCATGTATTGGCGGTATTCCTGCGGGTGGCCGGCGTAGTACTCGGCGTATTCCTTGGTGTTGCCGCCGGTGCAGAAGGCCTTGTCACCGACCCCGGTGAAGACCACCGCGTTGACGTCGCGGGCGTTGGAGGCGGCCCTGAAAGCCAGGATGACCCCCTTGACCATGTCGGTGGTGTAGGAGTTGAACTGCGTCGGATTGTCCAGCCAGATCCAGGCGTTGTAGAGCCCGTCGACGACCTTGCCGTCGGGGGTGCGCGCCGGGCGCTTCTCGTAGCGCACGCCGGGGTAGACCGCGCCGTCACAAAGGTCGTGGTTGTTCAGTTGCTTGGGGGTCGAATTCATCGGTGACTCTCCGTTCGGTAGTTCCTGATTGGCGCGGCTCAGGCGCTAGGGGACCAGCACCACCCGCCGCTTGATCCGGCGCTGGTGGACTGCGTCGAAAACCTCATTGATGGTCGCGAGCGGCAACTGCTCGACGAATGGCAGCAACGCGATCCGGCCATCGAGGACCAGGTCCAGCGCTGCCGGGTAGAGTTCCGGCGGGCAACCCCAGTTGCCCAGCGCGCGCGCGTCGAAGGCCATCAGGTTGGAGAGCCGCAACTCGATGCGCTCCATCGTGAAGCCGACCACGCACAGGGTCGCGCCGTGCACCAGCAGCGAGTAGGCGGTCTGCTGTCCGGCGCCGGTGCCCGAGCACTCGAAGATCGCCCATTCGGTCTGGCGCACGCCGCGGTCCTTGGCGAACTGCTTGATGGTCTTCTTGAGTGCCTTGGCGTCGCTCGTGCGGGCGTTGAGCGTCAGCGCCGCCCCGTGCTCAGCGATGGCGGCCAGCTTCTCGTCGTCGACGTCGATGGTGACCACGGTGGCCCCGGCAGCCGCAGCGATCTGTACGCAGTAGCCCCCGACCCCGCCGGCGCCGATGACGATCGCCAGGTCGCCAGCCCCCACGCCCGAACGCTGCACCGCCTGGAACGGGGTGGTGACCGCGTCGGCCACTACCGCCAGGTTGGCAAGCGGCAGGTCGCGCGCCGCGAGGCGCGCTTCGTCGACCGCGCACAGACCCCGCGCCGGGACGGTGATGTGCGAGGCAAAGCCGCCATGGATGTCGTTGCCGGGCATTTGCTGGTGCGGGCAGATGTTGGGACGGCCCCGAGTGCAGGCGTCGCACTGCCCGCAAGGGATGACCGCGGCGATGATCACCGCCTTGCCGGCCCACTGCTCGGCCCCGGCTCCCGCGGCCACGACCCGGCCGCTGATCTCATGGCCCAGGGCCAGTGGCAGTTCCTTCTTGGTCAGCACCCCGTCGTAGAAGAAACCGAGGTCGGTGTGGCACACGCCACAGCCGGCGATCTCGACCGTGACCTCGCCGCTGCCGGGTGGCGCGAGGGCGAATTCCTCGCGGACCATCGGCGTATTGGGCGCTGTCATCAGCCAGCGGTACCCGGTTGCTGTCATCCCGACCTCCTCGGTGTTCGGAACATCCCCGCAGGTGCGCACGGCGCGCGTTCGGGGACTAGTGTCTGGCCATCCGGGCGGCGGCTCTTGTTGGCCGCTTGCCGGCTCCGAATCGCCCGGTGTAATCCCGGTTGACGCTCATCGGACGCTAAAGTAGTATTATGGTACCGAATTATCAAAATGGCTGTCAAGGCGACTTTCAGAGCCTGGAACAGACCGGGAACATGGCGGGAGACAGGCGCGATGGGCAACTGGAAAATGGCCGCCGGGCGTGGCGTGTCGGTGGCGCTCACCGGCAGCGGGGGGGCGGGGGTCATGACGGCCGGCACGCTGCTTCTCGAGGCCGCCGCGCGGGCCGGGCTCTATGGCCTGATGGTGCGCACCAGCGGCCCGCAGATCCGGGGCGGCGAGGCCGCCGCGCTGCTGCGCGTTGCTGCCACCGAGGTCGGTGGACTCGACGACCGCTGCGATCTGCTGGTCGCCCTCGACTGGCAGAACGTCCACCGTTTCAGCGATGAAATTCCCCTCGACGCCTCCAGTTGCGTGATCAGCGACGCGGCGGCTGGCGAAGTCCCGGAGGCCTTTGCGCGGACCGGGGCGAGCGTCTGCGATGTTGGCTTCAAGGCCATTACCAAGGCGATCCCGGGGAGCTGGCCGAACATGATCGCGCTGGGCGTGGCCGCCGGGGCGATCGGCATTCCGCTCGCGGCCGTCGAGTTGGTCATCGACCGCTCGCTCAAGCGCGGCCGCGATCGGCTCGACGCCAGCATTGCGGCAGCGCGGGAAGGGCATGCGGCCGGACAGGCCGCCGCCGCGTCAGCCGCAATCCGCCAGGTGGTCCCGGCGCCCGCGGCGCAGCGCCGCTGGATGCTCTCGGGCAACGAGGCCACCGGTTTCGGCGCGGTGCGCGGCGGGGTGCGCTTCGTTGCCGCCTACCCGATCACGCCGGCCACCGAGGTGCTCGAGTGGCTCGCCTCGGCGCTGCCCGATGTCGGCGGCGCACTGGTCCAGGCCGAAGATGAGCTGGCTTCGATCAATATGGTGATCGGGGCCTCGTTCGGTGGCGCGCCCTCGCTCACCGCGACCTCCGGCCCCGGCCTGGCGCTGATGACCGAGGCGCTCGGACTGGCAGTGATCGCGGAAATCCCGATCGTGGTGGTCGACGTGATGCGCGGCGGCCCGTCGACCGGGATTCCGGCCAAGAGCGAGCAGAGCGACCTTAACCTGGCGCTCTGGGGATTGCCCGGAGATGCGCCCCGGCTCGTGTTGGCGCCGAACTCGATTGCCGACTGCCTGGCCACGACCCAATGGGCGGTGCACCTGGCCGAGACCATGCAGACGCCGGTGATCGTGCTCTCCGACCAGTTCTTCGGCCAGACCCAGGCGGTGATCGACCGGCCGCCCGAGATCGATTTCAAGACCGAGCGGCTGGTTCCGGCCGCCAATGAACCGGGCTACCGGCGCTATGCCGACACCCCTTCGGGAGTTTCCCCGATGGCGTTGCCAGGCACCCGCGGCGTCGCCTACATCGCCGAAAGCCTAGAGCATACCGAGCGCGGAATTCCCTCGAGCGGCGCGGCTGACCATCATCGCCAACTCGAGAAGCGCTCCCGCAAGATCGCCCAGGGCGACTACGGCGAGCGCTGGGCCGACCTCGAGGGCGAGGGCAATTGCGCGGTGATCACCTTCGGTTCGGCCACCGGCCCGGTCCGGGAGGCGCTGGCCAGGCTGCGCGAGCAGGGCGGCGGCGCGCGATTGATCTCAATGAGGGTCCTGGCGCCGGTGCTGCCCGAACAGTTTGCTGCCGCGCTCGAGGGTGTCGAGCGGGTGATAGTGGTCGAACAGAATCACGGTGGGCAGCTCTACCGCTACCTGCGCGCCCATTACGACTTGCCCCCCGAGGTGCGCAGCCACGCGCTGCCAGGACCGTTGCCATTCCGGCCGGCCGAACTGCTGGCAGTATTCGAGTCCTGGAGCTGCTGATGAGTCCGAACCCCATTGGAGCGAGGAGTGCGCCACGATGAATAACGCCAGCACCAGCGTGATGGAACGGATCACCCCGGCAGCGTTCAAGTCCGACTACAAGCCGATCTGGTGCCCGGGTTGCGGGGACTATTCCGTGCTCTCGTCGGTAACCAAGGCCCTGGCCCAGCTCGAACTGGTGCCCGACGAAGTGGTGGTGGTCTCGGGCATCGGCTGTTCGTCGCGGATTCCCGCCTATACCAGTTGCTACGGCTTCCACGGGGTCCACGGCCGGGCGCTGGCCGCGGCCACCGGGATCAAGGTGGCGCGGCCGGATCTGACGGTAGTGGTCGCCGGCGGTGACGGCGATGGCTATTCGATCGGCGGCAACCATTTTCTGCATGCCTGCCGTCGCAACGTCGACATGACCTACATCGTCATGGACAACCATGTCTACGGGATGACCAAGGGCCAGCCGTCGCCGACCACCGAACCGGACTGGAAATCGAAAATTTCCCCCTGGGGAACCGGGGCGCCGCTGTTTCTTCCGCTGGCCATCGGGCTGGCAGCGGGCGCAAACTTCGTCGCGCGCGCCTTCGCGGGCGACCCCAACGGCACCGCGGCGATCATCGCCCAGGCGATCAGCACTCCGGGTTTCTCGTTCGTCGAGGTGCTCTCGCCCTGCGTGACCTTTCGTCCCGAGCAGCGGGAATGGAAAACCGTGATCCGGCCCTCGCCGGTGGCGACCACCAGGGACCCGGCGCAGGCCGCGCGGCGCCTGATGAGCGATGATGGCTTCAACATCGGCGTGCTGTTCAGCGGCGACCGCGTTCCCTACCGGGCGCCGGGCGTCGGATCGGTGCGCAGGGTCAACGACCTGGAACTGGAGTTCGAGCTATGAGTGACGACAAGCCTGGCCCGGGAGTCGCGGCCGCGCGCTCCGGGGCGGCTGCAGTCGCCGCCGGCATCGGCGACATCGATGACCTGATGGTCTACGCGTATGCCATGGAGTCCGAGGCCGCCGAGCGCTATGCCGAGTTCGCCGACGCGATGGAGACCCACAACAACGTCGAGGTTGCCGAGCTGTTTCGAAAACTTTCGCGCATCGAGCACATCCACGCGCAGCAGATCGTCGAATCGATGAGCTGGAACGCCCCGCCCCCGCCGCCGCCGGGCGGGTTCCGCTGGGTGGGACTGGAGGGGCCGGAATCGGGCGACCATGCCGATCTGCACTACCTGATGCAGCCCTACCATGCGCTGCAGATCGCGTTGCGCAATGAGCAGGGGGCGCAACTCTTCTATGCCGCAGTGGCCCGCGAGGCCAGCGATGAAAAGGTGCGTGCCGGCGCGGCTGAAATGGCCGAGGAGGAGGAGGAGCACGTCAGGCTGATCCAGCAATGGCTGGAACGCACGCCCAAACCTGAACCAGGCTGGGCGAGGGACGACGACCCGCCGATGCTCGGCGACTGATTCAGCGGCTCTCGGGCCTGCAACCCCGCACCGGGTCGGCGAGGCACGCCACCAGGGCATCGAATTCGAGCTGGTCGAAGTCGGTGTTGTCGTAATGGATGACTTCGGGGTACTGCGCCGGGTCGGGATGGAAGCGCCGCGTGCGGTATTCGTCCCAGTGCCCGAGTTTGTAGCGATCGCGGTGATCGCCGCGGGCGATGATCCGCTCCTTGGCAGTCTTCTCGTCAAGAGCCACCCAGACCAGGCTGACGGCGGTCGCCACCGGGATGCGCATTGCCAGCGGATTGAATACCAGGCGTGACTTCACTTCGCGCGAAAAAGGTCCGACCAGCACGGTGTTGACGTCGAGTTCGAGGTTCTCGCGCGCGACGTCGATCATCCCCGAGTATTCCCTGTCGCGCAGGTTGTCGAGATAGGTGGCGCTGTCCCGGTCGTCAGGGTCGCCGGTGAGCAGTCCCATCACTCGCGAACTAAATTCTCCGTAGAGCGTGTCCTTGTCGATCAGGCAGAAACTCTCCCCGGTGCGTTCGTGCAGCAGCGGCACGGCGAGCTTGGCGAGCGTGGTCTTGCCGGCGCCGGCATGGCCGCAAAAGAAGATCAGTCGCGCCATCAGGGCGCAGCTCCAGTGGCGATCGGTAGGCTGGGGTCGGCGCACCACTCGCTCCATGACCCGGGATAGAGCATCGATCCGCCCAGTCCGGCGAGTTCCATTGCCAGCACGTTGTGGCAGCCGGCGATGCCCGAGCCGCAGTGATGGGCGACGTTTGCCGGGGCGACCTGGCCGAGCAGCGCCACGAACTCGGAGCGCAACACCGCCGCCGGCTTGAAGCAGCCGTCGGGCTGCAGGTTCTCCGGCATCGGCCGATTGATGGCCCCGGGGATGTGCCCGGCCACCGGGTCGATCGGCTCGGCCTCGCCGCGATAGCGCTCGGCGGTGCGCGCGTCGACAATGGTCGGTGCGCCACTGGCGATCGCGGCCTGTACGCCGGCGAGGTCGATGCTGGGCGCGAGCGACGCGCGCAGCGAAAGCGTCCCGGGCTGCGGCCGCGCCGGCACGGCGACGCTCAACTCCCCACCCGCCCTTTGCCACGCAGCCAGGCCGCCGTCGAGCACCGCCACTTCGGGGTGCCCGATCCAGCGTGCCAGCCACCACAGGCGCACCGCCATTTGTCCGCCCGAAGTGTCGTACGCCACCAGTTGGCCACCATCGGACAGCCCCAGGCTCGCGAGCAGGTCGCGGATAGCCTCACGCTCGGGCAGCGGATGGCGCCCGTTGTGCCCGGTCTTGCGACCGGCGAGATCGGTGTCCTGGTGCAGGAAGAAGGAGCCGGGGATATGGCCCGCGCGGTAGCCGGCTGGTCCGGCTTCGGGGTTGAAGAGATCGTGGCGGCAATCCACGACGACGCAGCGCCCAAGTTCGCGGGCGAGGTCGGAGGCCGATATGATGGTGGTGTAGGTCATTGGCAGGGTCGTTTGCGGAGCGCCCTCTGCTCCGACTTCGGGGATGGTCGGGAACTGCTGAGAATACTCCATCGGGCATACCGCTCGCATGACCCGGGCAATGACCACAACCCTGCGCAGCCCGACAAAGCAAAGTAGAATCAACCCTTTGCACGAATCCCTCGGGCTGACTCCCGGTCATGCTCGATTTCGTCGTTGACCCCGGATATGGTTAAACGCGCCACTAATCCTGACACTCCTCCCAGCGCGCCGACCTTCGAGCGAGCCATGGCCGAACTCGAAGAGATCGTGCGCAAGATGGAAGGCGGCGAGCTTTCGCTGGAGGAATCCCTTGAGGCGTATCGCAAGGGAGCCGAGCTGGTGGCCCACTCGCGCCGACTGCTGGCCGACGCCCAGCAGCAGGTCCGGATTCTCGAGGACCAGGTGCTCAAGCCGTTCGAATCCGCTGCGGCGGAAGACCGCTAGGGGAGTGCGATGACGGTGATCGACGGGGGAAAGATGCCCCCCAATGACCAATTTCCTGCTGGTGATGCCGCCCCGGAGCCCTTCGCTGCCTGGAGCGTGCGCTGCTGTGCCCGGGTTGAGCGCGAGCTCGAGCGGGTTCTTCCCACCAGCGAGGGCCCGCTGGCTCGCCTGCACGAAGCGATGCGCTACGCGGTCCTGGGCGGCGGCAAGCGGGTGAGGCCGCTGCTGGCCTACGCGGCCGGCGAACTGGCGGTGGCAGAAAACAATGCGCTGGATGCAGTGGCGGCGGCGGTCGAACTGATCCATGCCTACTCGCTGGTCCACGACGATCTCCCGTGCATGGATGACGATATCCTGAGGCGTGGCCGGCCGACGGTCCACGTGGCCTACGACGAAGCGACCGCGCTGCTGGTCGGCGATGCGTTGCATGCGCTGGCCTTCGAGGTTCTGGCCGGGCTCGGTCAGCCCCGCCCCGGAGTGCCGGTCGTGGCCGCACCACCGGCAGCGACGATGGTCGCCGAGCTGGCGCGTGCTGCCGGATCCTTCGGTATGGCCGGAGGCCAGGCGATCGATCTGGCCGCGGTCGGGGCCACCCTCGATCGGGACGCGATCGAGGAAATGCATCGCCGCAAGACCGGCGCGATGCTGGCGGTTTCGATCCGGCTTGGCTGGCTTGCCGGCAACAGCGTGCACGTCTCGCCGCAGGATGACCAGGCCGCGCTCGAGCGCTTCGGCGCCGCCATCGGTCTGGCCTTCCAGGTGGTCGACGACATTCTCGACGTCGAAGGCGACGCTGCCACCCTTGGCAAGACGCTCGGCAAGGACCGCGCCAACAGCAAGCCGACCTACGTCTCGGTGCTGGGAATCGAGGCGGCACGGCAGTTCGCGATGAGTTTGCACGGCGAAGCGCTCGAGGCACTGGAACCATTTGGCGCCGCGGCGCTGCGGCTGCGTCAGGTTGCCGACCTGATCGTGCTGCGCCGGCACTGAGGGCAAGGATGATGAGCAGCAGCGGCGCGCTCCTGGAAACCATCGACGATCCGCAAGATCTGCGTGCGCTCGAGCGCGCGCGTCTGCCGCAACTGGCCGGCGAACTGCGCAGCTTCATGCTCGAGTCGGTAGCGCGGACCGGCGGGCACCTTTCGTCGAATCTCGGTACCGTCGAGCTGGCGATCGCCCTGCATTACGTCTTCGATACCCCGCGTGACCGGATCGTGTGGGACGTCGGGCACCAGAGCTACGCCCACAAGATTCTCACCGGCCGGCGCGAGCAAATGGCGACGCTGCGCAAGTACGGCGGCATCTCGGGGTTTCCCCGGCGCAGCGAGTCGGAATACGACGCCTTCGGCACCGCCCACTCGTCGACCTCGATCACCGCTGCCCTGGGCATGGCGGTGGCCTCGCGCAACCAGGGCGAAAACCAGGGGCCTGACCGGCGGCGCCACGTGGCGGTTATCGGCGACGGCGCGATGAGTGCGGGCATGGCTTTCGAGGCGCTCAACAACGCCGGTGTCACGCCCGATATCGACCTGCTGGTGATCCTCAACGACAACGACATGTCGATCTCGCCTGCGGTCGGCGCGCTCAATCGCTACCTCGCCCGCCTGCTCTCGGGCAACCTCTATTCGAAAGCCCGCGACATGGGCCGGGCCGTGCTCTCGGCGATGCCGCCGATGTTCGAACTCGCCAAGCGGCTCGAGGAACATGCCAAGGGGATGATCGCGCCGGGCACCATGTTCGAGGAGTTCGGGCTCAATTACGTCGGACCGATCGACGGGCATGATTTCGACGCGCTGGTCCCGACCCTCATCAACATGCGCCACCTGCGCGGACCCCAGTTCCTGCATGTGGTGACGTAGAAGGGGCACGGCTACCAGTTGGCCGAGGCCGACCCCATCCTGTACCACGGTCCGGGCAGTTTCGACCCTGAAAAGGGAATCGATACCGCCAAGCCGGCTGGCCCGCGCACCTTCACGCAAGTGTTCTCGCGCTGGGTCTGCGACATGGCAGAGCGCGACGAGCGGCTGGTCGCGATCACGCCGGCGATGCGCGAAGGTTCCGGCCTGGTCGAGTTCGAGAAGAAGTTTCCCAGGCGCTACTTTGACGTCGGCATCGCCGAGCAGCATGCGGTGACTTTTGCCGCCGGCCTGGCGTGCGAGGGGATCAAGCCGGTGGTGGCGATCTACAGCACCTTTCTTCAGCGTGCCTACGATCAGCTGATCCACGACGTCGCCCTGCAGAAGCTGCCGGTGCTGTTCGCGATCGACCGGGCCGGTCTGGTCGGCTCCGACGGCGCGACCCACGCCGGCTCCTATGACCTCAGTTTCCTGCGCTGCATCCCCAATCTCGTGGTGCTGACCCCGAGCGACGAGGACGAATGCCGCCAGATGCTCTACACCGCTTTCTGCCACGACGGCCCGACGGCGGTTCGTTATCCGCGCGGAAGCGGCCCCGGGGTGGCAGAGTCCAGCGAGATGCAGGCAATACCGTTGGGCAAGGCCCAGCTGCGCCGACAGGGCCGCGGCGTCGCGATCCTGGTATTCGGCACCCTGTTGGCCCCGGCGTTGGCCGCCGGCGAGGCGCTCGACGCCACCGTGGTGAACATGAGGTTCGTCAAGCCGATCGACGCTGAGCTGATCATCGAGATCGCCCGGACCCACGACGCGATCGTCACCGTCGAGGAAAATGTGGTGATGGGCGGCGCCGGCAGTGCGGTGCTCGAAGTGATCGCGACCCGATCCTTGCTGATCCCGACCTTGCTGCTCGGCTTGCCGGACCACTTCATCGATCACGGTGACCAGAAGAAATTGCTCGCGCTCGCAGGACTTGATGCGCAGGGAATCGAAGCTTCGATCCGCGCGCGCTTCCCGGCCGCGGTCGCGGTCGCGGCCCGGCAGGAGGCGGCAAAATGAGAGAGACTCAATGAATACGCGTGATCACAACGCTGCGAGCGTGGAAATGTGGAATGCCGGAATACCTGACGTGCAACGCAGTCACGATCGACGTGAGCTGCGCATCGACCGGGTCGGCGTCAAGGACCTGCGCTATCCGTTGCGCTGGCGACTTGCCGACGGCACCGAGCAGACCGGTGCGGCCAACTTCAGCCTCTACGTCGCGCTGGCAGCGACCCAGAAGGGCACCCACATGTCGCGCTTCATCGAGCTGCTGGAGAATGTCCTGGCACCCGATGAGCCGGCCCTCGACGTCGCCGGCTTGCCGCGGCTGCACGCCGACATGCTCGAGCGCCTGAACGCCGACAGCGGGCGCATCGAAATCGGGTTCACGATGTTCATCAAGAAGGCGGCCCCGATTTCAAGGGTGGAAAGCCTGCTCGACTACCAGGTGGCGGTGGCGATCGACGGCTCGGCCCAGGATGCAGCGCTGGCGCTGACGGTGGTGGTCCCGGTGAAGAGCCTGTGCCCGTGCAGCAAGAGCGTGGCCGAATACGGAGCGCACAACCAGCGCTCGCACGTGACGATCACGGTGCGCACCAGCGAGCCGATTCCGGTCGAACAGCTGATAAGGATCGCCGAGGAAGAGGCATCGAGCGAAATCTACGGCCTGCTCAAGCGCGCCGACGAGAAATACATCACCGAGCGCGCCTACGACAACCCCAAATTCGTCGAGGACCTGGTGCGCGACGTCGCTGCCCGGGTCAAGGGCGATCCGCGGGTGCTGGGTTTCAGCGTCGAGGCCGAGAATTTCGAGTCGATCCACAACCACTCGGCCTACGCCCGCATCGACGGCTGAGCGCTGAGCGGCGCCGCCGCCCAGTGCACCGCCCGCTCAGTCGCGGAAGTTGCCGAAGGTGAGCGGCAGGTCGGTGACCTTCTCCTTGACCAGCGAGATGGCCGCCTGCAGGTCGTCGCGCTTGGTGCCGGTGACGCGCACCGCGTCGCCCTGGATGCTGGATTGCACCTTGATCTTGCTTTCCTTGATCAGCTTGACGACGCGCTTGGCAACTTCGCCCGAGAGGCCATGGCGCACGGTGATCACCTGCTTGATCTTGTCGCCGCCCATCTTCTGCGGCTCACCGTAGTCGAGGAAGCGCACGTCCACTCCGCGCTTGGCGAACTTCGAGAGCATCACGTCGCGCACCTGGCCGAGCTTGAAGTCGTCGTCGGCAAAGACCGTCAGCTCGCGGTCCTTGTGCTCGATGCGGGCGTCCGAGCCCTTGAAATCAAAGCGGGTGCTGACTTCCCGGTTGGCCTGGTCCAGCGCGTTGCGCACCTCGACCAGGTCGGCTTCGAGGGTGACGTCAAATGTGGGCATGGGCTAGCCTCCTGAGATTAATCGATCTTTTTCTCGAAAAAAAACGCGGCGCCGAACTCCGGGTCGAGCCCGTAGGGGGCAAAGCCGACCTTGCGGTAGGCCGCCACTGCGGGCTTGTTGCCCTCGAGCACCTCGAGCGTGATCTTGCAGTAGCCCTGCGCGCGGGCAAACTCTTCGAGCGCGGTGAGCAGCGCCGTGCCGATTCCGCGCCGCTGGTAGCTCGGGTCGACAGTGATGTCGTGGACGTTGACCAGCGCTCGTGCCTGGAAGGTCGAGACCCCGGCAAACGAGTTCAGCAGCCCGACCGGCTGCCCAGCGAGGTACGCCAGCCAGCCCCGATAGCCGGGGGTGGCGGCGAGCAGCCCGGGCAAGCGCTCCCTGACCGCCGCGGCCAGGGGCTTGGAGCCGCCTTCGGAGCCGCTGGCGTACTGGTCGAGGAGAGCCAGCAGCGCGCCCCGGTGTTCGGCCAGCGCGAGGTCGATCGGGACGACGCGCAACATTGCTGAGCCCCCGCCTACTTGCGCGACCGGCCCTTGCCAGAGCCCTTCTTGGCGGCGATGCGCATGCGCAGCGCGTTGATCTTGATGAAGCCGCCAGCATCGGCCTGGTTGAACGCACCCTGGTCGTCCTCGAAGGTGACGATCTTGGTGTCGAACAGCGAGTTGGGCGAGCTGCGGCCGGCAATGATCACGTTGCCCTTGTAGAGCTTGACGACAACCTTGCCGCTGACCGGCGCCTGGGTGTAGTCGATCAGGTGTTGCAGCGCGAGCCGCTCGGGAGACCACCAGTAGCCGTTGTAGATCATGCTGGCGTAGCGCGGCATCAGGTCGTCCTTGAGGTGCGCCACTTCCCGGTCGAGCGTGATCGATTCGATCGCGCGGTGCGCCTTCAGGAGGATCGTTCCGCCCGGGGTCTCGTAGCAGCCGCGCGACTTCATGCCGACGTAGCGGTTCTCGACCAGGTCGAGCCGACCGACGCCGTGCATGCCGCCAAGCCGGTTGAGTTCGGCCAGCAGCTCGTGGGCCTTCATCTTCTTGCCGTTGATCGCTACCAGGTCGCCCTTGACGAAGTCCATCTCGACGTATTCGGGTTTGGCCGGAGCCTTCTCGACCGGGACCGTCAGCCGCCACATGCCCTTGGCGGGCGGCTCGGCGGCCGGGTCCTCGAGGATGCCGCCCTCGTAGGAGATGTGCAGCAGGTTGGCGTCCATCGAGAACGGCGCCTCGCCCTTGCGTTTCTTGAAGTCCACCGGGATGCCGTGCTTGTCGGCGTAGTTCAGCAACTTCTCGCGCGAGAGCAGGTCCCATTCGCGCCACGGTGCGATGACCTTGACATCGGGATAGAGCGCGTAGGCGCCGAGCTCGAACCGGACCTGGTCGTTGCCCTTGCCGGTGGCGCCGTGCGAGATGGCGTCGGCCTTCTCGATCTTGGCGATCTCGACCAGGCGCTTGGCGATCAGCGGCCGCGCAATCGAGGTGCCGAGCAGGTACTCACCTTCGTAGACGGTGTTGGCACGAAACATCGGGAACACGAAGTCGCGCACGAACTCCTCGCGCAGGTCGTCGATGTAAATCGACTTGACCCCGGCGCTCTTGGCCTTCGCGCGGGCGGGTTCGACTTCCTCGCCCTGGCCGATGTCGGCGGTGAAGGTGACTACCTCGCACTGGTATTCGTCCTGAAGCCACTTCAGGATGACGGAGGTATCCAGCCCGCCCGAATAGGCGAGCACGACTTTCTTGAACTGGCTCATGGAGGTTGTCCGGCTAGAGTAAATAACCGCTAATTATAAACCTCCGCTTCAGCTCCGACTGGCCTGTTCGACGAACGCCGCGATCTGTCGCAGGCCACGTTCGATGTTGGCATTCGAGGTCGCGTAGCTGAAGCGGATGTGCTGGCCCTCGCCGGGCACCCGGCTGCCGAAATGGATGTCGGCGAGCACGGCGACTCCGGCCTCGTGAAGCAGCCGCTTGCGGAATGCCTCGGAGTCGGCGCAGCCGGTCATGCGGCAGGCCTCGGTGACGTTGGGCCAGGCGTAGAACGCGCCACCCGGGTTCTGGCACGAAATCCCGGGAATCTCGTTGAGCAGCCTGACGATCAGGTCACGCCGCTCCAGGAAACGATCGCGCATGGCCTGGGCCGCATCCTGCGGGCCATTGAGTGCCGCCACTGCCGCCCACTGCGAAATGTGCGAGGCGCACGAGTCGGTATTGGTCACCCAGCGGGTGAATACTGGCGCCAGCGTCCGGTTGGCAGTCAACCCGATCCGCCAGCCGGTCATCGCCCAGGTCTTGGAACAGCCGTCGGAGATGATGGTCCGTTCCTGCATCTCCGGCAGCGCCGCGATCGATGAAAAAGACCCGTCGAAGACCAGTCGCGAGTAGATCTCGTCGGCGTAGACCCAGATCTGCGGGTGACGGCGCAGGATCGCAGCGATGGCCTCGAGGTCGGCCGGGGTCAGGATGCCGCCGGTGGGATTCTGCGGCGAGTTCAGGATCAGCAGCCTGGTGCGCGGCGTGATCCGGTCCTCGAGTTCATTGGGGTCGAAGGCGAAACCGCGCGATTCGCGCAGGTAGAGCGGCACCGGCACCGCCCCGTGGGCCACGATCTGCGACTCGTAGATCGGGAAGCCCGGCACCGGGTAGATCACCTCGTCGCCGGCACCGTAGTCGGTCGTCGACAGGATCGCGTAGGCAATGAAGGGCTTGGCGCCGGCGCCGACGACGACGTCGTCGGGTTCGATCGCGATGCCGCGCATCTCGCCGAGGTAGCGCGCCGCCGCTTCGCGCAGCTCGGCAATCCCGGCGCTCGGGGTGTAGCCGTGGCGCCCGCTGACGATGGCCTCGATGCCGGCCTTCTGGACATGCTCGGGAGCCGGGAAATCGGGCTGGCCGATGCAGAACGAGACGATGTCGCGCCCGCTGGCCACCAGCCGGTTGACTTCTGCCAGAACCACGAAGGCGGTTTCGGTGCCGAGCGCGTTGGCGCGGCGGGATATGGAAAGGGTCACGGCAGTGTGCTCTCGATGGCCAATATGCGCCCGAGTCTAGCAGTTTGGCGGGCCGGTTTGCCGCGGCCTTGGCGCCCTTGCGGGGGAATCCGGCGCTCGGGCCGGGCGAGTTCTGGCAGACAGGCAGGAGCGAAATCGGTTAACGTTTCGGGCAGAGCCAATTGGAATCGGGGAGCAGAGATGAAATTTCGCAAGCTGGGGCGCAGCAATCTGATCGTTTCCGAGCTTTGCCTGGGCACGATGATGTTTGGCGACCAGACCGACGAGAGCGAGTCGGCGCGCATCGTCGATCTTGCCCGCGAGCGCGGCGTCAACTTCATCGACACCGCCGATGTCTACTCCAAGGGCGGATCCGAGACGATCGTCGGGCGCTGCCTGCGCTCCGACCGGCAGCGCTGGGTGCTGGCCAGCAAGCTCGGCAACCGGATGTCGGAGTCGCCCAACGAGTCGCGCTATTCGCGCAAGTGGATCGTCAGCGAGCTTGAAGCCAGCCTGCGTCGGCTCGATACCGACTACCTCGACATCTACTACCTGCATCGCGACTATGGGGGCGACTGCCTGGAGGAGAGCCTGCGGGCGATCGACGACCTGATTCGTGCCGGCAAGATTCGCTGCTTCGGATTGTCCAATTTCCGGGGCTGGCGGATCGCCGAGGTGGTGCGACTGTGCGAACGCATCGGCATGCCGGGCCCGGTGGTCTGCCAGCCCTACTACAATCTGCTCAACCGCGCGCCGGAAGTCGAAATTCTGCCGGCTTGCCGCAACTACGATCTGGGTGTGGCCGCCTACAGTCCGATCGCCCGCGGTGTGCTCACCGGCAAGTACCGGCCCGATGCGCCGCCGGCCGAGGGCACGCGCGCGGCGCGCGGCGACCGGCGGATCCTCGAGTCGGAGTGGCGCCCGGAATCGTTGCGCATTGCCGAGCGACTGGCCGAGCACGCCAGCGCCAAGGGGGTATCACTGCTGCATTTCGCCTGTGCCTGGCTGCTCGCCAGCAGGACCGTCAGCGCGGTGATCGCGGGCCCGCGCACGCTGGCGCAGTGGGAGGAGTATTTCGC
>JAGXFG010000028.1 GCA_024637395.1 Burkholderiaceae bacterium | reverse complement strand
TGGTCCACGTGACCAATCGTCCCCACGTTTACGTGCGTCTTCTTACGCTCAAACTTGCTCTTTGCCATTTCGAGGACTCCTTGTTCATCAGTGCTGGTAGACGGACCCCGGGGCGTCGCTCAAAAGCGCGCGGCCGCTCATCGGAAACCTGGTGCCCATGACGCGGATCGAACGCGTGACCTCTCCCTTACCAAGGGAGTGCTCTACCACTGAGCCACATGGGCAAAACGCCAACAAAACCCTTGCAATCCGGACAACTGCTACTGGAGCGGGTGAAGGGAATCGAACCCTCGTCATAAGCTTGGAAGGCTTCTGCTCTACCATTGAGCTACACCCGCCTGTGTCCAACAACGTCGATTGTCCATACGGACAGATCTGCCACCCTGACCTGATCCGCACTTCACTGCCCCACACTTACCGCCCAATCCTGGTGGAGGAGGTTGGATTCGAACCAACGTAGGCGTAAGCCAACAGATTTACAGTCTGCCCCCTTTAGCCACTCGGGCACCCCTCCAGGGAACCAAGGATTATCCATCGACTGGCTTTCCATGTCAACGCACCTCCCTGAAAGATCCCTTTCTCTGCTATCGTGGCCGCAGATGGGGCACTGCGAGCCGCGATATGTCGGGCACTGGCTCAGGGTCGCAGCCCACCCCTTGGGCGATTAACTTCCGGAGGCGTCATGACAGGCAAAGGCCGCTCGAGCAAGGATCAACCTGAAGCCGGGCAATCCGGCAGCGCGACCCCACCGCTGGCTGGCGGCATCTTCGACGCGCTGGAATTTACCCGGCAAGCCTGGATGAACCTGACGGCGCCCGCCGGGGCCGCGCCTGCCTTCGACCCCGCCGAACTGGAGCGTCGCCTCAAGGATATGCGCGCCGTCGAACAGTGGCTGAGCATGAACCTGAACCTGTTGCGCGGCACCATCCAGGCGCTCGAGACCCAGCACGCGACGCTGCTCACCCTCCAGGCGCTCGGGCAACTCTCCCCCCAGGGGGCGGCAGCGGGCGGGAAGAACGCCCCTGCCGGGACGCCGGCCCTGGACCCAGGGGCCTTCTGGCAACAATTGCAGGACCAGTTCCAGCGCGTGGCCCTGGGAGCATTGGGCGCGGGCGCGCCGGCGACGCCGCAGCCAGGCAAGACTACCAGTCGAACCAAGCCCGCCAAGAAATAGCCTGAAGCGGACCGGCGGGGCGGGGCGCCGCGACCGCCACGGCGGCGCTGCCGCACCGCGAGGGTGGGCTCAGAGGCCCCGCGGCGCGCAGTAGTTGGCCAGGAACTCGAAGATGCCGGAGCGCTCGAAACCGGCGACGTCCCAGCTGTCGGACTCGAGGAGCTCAGGGTCGCGAATCAGGTAGACCTCAGCGGGTATCGGCTCGCCGGCGACGGCGAGCATCACGCTGCGGCGCTCGTAGGGATCTCCCTCGAAATCGTCCAGCCGTGCCAGGTCGGATTCGGTCACATCGAAGTAGACCACTCCCTCGACACTCCCGCCGGGCGCCGCGATCACCCCTGGATAGGTCTCGCCGCGGACCGCGCGGCGGTGGTGGCCGGCAAGCGCGGCCTCGGCCCGGCGGTAACTGCCGCTCACCACCCGGCGCCACACCTGGTCGAACATCAGCGACCCATAGGTGAATACGTTCATCGCTGCCTTTATCCGGTCGATGAGGACTTCGCTTTAAAGCAAACGCAATCTCATCACTGCCAGGGAGCAGACCATGGCCGGGAAATTCGCCCTCGGCAAAGCCAGCGCCGGATGATCAGTCACAGGGGCGCACCCCTTGCCCTGGCGTGGCGGGCAAGCCCGAGAGCGCATCCCCGATCGCGGCTGCCGGCCCGCTGGCCCGCAACAGAAGCGGGCCTGGCTCCGACTTGACTTCCCCGATCTGGGCGCCAGTGAAGCCCTTGGCCGCCAGCTGCGCCAGCAACTGGCGCGCGGTCGCCTCTGAGCGGAAGTAGCCCAATGAAATGCCGAGCCGGTACGGACCGCCCTGTAGTACGTAGATGTCGCGGACCCCGCCGCGCTGCAATTCCTCGACCCGGCTCCGGGTCTCGGCGTCGGTTGCACGGGCCGGCTCATAGACCACGAAACCCTGCGTTGCCCCCGTCGGCACGCGCTCAAAACTGACTCCGGCCGCGGCCAGCCGCCGCCCGAGTCCCTCGGCCTGAACCTCGTCGCTGGCCGGCACCAACACACAGGAGATCACGGTCTCAACGGGATTCGAGGCCGGCGCCGCCGGAATCACTGGAGCACTGGCGGACTGAACTTCTTCGGCGGCCGCGGGGGCGCGCTCTGCGGGAGCCGCAACGCCGAGCGCCGCGCCGCCGAGCGCCGCGCCGCCGCGCCCCGGGGTGCCGGGGCCGCGCTCGCGCGGCAGGATCTGCATGGTCTCAGGCTTGATCTGCCGCTCGAGGCGCTCGGGCTGGCGCTCGCTGCCCGCCCAGGGGTCGATCCAACCCTGCCACCAGGCCAGCGCCAGGCCGTTAGCGACGATCAGCAACGGTACCAGGGCCCGCATCCGTCCCCTCCTCAGCCTGCGACCGGATCGAGGCGCAAAGATACCTCGCCGATGCTGAACAGCCGCTCGCCGTCCGGGCCGCGCAAGCGCAGTTCTCCCGATTCACCGAGTCCGGCGGCCTCGCCCACTGCCAGGAGGCGCTCGCCGTCGCGAAGTTGAACCCGCGCACCATCGAACGCATCGCGGCTCATCCAGCGCTCGCGGAAAGCCCCGAAGCCGCGCGCCATGAACAAGTCGTGGGCCGTCACGATGGCCGCCGCGCAGCCCGCAACGATCGCCGCCGCCCGCTCCGGAGCGACCGGCTGCTCGAAGAGCCCCCCGGGAGTGGCCGCCGGCAGCTGTCCGGACTCGGCGGCGTCGATGGCCCCCGGGGCGACCAGATTCAGCCCGACACCGACCACGATCCGCTCGAGTTCGCGCTCGCGCCTGGTTTCGATCAGGACCCCGCCGACCTTGCGCCCGGCGGACCACAGATCGTTGGGCCACTTGAGCGCCAGGCGGCAGCCAAAGGTTTCGAGTGCTTCGGCCAGCGCCACGCCGACCGCCAGCGAAAGGCCGGCCAGTCCGGGGGTCGCCCTCGCCAGGTGGCGCTCGAAGGCCACCGAGAAAGTGGCCGAATCGCCGGGGCGGCTGACCCAGTGCCGGCCCCGCCGTCCGCGGCCACTGGTCTGCACCTCGGCCCAGAGCACCTGCGGCGGGCGCGGCGGCAGGAGCAGGGGCGCCGCCATCAGCTCGTCGTTGGTCGAGCCGACCTCCGCCACCAGCCGGATCGGCAGTGCGGCGTGGTCATTTGTGTCCCTGGTCGGAAAAACGTCGATTGCGGTCATCTGCCTGGAATCATATCCTGTCGCAGCGCCCACCGATCCAATGAGCAGCGTAGCCTAGGCGGCGATGAGCGAGCCCACACCAGCCAGAATCAAGACACCTGCGGCGTTGATCGCGCTGACGCTCGCCTACGCCTGCGGCATCGTGCTGGTGACGCTCCACCCCTGGCAAGGGTGGTTGCCATGGTCGTCGCTGAGCGCGCTGGCGCTGGCCTACCTGGTCGAGCCCTGGCCACGGTACTGGACGGTCTTCGATGTGGTGACCAATCTCCTCGCCTACCTGCCGCTCGGCGCACTGCTCGCCGCCGCCATGTTCAGCCACCGGCGCGCCGCCATCGCGCTACTGGGCGCCATCGTGGTTTGCGCCCTGCTGTCGCTGGCCCTGGAGTCGCTGCAGATCCTGCTCCCCGGACGGGTGGCGTCGCGCGCGGACTGGGTGGCCAACGTCAGTGGCGGCGCCAGCGGGGCATTGCTCGTCGGAGCCATCGGTCGAGAGCGCATCCGGCGCTGGCCTGAGCAACTGCGCGCGGTGCTGCCATTCGCGTCCGGCTCGAGTACCGGGTTGCTGCTGATCGGGGCCTGGTTCGCCGCCCAGCTCTATCCCCAGTCGATGACGTTCGCGACCGGCGAGCTGCTCGACCAGGCCGCGGTCTGGCTCGGGCCCGAGGTGCCTGGCTTGCTGATAGTCAGCTTTGGGGTCGGCACCATGGCGCTGGCGGAAGCGCTGGCGGTCGCGTTCACGGTGGCCGCGGTGGGGCTGATCATCGTCGACCTCTTGCGCCCCGGGAGCCATCCGGTCGCGCCGGTGGGCATCGCAATCGGGCTCGCGGCACTGGTGAAGTCGGCCGCCAGCGCCTGGCTGCTCGGTTCCGGGGCAGCCCTGGTGTGGCTGTCGGCGGGCGCGCAAGGCGGCATCCTGGTGGGCGCCCTGGCCATCGCGCTGCTGGCCTGGCTTCCCGCACGCCAGCGCCTGCTGGTCGCGGCGGCAGCACTGCTGGTGGCCACCGCGCTGTTCAACATCATCGGCCCGAATCCCTATTTCCATTCGATGATGGCGCTCTGGGACCAGGGCCGGTGGGTAAATCTCAACGGCCTGTGGCGCGGCATCGCCCTGGCCTGGCCGTTCGCGGCGATGCTCTACTGCGCGGTGCGCCGCAGCAGGTCGCGGTCGGCGACGCGGTGGTGATTGCGGCGGGTTGCCGGCGGCTTGGACGGGCACACTGCCCGATATAATCGGGGCGAATTGATGATGGCCTGGCGGTGCAGGATATGAGTTATTACGAACGACACATTTTCTTCTGCGTCAACTCGCGCGATGAAGGCGAACGCCCGTGCTGCGCCGCGGCCGGAGCCAAGCTCCTCCACGCCCATGCCAAGGCCCGCATCAAGGAACTCGGACTTTCCGGTCCGGGGAAGATTCGCGTCAACCAGTCGGGTTGCCTCGATCGTTGCGAAGAGGGGCCGACCGTGGTGGTCTACCCGGATGCGACCTGGTACCGGTGTTTCGACGAACAGGACGTCGACGAGATCGTCGAATCGCATCTGGTGCGCGGCGTTCCCGTGCAGCGGCTGCTGCTGCCCTGATCGCGCGTCCGGAGACGAGCGATGAAATTCTCGACCCGAACCCTGCTGCTTCCCGGACCGATCGGCGCGATCGATGTCGCGCTCGACCTGCCTGACGGCCCACCGATTGGCTGCGCGGTGATTGCCCACCCGCACCCGCTCTACCATGGCACCCGCGACAACAAGGTCGCGCAGACCCTGGCACGCGCCATGGTGGCCAGCGGATTCGCCGCCTGGCGCCCGAACTTTCGCGGCGTCGGTGCCTCCGAGGGCGAACACGACGGCGGCCGCGGCGAAACCGCAGACCTGCTGACGGTGGTGGCCCATGCCCGCCGTGAGTTGGGTCGTCCCGGACCGCTGGTGCTGGCCGGCTTTTCGTTCGGCGCCTACGTGCAGATGCGAGTTGCCGCGGAGCTACAGGAGGAGGGACACCCCGCCCAGCGCCTGGTTCTGGTCGGACCGGCAGTATCGCGTGCCGAAAAGCTGACAGCGCCCCCAGAGACGCTGGTGATTCACGGCGAGAGTGACGAGACCGTCCTCCTCGTTGATGTGTTCGACTGGGCGCGGCCGCTGGGCGTGCCGATCGTGGTCATACCGCAAGCCGATCACTTCTTCCACCGGCGGCTGACGCTGCTCAAGCGGCTGGTCGAAGACGCCATGCTGACCGTAGTGCGGGACGGCGCGGCTCCTTCCGGGGCCAGCAGTGACCAGACCGCTGGTACAAGGCCAGCATCGTGATGAAGCCGGATCCCGGTGCGATCTTCAACAAGACCGCACTTGCCCATGATGAACTCGCCACGCGCTCCCACGGGTTGGGCCCGCGGCTGCGTCAGTTGCTGATCCTGATCGACGGCCGCCGCAGCGAAGCGCAACTGGTGCGATTGATCCCGCGCTCAGAGTTCGACGAGTATCTGCCCGTGCTCGAGCAGGGCGGGTTCATCGTCCGTGCCGAAGTGCAATCTGGCCCACCGGCGGAGATCGCTGCGACCACTGTTGCCCGGCCCGAACAGGCGAATCCGGTCGCCCCGACGCAAGTCGGGGCCGCGGGCGCTATTGCCCCCGCGGCAGGAGCTGCCGGCGCCGACTCGACTCCCGAGACAGGGCTCGAGACAGAGCTCGAGACCCAGCCTGAGACCCAGCCTGAGACCCAGCCTAAGCCACAGCCTAAGCCACAGCCTAAGCCACAGCCCGAGACCCAGCCCGAGACGGAGATCCACATCCCTGCCTTTGTCCCGGCGCCGGACCACACCCCCAGTGACGAAAGCCGCGAGATGCGCGAGCGGATCGTGGCCGCTTTGCGCGACGTGATCGGCGCTCATGGCGACGAACTCGCCGAGCGGATCGAACGATGTGACTCACGGCGCGAATTGCGCGAAATCTTGCCGGCCGCACTTTCGATCGTCGAAATCGTCGGCGGCAGAAGGGCGCTGCTGAAGTTCCAGGAGCAGGCCGGGCTGCGTTCACCGTGACTGCACTCGACGAGCGCCAGATCTACGCCACCACTCCCGCCGGGGCTGCCGAAGTCGAGGGTGCTACGGCCGGCTTGAGCCACGGCGAGCGCAGGGTGCTGGTGCTGGTTGACGGCCAGCGCGATGTCCAGGCCTTGAGCGCCGTCGTGCGCGGCGGCGAGATCGACGCGCTGGTGGCAAGTCTCGAGACCAAAGGCTTGATCATTCCCTGTGGCCGCAGCGCGCCACGCGACCCTGCTGATCGGCTGCGCCAGGAAACCCGCGAGCGCGCCATGCTGGCGCTGGCCAAGCGCGTTGCCGCCGAGGTAATGGAGCGCGAATTCGGCAGCGGCGGCCACGTCTGGGCGGCGCGGATCGACGATGCGATCGACCGCGACGTTTTGCGCCTCGTTCTGCGCGACGGCATCGATGCCTTGAGCCTGCGCTCAGGCGAGGCTGCGGTTCGGCGCGCCCTGGAAGCCTTGAAGCCCCTGCTGAGCGCGCGGGGCTGATTGGCCCGGCGGCCTATAATCAAAGGCTTTTTGGAAGGATCGATGACCCGATTATTGTCCACCGTTGCGCTGCTGGCGGCGCTCTCACTGCCGGGCGTTGCTGCGTCCCAACCAACCTCACCGGCGCTCGCCGCCAAGGCCTGGCTGCTGATCGAGACCGACAACGGCCAGGTGCTCGCCGAGCGCGAGGCCGATGCCCGCGTCGAGCCAGCCTCGCTGACCAAACTGATGACCGCTTACCTGGTGTTCGAGGCCCTGCGCGACAAACGCATCACGCTCGAGCAGCGCCCGCCGGTTTCGATGACGGCCTACAAGGCGGTGGGCTCAAGAATGTTCGTCGACCCGACCAAACCGGCGACGGTCGACGAACTCCTGCACGGCATGATCATCCAGTCAGGCAATGACGCCTCGATCATTCTCGCCGAGGCGGTCGCGGGCTCGGAGGCAGCATTTGCCGAGATGATGAATCGCGAGGCGAAGCGCATGGGCCTGAAATCGACCCAGTTTCGCAACGCCACCGGCCTGCCCGACCCGGAGCATTACTCGAGCGCGCGCGATCTGGCCGTGATCGCCACTCGGGTGATCCAGGACTTCCCCGACAACTACCGGCTCTACTCGCAGAAGGAATACACCTACAACCAGATTCGCCAGCCGAACCGCAACCGCCTGCTCACCATCGACCCGAGTGTCGACGGCATGAAGACCGGATTCACCGATGCCGCCGGCTACTGCCTGATCAGCTCGGCTCGCCGTGAGCAGCCGGGCGGCGGCTTCGAGCGCCGGCTGCTGTCGGTGGTGCTTGGCACCAGCTCCGACGCCGCGCGGGCGATGGAATCGCAGAAGTTGCTCAATTTCGGGTTCCAGAATTTCGATGCGGTGCGCGTTCATGCCCACGACCAGAGCGTCGG
The DNA here is from genome assembly GCA_024637395.1 of Burkholderiaceae bacterium. Lineage (GTDB taxonomy): Bacteria > Pseudomonadota > Gammaproteobacteria > Burkholderiales > Burkholderiaceae_E > JAGXFR01. Next base: position 9,133 of record JAGXFG010000028.1, on the reverse strand, counting down.
CACCTACCGGGTCTGGAAGGGCAAGGAAGCTGAAGTCGAGGGCGGCTTCACCAGGGATGTCGTGGTGACGGTGCCCCGCGGCCAGGCGCAGCGGATCCGCGGCGAGATCGAGCGGATCGAACCGCTGGTGGCGCCGATAACCAAGGGCCAGCGCATCGGCATCCTGCGGGTGCGCCTCGATGACCAGGTCATTGCCGAACGGCCCCTGATCGCCTTGAAGGACGTTGACGAAGGCGGCTGGTTCGGTCGTCTCTGGGACAGCCTGCGCCTAATGATCTCCCGCTGAGGATTGTCATGAACTCTCAAACCGTATATCTGAACGGCGAGTACCTGCCGATCGAAGAAGCGCGCGTCCCGGTGCTTGACCGCGGTTTCATCTTCGGCGACGGGGTCTATGACGTGGTGCCGATCTACGCCGGGGCGCCGTTTCGCTGGCGCCATCACCTCGCGCGCCTCAAGCGCAGCATGGCCAAGATCGGGATCGCCAACCCCCACGATGACGCCGGCTGGGACCACATCGTCTCGAAACTGTTCAGCGCGCACCCGTGGCCCAACCAGTTCGTCTACCTCCAGGTGACCCGCGGCGTGGCCCGGCGCGACCACGCCTTCCCGGTCGGCGTGACGCCGACGGTGTTCGCGATGGCGAGCGAACTGGTCCTGCCCCCGGATAGTGTGCGCAGCGCCGGCATTGCGGTGATCACCGCGCCTGACGAGCGCTGGCTGCACTGCGACATCAAGTCGATTTCGCTGCTCGGCAACGTGCTGGCCCGTCAGAAGGCGGTCGAGGCCGGGGTGGCGGAATGTGTGATGCTGCGCGACGGCTTCCTTACCGAGGGCTCGGCGAGCAACCTCTGGGTGGTCCGCAACGGCACCGTGCTGGGCGCACCGCGCGACCACCTGGTGCTCGAGGGAGTCCGCTACGGCTTGCTCGAGGAACTGGCCGAGTACTGCGAGATTCCGTTCGAACTGCGCCGGATCGCCCGCGAGGAACTGTTCTGCGCCGACGAACTGCTGCTGAGCTCCGCCACCAAGGAATTGCTGCCGGTGACGTCAATCGACTCAATCCCGGTCGGATCGGGCAAACCTGGTCCGGTCTGGGAGAAGCTCTACAGTGCGTATCGGCAGGCCACCGGCCGCGACGCGACCCCCGGTCTTTGAGCCGGCGCCGCTGCCGGATGCGCAATGGCAGAACCTGATTCCAGCCTGCTCAATTTCCCGCTCGATTTCCCGATCAAGATCATGGGGCGGAGGGTCGACGGCTTCGCGCAGGCCATGGCCGACCTGGTCCGCGCCCATGTGCCCGAGTTTGATCCCGCCACGATGGAGTTTCGCAACTCCGCCCAGGGCAACTATCTTGGCCTGACGGTCACGGTGCGCGTCGACTCGCGCGAGCAACTCGACGGAATCTACCGCGCGCTCACCGGGCACCCGATGGTCAAGCTGGTGCTGTGAGCAACGCCGCCGCCAGGGGTGCTGCGCGCCCTGCCAGCATCATCGTCCGTCCCTTTGCGCCGGTTGATTACCACCACGCCCTCAGCCGGATGCGCGAGTTCACGGCGGCGCGCGGACCGGAAACCGCTGATGAAATCTGGCTGGTCGAGCACCCCGCGGTATTCACGCTGGGACTGGCCTCGCGCGCGAGCCACCTGCTGGCCACGGGCGACATTCCAGTGGTCCAGACCGAACGCGGCGGGCAGGTCACCTACCATGGCCCGGGACAGGTCGTCGCCTACCTGCTGCTCGACCTGCGCCGGCGCGGGCTTACCGTGCGAACCCTGGTGCACGGCATCGAACAGGCGGCGATCGACGCCCTCGGAGCAGCCGGCGTGCCGGCTATGCGCCGTGCCGGGGCGCCAGGCGTATACGTCCGCACCAGCGAGGGAGAGCCGGGCGCCAAGATCGCCTCGGTTGGCATCCGCGTGCAACGGGGTTGCAGTTTCCACGGCCTGGCCGTCAACGTGGCCATGGACCTCGAACCATTTTCCCGGATCGACCCCTGCGGCTATCCGGGCCTCGAAGTCACCGACCTGCGCTCCCAGGGCAACGGACCGGCTGATCTCGGGGCGTTTGCCGACGACCTCGGCGAGCGCCTGCGCCGGAACTTTGAAGAACCGCAATGACCCAATCAAAAGACCACGTCCCATACGATCCGAGCGCGAAGCACAAGGGCGCCGGCAAGACCTCGAGGATCCCGATCAAGGTGATCCCGGCTACCGAGGTGCTGCGCAAGCCCGACTGGATCCGGGTGCGCGCGGCCTCGCACAACACCCGTTTCTTCGAGATCAAGAAGACCCTGCGCGAACATAGCCTCCACACCGTCTGCGAGGAGGCCTCGTGCCCGAATATCGGCGAGTGCTTCGGCAAGGGCACGGCAACATTCATGATCATGGGCGACAAGTGCACCCGGCGCTGCCCGTTTTGCGATGTCGGCCACGGCCGCCCAGACCCGCTCAATCCCTCCGAGCCGGAGACCCTCGCCCGCACGATCGCGGCCTTGCGGTTGAGTTACGTGGTGATCACCAGCGTCGACCGCGATGATCTGCGCGACGGCGGCGCCCAGCACTACGTCGACTGCATCAGGAGCATCAGGGAACTGTCGCCGGGCACCCGGATCGAAGTGCTGGTACCCGACTTTCGCGGGCGCATGGAAAAGGCGCTCGACATCCTCGAGACTGCCCCTCCGGACGTGATGAACCACAATCTCGAGACCGCCCCGCGGCTATATCGCGAGGCCCGTCCAGGTGCCGACTACGCGCACTCGCTGACATTGCTGCGGGAATTCAAGCGGCGGGTTCCGGGCGTGCCGACCAAGTCCGGCCTGATGGTCGGGCTGGGCGAAACCGATGAAGAAATTCTTGCGGTGATGCGCGATATGCGTGCCCACGACATCGAGATGCTGACCATCGGGCAGTACCTGGCGCCCTCGAACGCCCATTTGCCGGTGCGGCGCTACGTGCACCCCGACACCTTTCTGATGTTCGAGGAGCAGGCCCGCGAAATGGGCTTCGCGCACGCGGCCGTGGGGGCGCTGGTGCGCTCGTCATACCACGCTGACGAGCAGGCCCATGCCGCCGGGGTCGGCGCCTAGCTAGCCCAGCGTCGCTTCCTCGCGGACCTCACTGCGGCCGGTTGAGCCGCCCGGAGCTTGGTCCGCCGGCGGCCGCTGGCGCCGTGGCGGCAGGCAGTCGATCGCCGCGGCAACCGCGGCCATGAACGCCTGGTAACCGATGTCGCCGGGGTCGCGCGCCAGACCTGCCAGGATCCGCAGCAACTGCGGCTTGACTGTCGGCGGCAGGCGACGGAGCCGATCAAGCGCCTCTGCCAGGGACCGCCCACAGGGTTCGTCCGGAGTGGTTGCCGGCTGGGGAATCCCCAGCGCCGCGGCGGCATCGGCCACGGCATCGCGGACCCGGCGCGCCGACTGCTCGGCCAGCCGTCCGCCGGTCGCCATCAGCACCGCCAGCGCGCGCCGTTGCTCGGCCGCGGTGGGTTCGTTGCCATTGGCGCCGGCCGGCGGCGGCAGCAAACGATGGCGCAGCAGCGTGTAGTAGATCCACTCCGACTTGTCGATCTGGCCGTCGGCGGCGATCGCCTCCCGGCAGGCAGCGAGCAGTTCGCGCCGGTGCCTGTTCGGCCAACTGCGCAGCCGCGCCGCCAGAACTTCGATCAGCGGTACCCGCAGCCACGCGGCGGCCGGCGTGCCGACCCAGCTCAGCGCGTCGATCAGATCAGCCGGCAGGCTGGCACAGTACGGCGCGGCGCGGCCCTGTTCCGAGTCTTCCCGGGGACACGGGTCGATGCCGGCCACCAGGGCTCGCAACAGCAGTTCGGCCTGCGCCACCGACGCCGGTACTTCACGCGCCGCCTTGAGCAGCACGGCGGCTCGATCGGAAGCGCTCGGCGGCCGTGGTTCGGTCGGCGATGAAGCCGCGCTGGCGCCCCCCGCAAATACGATCCCCGAGGGCAGCGCCGAACGGAGGTAGGGCTCGGCGCGGTCCGCCGTGGCAGTAGTTGGCGCCTGCGCAACTCCTTCAAATGCGATCGGCGCCATCGCGTAGCCGTAGATGAGCCGGATCCGCTCGCGCAGCGGCGGATGGGTTTGCGACCAGCCCTCGGCGCCGCGCTCGCTGGCGAACCACAGGTGCGCTGCGATCTGCGCGTAGCCGCCCAGTTGGGGGTGCTTGCCGGCGCCGAGAATCTTGCGCAGTGCACGCCCCAGGGCATCGGCATGTCGTGTCAGGTGAACCGCCCGGGCGTCCGCCAGGTACTCGCGCTGGCGACTCACGCCGGCCTGAAGCGCGACTGCCGCCAGGCGGCCAAGGGCGCCGATGGCGGCCAGCGCCACCCCGAGGGCGGCCATGATCGGCCAGGCAAGCGTGAACCGGCGAACCTGATACTGGGGGCTCAGCGTGCCCCGCATCAGGCTCGTGCCCAGCAGGCTGAGCGAACAGAATCCGTAGAGCGCGCCAGCGAGCCTGGTGTGCAACGCCACGTCGCCATGGAGCACGTGGGCAATCTCGTGGGCCACGACCCCCTGGAGCTCGTCGCGCTGCAGGTTATCCAGCGCGCCGGTGGTGACCACGATCGCGAACTGCCCTGGCTTGGCGCCCGCCGTCAGGGCGTTGATCGAGGGGTGCGCCAGGACGAACACTTCGGGCACCGCCATCCCCGCCGATACCGCAATTTCTTCCACCACGTTGCGCAGCCGGCGCTGCAGGGGCTGATACTCATCGAGCGGCCGGGCGCCCAGCCGCAGTGCCAGCGCTGCCCCTCCTTCGCGCAGCCGCAGGGTTTCAAGCCAGGCACCGCCGACCACGATCAGGAGCACGGCGAACGTGTTGGTCGCCCAGAAATGACGCGGGGGTGCGAAATCCCCCAGGAATATCCGCCAGACCAGCAATGCGGCCAGGTTGGTCGCCAGCACCACTGCCAACAACGCCACTCCGAACAGCGCCGCCAGGCGGCGGGACTGCTTGAGGGCCTTGGCCTGCCCGGCGTAGAAGTCCATCTCGGTATCCGTTAGCGACAACTCGGCGCGGCGCTCAGAGCGTGACCGGCACGGGCGCCGTCTCCGCCCTGGACTGCGTGGCACGCATCATTGCGGCCCGGCGAAACCCGGTCATGGTTGCAACCATTGATGCCGGGAAGAGTTCGATGACGGTGTTGTAGGTCAGCACCTGGTCATTGAAGGCCTGGCGCGCGAAGGCGATCCGGTTCTCGGTCGAGGACAGTTCCTCGGTCAGCCGGGACACGGTGTCATCGGCGCGCAGTTCCGGATAGGACTCGACTATCGCCAGCAGGCGGCCGAGCTGACCACCCAACTCGCCCTCCGCGGTTTCTAGGGCCGCCAGCGATGCGCCGCTCACGGCCTTGCGGCGGGTGCCAATTTGGGCCGCGACGGCGCGCTGGCGGGCAGCCGTGACCGCTGCCAGCGTCTCGCGTTCGTGTTCAAGGTAGGCCTGGGTGGCAGTGACCAGACCTGGAACCAGGTCATGCCGGCGCTTCAACTGTACGTCGATCTGCGCGAACGCATTTTCCAGCCGGTTGCGGGCGGCAACAAAGGTGTTGAACCGGGCAACTGCCCAGAACACCGGCACCACCAATACGAGGAGAAAGACCAGCAGACCCATGGACATCGACTTGCTCACCCATCAGAGTTGTTTCCAATGGATGAATTCTCTCGCCCCCAGGGCCTTCCGCGAGAGCCACCGGTCAGGCTGGTGCGCGCGTTTATCCGACCGCGCGCACCATGGCGCGATCAGCGCTTGGCTTCGGCCTCGCGCTGGATCCGCAGCAATTCGTCATTGTTGATGGTTTCGAACACCGTCACGACCCGCGCGACGCCGCTGACCCTGCTGGCGATCTCGGCTGCTGCAGCACCCTCTTCGGCGGTGACGACTCCCATCAGGTACACGACACTGGCTTCAGTGACTACCTTGACGGTGTTCGCCTGGACGCGGTTGGAGTCGACCAGCGCGCCCTTGACCCGCGCCGTGATCAGAGAATCGCTGGCGGCAACGCCCATCGACACTCGCCCGGAAACATGCAGCTCATTGTCGATCGAACGGACATTTTCCATGCTTGCCAGGACTTTGGTGGCGTTGCTCTTGTCCTCGGCGCTGAGCACCTGGCCGGTAAGCAACACCTTGCGATTGAAACTCGTGACCCCGATGCCATCGGCGTGACGCATCGACTCGGTCAGCCGATTCTTGCCCTTGAGTTCGATCATTTCGTCCTCGGTCTGAGAACCGAGCGTGCGCCGGTCGAGCGTCGCGAGCGTGCCCATGGTCGCACCCGCACCGATCAGAATCGGGACACAGGCACTCAAGGCGAACCCTGCCGCAACCAGAGACGCAACCAATCCAGCCTTCCACTTGTTGTTCATTTGTCCTCCGTTTTCGTCACCCGATTGTGACCGCGCTGGTCGTGGAACTACGACAGCTGCAACGCGCGCCAGAAAGGTCTGCGACGACAGACTCATCGCTTTCGATTATAGCGGTGGCCAGCTTTAGAACGCCGCGCGAATCCATTCGACCCGTTGGGTCTCGCGCGTCCCGCCATCGAGAGCGCAGACGTCAAACCGGCAGGCAGGCCAGGCCCCCGCCCCGAACTGTTGCTGCAGGATCAGCTGGGCCTGCAGCCTGATTCGGCGCTGCTTGGCCGCGGTAACGCTGGCGGCCGCTCCCCCGAATCCCGGATTGGCGCGACTGCGCACCTCGATGAATACCCACTCCCGGCCGTCACGCATCAAGAGGTCGATTTCACCGACCCGGCTAGCGACATTGCGGGCCAGCAATTCGAGTCCCTGCGCGCGCAGGTAGGCGAGAGCCAGGTCTTCGGCGGCGGCGCCGAGCCGCTGGGTCGGGGACCGCACGGCGCTTACTGCATCTCGAGCGGAACGACCACCCCGTTGAGGTACTGACAGACGACCATTTCGCGCACCACTCGCTCGTCGGTCCGAACCCGGACGCTCAGGCGGCCGGTGACCCCATCGAGCTCGAACAGTTGCCTGCCGTCAAGGCGCTCCCGCGCAATCCGGAACGCGTCGATACCCAGCGCGTAAAGCCGCTGCAACTCGATGTGTGGAAAGGCCTCGAGAGAAGCCGGGTAGGACATCACCGCAGGGTCTGCGGGCAGCACCTGCCAGGGCATCTCGACCAGACGCACGCCGTCCAGCTGGCGTTCCAGCTCGCCCGCCAGACCCGGGCCCTGAGCCTGGGCCGAGCCGGTGTTGAGCGTCGAGGTCCCGTAGAGGGCTGCCTCCGCACCCACCACTGTGCGCAGCATGCCAAGCACATCCGGATGCAGGCCAACGAAGTAGACGTCGGCGCGCTTGCCGCGCAGCAACGCGCGCAGTTCCCCGAGAGCGCGGGTGTCGGTCGCGATCGGCTCCATGACTAGGCCGCCAAGCGAGCGCCAGGTTGCCATGAACGCCTGCGCGCCGCGCTGCGCCAGCGGGCTCGAGTTGGACACCGCAAGCGCCGCCAGCGGATGGCGCCAGGGCACGCGCGCCGAAACCTCCTGGAAGGCAAAGCGCGCGATCTGCGCCGCTTCGCTCTCCGCCGACAGGCCGAAGAGCAGCACATTGCCCGGAGTCCTGGCACCGGCCTCGGGGAAGTTGAGGGTCACCGTCGGAATCGGCAACACGTCGATCGCGCCCAGCATATTGACGGCATCGCGGGTGAGCGGCCCGATCACCAGCCGGGTCGAGCGCGCCACGAATTCGCGGTAGAGCGCGATCATTTCTTCTTCGTTGGTTGGCTCGACGAACACTTCGATCGTGACGCCGTAGCCGTCACGCGCGTGCGCCGCACGAACACCGGCGAGCACTGCGGCGGTGGCGGTGCGAAAGGCTCCGTCGGCAGCTGGCAGGATCAGCGCGATCGCCGCCGCGCCGCTGCTCGAGCGAGCCGCTGAACTTGCCGAAGGTTGCGCCACACCGGACAATCCCCTGGTCGTCACCCATCCCGCAACAGCAACGCGGCCAATAGTCGACAGCAACCGGCGACGAGACATATGGAACCCCTGCCTGACAAGACCCTGGAAGCTGGATTATATGTAGTGGCTACGCCCATCGGTAATCTCGGCGACCTAAGCCCGAGGGCGATGGAAGTGCTGCGGGTCGCGGATTGGGTGGGCGCGGAGGACACCCGCGTCAGCCAGAAGCTGCTGACACTGGTAGCCAGTCACGCCCGGATGATCGCGGTCCACGAGCACAACGAAAACAGCGCGGCCCAGCGGATCGTTGGCCTGCTCGACGAGGGCAAGGTGGTGGCGTTGGTGAGCGATGCCGGCACACCGGCGATCAGCGACCCGGGCGCCCGGGTGGTCGCGGCCGCACGGGCCGCTGGTCACCGGGTGATTCCGGTGCCGGGGCCATCGGCGGTGCTGGCCCTGCTCTCGGCCAGCGGCCTGGCCGATGACGGTTCGTTCCTGTTTGCCGGCTTCCTCCCCAGCCGGGCGAAGGCGCGCGACGAACGCCTGGCAAGTCTGGGAAGAAGCGCCGGCATCGTGGTGATCTTCGAGTCCCCGCACCGGATTGGCGCAACCCTCGGAGCGATTGCCGCTGTGCTGGGTCCGGAGCGCTGGTTGGTGCTCGGGCGCGAGCTGACCAAGAAGTTCGAAGAAATCGTCGCGCTTCCCGCTGGTGAAGCGCCAACCTGGCTGGACGCAGACCCCAACCGGGCCCGCGGTGAATATGCGATCGCAATCGCGCCGCCCGCAAAAGTCGCTGCCACCGCCCGCGATGAAGCAGCGTCCGCAGCCGCGATCACGATCGAAACCAGCCTCGATCAGCTGCTCACCAGTCTGCTGGCGGAATTGCCGCCCAGTCGCGCGGCGCGGCTGGCCGAACGGCTTACCGGGTTGCCCCACCGGATCGTCTACCCGCGCACTCTCGAGCTGGCGAAGACCGATTCTAACGAGTGACCGTGAAGGACTCGACCCCGGCCTCGCGCAGGATGCGTTCAGCAGCGGCCTGCGCCTCTGGCTGAGCACGCCACGGACCAGCCTGGACCTTGAACAGCGACTGCTCGGAACGGACCACCAACCGTTCGGCGAGCCAGTCGATCTCGCGGCCCAGCCGCCTCTGGGCCAGCCGCGCACTCTCCAGCGAGGAAAACGCACCGAGCTG
>JAGXFG010000027.1 GCA_024637395.1 Burkholderiaceae bacterium | reverse complement strand
GTGGAGACCAGCGCCGTGCCCTTGAGCAGGGCCACGGCGTTGACGCCCAGGGGGCGAATCATCATCCGGGCGGCCTGCGGCACGATTACGCGGCGCATGGTCTGGCTGCGACTGAGGCCCAGGGTGCGCGCAGCTTCGGCTTGCCCCCGGTCCACCGACAGCAAGGCGCCCCGAATGGCCTCCGCCATGTAGGCCGCAATGTTCAGCCCCAGGCCAATCACCCCGGCGGACACCGGCTCGAGGTTGATACCCACCTGCGGCCCGCCAAAGTAAAGCAGGAAGAGCTGGATCAGGGCAGGCGTACCCCGCATCACGCTGACATAGGCCGCCCCGATCCAGCGCAGGAGACGGTACGGTGACAAGCGCAGACTTGTCACCAGCACCGCCATGACCAGACCGAGGACGACCGAGAGCGACGCGACCTTGGCGGTCACCACAGCCGCCTCTGCAAAGGCGGGCAGGATGCGCCCCATGAAGGAGATGTCGATCATCGGCCCTTGCGGGTAGTGAAAATGCTAATTCCGCCGCGCGGCAATCAGCGAATGTCCCGCCCGATCCATTGCACCGAAATCTTCTCGTAGGTGCCGTCGCTCATCATGGCGTCCAGAGCCTTTTGCATGGCTGCCTTGAGTTCCGGGTTGTTCTTGCGGATCGCAATGCCGATGGCCACGCTGCCGCCTTCAATATTTGGGGTATCAAGCTGGCGAATCTTTTCGCCGGAGTTCTTGATCGCGATCATGACCGGAATGTTGTCCGCCACGATGGCCTGGACGCGTCCGCTCTTGAGTTCGAGGAACAACTCTGGCAGCCCCTTGTAGGTGCGAATCGTCCACCCTGCCTGGGTGCGCGCCCATTTTTCATGGGTCTCGCCCAAGGTCACGCCGACCGTCTTGCCCTTGATGCCGTTCAGGTCCTTGATGTCGGAACCTTCCGCGACAAACACCGCGCGCCCGGCGTGATAGTAGGGGCCGACAAAGTCCACCGCCTTCTCCCGCGCCGGCGTGATGGTCATGCTGCCGACAATCGCCTCAAACTTTTTCGCAAGCAGGCCTGCAATGATGCCGTCCCAGGCGGTGCTGACGATCACGCTCTTGGCCCCCAGCCGCTTGGCAATCTCGGCGCCAATGTCGGCATCGAAGCCCACGACCTCATTCTTTTCGTTGACGAAACTGAACGGGGGATACGCCCCGGTCATCGCAATCTTCATTTCGCCACTTGCCTTGATCCCTGCCAGGTCATCGGCAGAAGCTACGCCAGGGGCCAGGAACGCAGAGAAGGCAAACCCGGCGGTCAGCGCTAAGGTGGTCAATTTTTTCATGAAGTTGTCTCCTTTGAGGGTTTAACTACTCAGTGACTCATCCTGAATCAGCGCAAACGTGACGCGACACTGTTCAGGCGATTTCGCAAAGATTCAATTAGATAGACCGAATGTAATCCTCTCTTGCTGAAATACGTTCAATTGATGGCTGGGCGCGCGTCCTGGAAAGGCGCGGCGGTAATCTCGCGCAACTGCGCCAGGCTGAGCTCGCCAAGCATTTGGCGCAGGCTCAGCCCCTTTGCGCCGATATCGAAGACCGCGTGCTCGGTGATGATCGTTGACACGCAGTTGCGCGCTGTCAGCGGAAGAGCGCAGCGTTCGACAATTCGAGGATTGCCATCCTTGTCGGTGTGCTGCATGGTGACGATCACGCGCTTGGCTTTCTGCGCCAGTTCTATACCGCCACCGGCGCCAGCTGCAAACTTCCCGGGAATCATCCAGTTGGCCAGGTCGCCGTACTGGGAGACCTCGAGAGCACCAAGAAAGGTGATGTCCAGCAGTCCCCGGCGGATGATGCCGAATGAGGTGGCGCTATCGACGATCGCACCACCGGGCGCAACCGTGATGTAGCCGCCGCCGGCATCGATCAAATCGGGATCGATGTTTTCCGCGCTGGCCATCGCGCCGACACCGATGATGCCGTTCTCCGAATGCAGCCAGACTTTCGTTTCGGGGCTCAGGTAGGCAGGAATCAGGTTCGGCAAACCAATGCCGAGATTGATCAGTTGTCCGTCGCGCAACTCGGCGGCGGCCCGCTGCGCGATAACCCGCCGCGGGTCAGCGCTGGATGGCTTCATATTCATGGGAAGCTTCTCTTTGGACCGGGACGAGACGGTGAACAAAAATGCCCGCCGTATGGATGTCGTTGGGGGGCAGTGCAGTTGGTCGCATCTCGTAGATTTCCGCAACCACGCAGTCCGCGGCCATCGCCATCAAGGTGGTGAAGTTCAGTGCCGCGCCGTGATGACGCAAGTTGCCCTGGCTATCGGCAACGTGACCGGTAATGAGGGCAAAGTCGGCCCTCAACGCCGGCTCGACAAATAGCTGCCGGCCCCGGTACTCGACAACGGTGCGGTCGTGGCACAACTCGGCCGGCAACTCGATGTCGGTCAGAAAGGCTGGCAGTCCGACGCCGGCGCAACGGATGCGCTCCGCAAAGAGACCCTGGGAAGCAAATTCGATCTCCAGCGTCCTGGCGTTGAAGGCCTTTTGCACGGCGCCGCTCAGGCCTACGTGGGTAGTGATGAGCTTGCGGACCGCCCCGGCCTGAACCAGGCGGGAGACGCCATAACCATCCTGGTTGGCGTCGTTCTTGATGATGACCAGGTCGCGCTTGCCCTGGCGGATCAGTTCATCGATCAGCGAAAAAGGCGTGCCTGGTGAGCCGAAGCCGCCGACCATGATGCTGCTGCCGTCGGGCACCGCAGCGATGGCTTCGGCGAGCGAGCGAAGCTTGCTCACGCGGCGACTCGCCGTTGCGCGAACGCGGTGAGCGTTTGATCCAGCAGTTCGACAATCTCGTCGCACTGTGACCGAGTGGTAATGAGCGGCGGCGATATCAGGGTATGGTCGCCGAGTTCACCCATCAGCGAACGCCGCGGGTAAATGATCAGCCCGCGTTCGTGGGCGAGCCGGGTGATTGCCTCACTGACGTTCTGGGCCAGTGGGAAAGGTGTCTTGCGCTGGCGATCGGCGACGTATTCCAGCGCCAGCAGATACCCCCTGCCACGCACATCGCCGACGAAGTCATGGCGTTGCTGCAAGCCCCGCAGCCGTTCGAGCAGGTAGGGGCCGTTGTGCGCCACCCGGGCTACGAGGTCCTCGTCTTCAACCGCCTGGATGACCGCCAGGGCGGTAGCGCTGGCCAGCGGATTTCCCGCATAGGTGTAGCCGTGCTGGAAGCCGCCGCCGGCGAGAATCGGGTCAGTGAACTGCGCCCGGGTAAGCGTGGCCGAAACCGGGTAGTAGCCAGCGCCCAAACCCTTGGCCAGGCAGACGATGTCCGCCTGCACATCCCAATGCTCGTAACCAAACCATTTGCCGGTGCGGCCTATCCCGGTCATGACCTCGTCGAGTATCAGCAAGATGCCGTAGCGCTGGCATATGGCCTGAATGCGGGGGAAATAGACGTCGTGCGGCACCTCGGCGCCGGTACTGGCGCCGCCGACCGGCTCGGCGATGAAGCCGGCGACGTTCTCCGCCCCGACCGCCAGAATGGCTGCTTCCAGTTCATCGGCACACGCCAGGGCGTAGGCCTCGGCACTCATGCCCTCGGGGATGCGGTACTGGGTTGGCGAAGAGATCTTTGGGTAATGCTGAAACATCGGCACGAAGGGTGCCGTCAGCGGGGTGTAGCTGGTCATCGCCAGTGCACCCATGGTCGAGCCGTGGTACGCGGGTTTGCGACTGATGAATATGCTTCGTTGCGGTTCGCCGCTGCAGAACCAGTATTGACGCGCAATCTTCAGCGCCGACTCGACCGCTTCGGAACCGCCGGACGAAAAGAACACGCGGTCGAAGCGTTTGCCCGTCAGTGCGACCAGGCGCTCAGCAAGATCGAGCGCCGGCTGGTTTTCAAACTGTGTCCGGTAAGCGAAGGCGACCTTGCCCAATTGCTGCTGCATTGCCCTGCCGACAGCCGGATGCGCGTGCCCGAGGTGGGAGACGATCGCCCCGGAGGAGGCGTCGATATAACGCTTCCCGTTGCAGTCCCAGGCATAGATGCCTTCAGCGCGGTCGATGACCGGAAGTTGAACGGCTGACTGGTAGAACAGGTAGTCGGACACGCGGCATCCTGAAATTGTTAAGTTCCTCTTATCTTGCCGGACCCTCTGCGCTCGGGAATCAAAGCGGTACACCCTATCAAATTTGATCATCACACCGTTATTAGTAATCCAAGTGTAATAATCGCCAAATAAGTGACCAATTCAGTATCGCATCGGCCAAATTTCCTTGTCAACGTAGAATAAATATTAATCACTTGAACTGGACGATGATTCACCATGCGGACCGACTTCAGCCTGCGCGACCTGGAAATTTTTCACGCGATAGTGATCACCGGATCCACCCGTCAGGCGGCCATTCAGCTCGACCTGACCCAATCCGCGGTCAGCCACGCGCTGGCGCGCCTGGAAGGCACGCTCAAGATCCGCCTCTTCACGCGCGGCAAGCAGCGCCTGCAAATCACCGCCGCCGGACTCTACATGTTCGATGAAGCGACGCAATTCATGGGTAATCTGACCCGCATCGAGGAGAACATCTACGCCTTGCAGGGCAATGGAGTGGCTTCCCTGAAGATCGGCTGCGCCCCGGGGCTGGGCAGCCGTTTCGGACCGCAGGCAGTGCACCGCTACCTGCAGGATCATCCCGGAGTCGCGATCTCACTGGACGTCGCAGCCAGCAGCACGATGATCGCCGAGGTCGAGGCCGGGCATCTCGATCTGGCGCTGGTTTCCTATGAAATGCATGAGCCCAACCTTCAATTCAGGCAGTTCGTAGCGGCCAAGATGCGGGTTCTGCTCCTGCACAGCAGTGCCTTGGCCAAGCGCAAGGAAGTGAAGCTCGAGGACCTGGTCGGCGAGATCTTGATTCGCCCGATCCAGTCCGATCACCTTATTTACGAGGACAAGAGCCTGCGTCGATTGCACCAGCACGAGCTGCGCTCCAGCCTGTCATCGATCGGCGCGATGATCGAACTCAGTGGCGGTGTGAGCCTGGTCAATGCCATCACGGCGGCAGATATTTGCGAGACCACCAAGTTGACGAGCCGCGGCGTTGCCGTCGATCAATGGTTCAATTTCTTCCTCGTCTACAAACACGAGTTGCGAACCAATCGCCTGATCGATGATTTCACCAAGGCCCTGAAACTGGTGGTCAAGGACATGCAGCAACGGGAAGACTGCCGCGGGTCGCTCAAGTTGCCGGAACAAGGCGAAAGTCCGCCGGTCGAATGAATCGGGCTCAGTTCCCGGGCCGGTCTTGGGCGAAACCGCCGAAGAAGGCTTCGGCGTTGGCTTCCAGGCTCTCCAGGTCGTAGCCACCCTCCTGAACGATCAAGGTCGGAAGGCCCAGAGCCCCCACGGCCCGCCCGAGCCGGGCGAAACCTTCCGTCGTAACGGCAACCTTGGACTGCGGGTCATCGACGTAGATGTCAAACCCCAGCGACAGCACCAAAGCGTTTGGCTCGAAACCCCTCAGAGCCTCGCCGGCACGCTCCAGGCGCTCGAAGAAAACCGATTCCGGGGAGCCATGAGGCATCGGTAGATTGATGTTGTAGCCAACCCCTCCTCCAGCACCGTTCTCGTCGGCGTGTCCCGCCACGACGGGATAGAAATTGGTCGGGTCGCCATGGATCGACACGTACATGACGTCGCGGCGCTCGTAAAAGATCTCCTGCACGCCCTGGCCGTGGTGCATGTCGGTATCGAGAATGGCCACTTTCGGGAAGCGCTCGCGCAGGGCTTGGGCGGCAATCGCGGTGTTGTTGAGATAACAGAATCCACCGGCGGCTTCCTGGCGCGCGTGATGGCCGGGGGGCCGGCAGAGCGCATACGCCTGGCTCTGACCCTCCAGCAGAACATGTGCTCCTGCCAATGCGCATTGCGCTGACCAATAGGCCGATTGCCAGGTGTGTTGACCAATGGGACAGCTGCCATCGGCTTGATAGCGGGCCGCTTTGGCAAGGATGCCGCGAAGAGGATTGTTTTCGCGAATGAATACGTTGGACATCACCTCGTCGCCCCAGTCCTCGGCGGTCAGTTTCCACTCGGCATGGGCCTCCTGGAGAAACCGCAGATAAGCCGGGCTGTGAACAGCCTCCAGCGCGCGCATGCCAAAGTCGCCGGGTTGACTTACATCAAAGCCCAGACGCGTGACCGCTTGCAGCAAACGTCGGCTGCGCTCGGGCACTTCCTGCGGCTCTCGCATCCGCCCGCGCGAAAGGTAGGTGCGGGGATGGTGCAAGTCCTGGATGGGGTGAAAGTAGGTCTGCATGGCCAGACTGTAGGCCAGGCATTTTCACCTAGTCAATCCATGTCACTTTTTGATCAAGTGAGTCTTTTCGCGTTAATTCAGCCTGCCGTGGCACTGCTTGTATTTCTTGCCCGAACCGCAGGGGCACGGGTCGTTACGCCCGATCTTCTGGCCGAAGCGCTTGAACGGCTGCTGCGCCGGCTCGCCACCCTTGGGCGGTGACTGCAGCGCCAGCGCCAGCTCCTCCGGATCCTCGCCGGAAGCGGCCGCGGACTCGTCGAATTCGGCGTGGGTATAGCTGACGTTCGAATACGCCGGCGGCGGCGGGGCGGCGGGCGGCTCGGGAATCTGCTCTTCGGCAGCCTGGATGCGCACGGTGGTCAGCACCCGGGTGACGTCGGTGCGCACCCGCTGCTGCATCAGCGTGAAGAGTTCGAAGGCCTCGCGCTTGTATTCCTGCTTGGGGTTCTTCTGGGCGTAGCCGCGCAGGTGGATGCCCTGGCGCAGGTAGTCGAGCGAACTGAGGTTCTCGCGCCAGTGCTGGTCGAGCACCTGCAGGAACACCGAACGCTCGAAACCGGCAAAGGGCTCGGCCCCGGCCAGCTCGACCTTGGCGGCATAGGACTCGTCGGCGGCCTTGGTCACCGCTGCGACGAGGTCGTCGTCGGTGAGCTCACTGCTCTCCTTCATCATCGTGCCGAGCGGCACCTCGAGCTGCCACTCGTCGCGCAGCACCGCTTCCAGGCCGGCCACGTCCCACTGTTCCTCGACGCTCTCCGCGGGCACGAACTGCTGGACCAGGTCGGTGAAGACGCGATTGCGCAGGTCGGCAATCCGCTCCGAGAAATCCACCGAGTCAAGCAGCGCATTGCGGTCGGAATAGACCATCTTGCGCTGGTCGTTGGCGACGTCGTCGTACTCGAGCAGCTGCTTGCGGATGTCGAAGTTGCGGCTCTCGACCTTGCGTTGCGCGCTCTCGATCGAGCGCGACACCATGCCGGCCTCGATCGCCTCGCCATCGGGCAGCTTGAGGCGGTCCATGATCGCCTTGAGCCGGTCGCCGGCGAAGATCTTGAGCAGCGGATCTTCCATCGACAGGTAGAAGCGCGACGATCCCGGGTCGCCCTGGCGTCCCGAGCGGCCGCGCAGCTGGTTGTCGATCCGGCGCGACTCATGGCGCTCGGTGCCGACGATGTGCAAGCCGCCGGCGGCCACCACCTGGTCGTGCATCTTCTGCCATTCCTGCCTGATGAGCGCGACCTGCGTCTCGATCTGTTCCGGAGGAAGCGTCTCGTCGTCCTGGACCGCCTCGATCTGCTTGGAAACGTTGCCGCCGAGCACGATGTCGGTGCCGCGGCCCGCCATGTTGGTGGCGATCGTGATCATTTTCGGGCTGCCGGCCTCGGCGACGATCTGGGCTTCGCGGGCGTGCTGCTTGGCGTTGAGCACGTTGTGCGGCAGGCTCGCCTTGTCGAGCATCTCCGAGAGCAGCTCCGAGTTCTCGATCGAGGTCGTGCCCACCAGCACCGGCTGGCTGCGCTCGTAGCAGTCCCTGATGTCGGCGATGATCGCGTTGTACTTCTCGCGCGCGGTCCGGAACACCTGGTCCTGGCGGTCGTCGCGGATCATCTTCTTGTGGGTCGGGATCACCACCGTCTCCAGGCCGTAGATCTCCTGGAATTCGTAGGCCTCGGTGTCCGCCGTCCCGGTCATGCCGGCGAGCTTGCCGTACATGCGGAAGAAGTTCTGGAAGGTGATCGAAGCCAGCGTCTGGTTCTCGGCCTGGATCGGGACGCCTTCCTTGGCTTCGACGGCCTGGTGCAGGCCCTCGGACCAGCGCCGGCCGACCATCATCCGCCCGGTAAATTCGTCGACGATCACGATCTCGCCGTTGTTGACCACGTATTGCTGGTCGCGCAGATAGAGGCAGTGGGCGCGCAGCGCCGCCATCAGGTGATGGAACAGGACGATGTTGGCCGAGTCATAGAGGCTGGCTCCGGCAGGCAGCATGCCGTTCTCGGTCAGCAGATCTTCGGCCTTCTCGTGGCCCGC
Organism: Burkholderiaceae bacterium; assembly: GCA_024637395.1. GTDB lineage: Bacteria > Pseudomonadota > Gammaproteobacteria > Burkholderiales > Burkholderiaceae_E > JAGXFR01. The sequence goes on along the minus strand of JAGXFG010000027.1, from coordinate 115,369 downwards.
CTCGGAGAGATGAAGCTGGTTGCTCTTGCGATCGATCCAGTAATCCCCGGGTGCATCGGGTTCGCCGAGCTTGGGCTCAATCGTCATTTCGGTCAGCAACGCGGGAATCGCGTTCATGGCCCGGTACATCTCGGTGTGGTCCTCGGCCTGCCCCGAGATGATCAGCGGGGTGCGGGCCTCGTCGATCAGGATCGAGTCGACCTCGTCGACGATGGCGTAGTTCAGGCCGCGCTGGCGCCGATCCCCGGCCGAATACTCCATGTTGTCGCGCAGGTAAACGAAGCCGAACTCGTTGTTGGTCCCGTAGGTGACGTCGGCGGCGTAGGCGATCCGCTTGTCCTCGGTCGACTGCTGGGAGAGGATCGTCCCGACCGTCAGGCCGAGGAAGCTGTAGACCTTGCCCATCCACGCCGCGTCGCGGCTCGCCAGGTAGTCGTTGACGGTAATGACGTGGACGCCCTTGTTGGCGATCGCGTTTAGGTAGACCGCCAGCGTCGAGGTCAGCGTCTTGCCCTCGCCAGTGCGCATCTCGGCGATCTTGCCCTTATGCAGCACTATCCCGCCGACGATCTGGACGTCAAAGTGGCGCATCTGCAGGCTGCGCACTGCCGCCTCGCGACAGACCGCGAAGGCTTCCGGCAGCAGGCTGTCGAGTGTCTCGCCATTGGCATGGCGCTCGCGAAACTCGCCGGTCTTGGCGGCCAGTTGTTCGTCGGAGAGCTTGACGATCTCCGGCTCGAGCGCGTTGATCCGTTCGACGGTCTTGCGGAAACTGCGCAACAGGCGCTCGTTGCGGCTGCCGAAGAAACGGGTGAGGAATTTCTGGATCATTGGGGTGGCTGGAACCCCCCAGGCTCACGGCGCTTGGCGGGCCCTCTTCTCAGTTGGGCAAACGTCGGATTTTAACACGCGGCGCGCGGGGTCAGCGCCGCGGGCCGCGCGCCAGGGAGGCGCCGTGCGCCATGTCCCTCAGGTAGCGCATCGGGTCGCGCGGCTCGCCATTGACCCGCACCTCGAAATGCAGGTGGGGCCCGGTCGAGCGGCCGGTCGTGCCGACTTCGGCGATCTTCTGGCCCTGGCGCACGATGTCGCCCGGCTGGACCAGTACCTTGCTCGAGTGGGCATAGCGTGTACTTACTCCGGCGCCGTGGTCGATGTCGACCACCAGGCCATAGGCCGGGTGGCGCCCGGCACTGGCGACGACGCCTGCCCCGGCGGCCAGGATCGGCGTCCCGGTCCGGGAATTGAAGTCCAGCCCGTCATGAAGAGCGGATTTGCCGGTAAAGGGATCGGAGCGCCACCCAAACCCCGAGCCGACCGAAGGTTCGCGCAGCGGCTCGCTGGTCGGGACCAGCTTGTTGGCCACGCTCTGGTAGAGCAGGTCGGATTCGAGCAGGCTCCACTGGTCGAGGCGCCGTTCGAGCAGGCCGGAAGTGCGCTCGATTTCCAGCCCCAGGTCACCGAGCGCGCGCTCAGGCTCTGCCGGCAGGTAGGGACCGCCGCTGCCCGCCGCTGCCGGTTCGGCAACTGTGCCCGGCGCGGACTGCGGCGCCGTGCGGCTGCGGGGGGCCCAGAAATTCCGCGGCGACACCTCCGGCCGCTTGCCGTCCGGCCCATTCCAGCCGACGCTCTCCACCAGCCGATCGCCAAGGGCGTCCAGGCCGGCCAGCCGCGCCTGGATCTGCCCGAGCCGCACCGCCAGCGCGTCGATGTTCTGGCGCACATAGTCGTCGCTGACGCCCGCAACCGGGGGGGTGACCGTGGCACCCAGCCACGATCCGGCGAGACTGGCACGCAGCGAGTCGGCGTTGCGCAGAGTCGCCCACGACAGCAGCCCGGAACCCAGCAACAGCGCCAGCAACAGCGCCGCGGCAGCGGCCACGAGCCGCCTGCGCGACACCGTGATGGTGCGCGCCCTGCTCAGCCGAGGATGGACCAGAATTATCTGCAAACCGCAAGCACTCCCGCTCTGCTATCGTTGCGCTGGCAGGAGAAATACACCACCAATGCAAGCAAGTGTTCCCAAACAAGTCCTGGACTGGCTCAGTGCCGAGCCGGCCTATCGCAACGCGGCGGCGCAGATCGACACCCTGCTGCGAATCGAGGCCGCCCTGCGCAAGGCCGCACCGGAACTGGGGCTGGCAGTGGTCGCAATCCAGGGTGAAACCCTGATCGCGGCGACTCGCTCGGCAGCTGCCGCGGCCAAATGCCGTCAACTCGAGCCGACACTGTTGGCGGCGGTCCAGGAAACTACGGCCAAGGTTAATCGAATCCGATTCCGACCGCAACGCACGAGCCGGACGCGCCTGCCCCCCATTGCCCCGCGCGCACCGATTCCGGAGCGCGCACTGGCGGCCTTCGCGGAACTGGGGGCGGCGACGGCCGCCGGTCGGCGGACCGCCACGCCACTGCAGCGCGCGCTGGTGCGGCTGGTGAAGAGGCAGCGACGGGGGCGGTCGTAGCCGGTGACGGCCGGCTAAGAGAGCAGGCGCTCGGCGATCAGCCCGGCAAAGAACAACAGGCCCAGCAGGCAGGTCCCCAGCAGGGTGCGCATGGCGAGCTGCAGGTAGCGCCGCTCGCCGCTCGCGAGATAGGCGATGCCGCACCACAGCGCGACCCCGAGGCCGAGCGCAAAGATGATGCGCAGAAAGATGATCATGGCGCCAACCGGTGGGACAACTCCTGGGACCGGAGTCTCATGAAGCGTTCCAGTCGCTGGCAAAGAGCCGCGGCGCGTTCTTGCGGTCGCCGAAGCTCACCAGCTCGTAGTTGGCGGGATCGGCGAACAGGGCGCGCAGCAGCGCATTGTTGAGCGCATGCCCGGACTTGTGGGCGGTATAGGAGGCCAGCAGCGGGTGACCGGCCAGGTAGAGGTCGCCGATCGCGTCGAGCATCTTGTGCTTGACGAACTCGTCGGTCGAGCGCAGTCCCTCGGCATTGAGGATCCGGTATTCGTCCATCACGATGGCGTTGCCGAGACTGCCGCCCTGGGCCAGCCCGCTGGCCCGCAGGGCCTCGACGTCCTGCACGAAACCAAAGGTGCGGGCACGCGCCACATCGTTGATGAACGACGAGGTGGCGAAGTCCACCTCGACCTGCTGCTCGGTAGCGTCGATCGCCGGATGGGCGAAGGCGATCGAGAACCGTGCCCGGAAGCCGAAGTGGGGCTCGAGCCGTGCCCATTTGTCGCCCTCGCTGACCTCGACGGTCTTGCGCACGGCGATGAAACGCTTGGACTCACCCTGCTCGAGTACCCCGGCGGACTGGATCAGGAACACGAACGAGCCGGCCGATCCGTCGAGAATCGGGATCTCGGCCGCGGTGACATCGACGTAGACGTTGTCGATTCCGAGTCCGGCAAGCGCCGCCATCAGGTGCTCGACCGTCGCCACCTGTGCTACCGGATCGTGGGCGCCCTGCCCGGCGCTCAGCGTCGAGGCCATCCTGGTATCGGTGACGCGATCGGCGGCGGCACGAATCTCCACCGGCGGAACGAGGTCGGTGCGGCGGAACACCACCCCGGTGTTGGCCGGGGCGGGTCGCAGGGTCAGCTCGACGCGACGACCGGAATGCAGCCCCACGCCAGTGGTGCGCACCTGTTCCTTGATCGTGCGCTGGCGCAGCATCGCTCAGTCTTCCGCGGGGAAGACGTTCAACTCAGCTGTGCCAGGATCGTATCGGCGCCGGACACCTCGAATTTGGCGCCGGGCTCGATGTTGAGCAGCTTGACGACGCCGTCATCGACGAACATCGAATAGCGGCGCGACCGAAATCCGTATCCGACTCGTGACATGTCGGCATCGAGCCCGATGGCCCGGGTAAATTCCAGGTTGCCGTCACCCATCATCCGGACCTTGTCCGCGGTGTGCTGGTCCCTGGCCCAGGCCTCCATCACCCAGGCGTCGTTGACCGAAACGCACCAGATCTCGTCGACTCCGCGCTCGCGCAGCGCGTCGTAGTGTTCGACGTAACCGGGGACGTGCCGTGCCGAGCAGGTCGGCGTGAACGCGCCCGGGAGCCCGAAAATGACGATCTTGCGGCCCTTGACCAGGTCTGCGACCTGGTAGGCGTTAGGCCCGACCGAGCAGCCCCCTTCCTCGGTCTCGTGAAATTCGAACAGCTTGGCATCGGGCAGCCGGTCGCCCACCTTGATCGTCATTGCGTTCTCCTGGTTACGTGAGCACAAGCACCCATTCTAGGGCGCGGGCGAAAACCCGTCGTGCTGACCGGGGATGCCGCCCATGCGCCCCTCAGTCGGCCTGCTTGCGCAGGAAAGCGGGAATGTCGAAGCGCTCGACGCCGCTCTCCTCCAAAGCCTGGACCTGGGCCGCCGCCGAGCCACGCGGATTGCGCCACACCGCCGGTTGGTCAAAGCCCTCGTAGTTGGCATTGGCCACCGCAGCGGCCGGCTCCTGCTGCACCGGGCCACCATCGGTGCCGGTGCGCAGCCGCGTCTGCGGGACCAGCACCGGCTTGGCGCTGCGCTTGCCGATCCCGGTGGCCACGACCGTGACCCGCAGCGAGTCGTTCATGTCCTCGTCGAACACCGTGCCGTGGATGATGGTCGCGTCGTCGGCGCAGAACTCCTTGATGGTGTTGATGACCTCGTTGGTCTCCTTCAACTTGAGGCTGCGGGTGGCGGTGATGTTGACGATCACCCCGCGTGCGCCCGAGAGGTCGACGCCATCGAGCAACGGCGAGGCTACGGCCTGCTCGGCTGCCAGACGGGCGCGGTCGAGCCCGGAGGCTTCGCCGATTCCCATCATCGCCTTGCCCTGTTCGCCCATCACGGTTTTGACGTCGGCGAAGTCGACGTTGACCAGGCCCGGGACGTTGATGATCTCGGCGATGCCGGCGACGGCGTTGTGCAGGACATTGTCGGCCCGCTTGAAGGCATCCTCGAGGCTGGCGTCCTCGTCCATGACTTCGAAGAGCTTCTGGTTGAGCACGATGATCAGCGAGTCAACCAGCCCGACCAGTTCTTCGATGCCCTCCTCGGCGATGCGCATCTTGCGCACGCCCTCGAACTCGAAGGGCTTGGTGACCACCCCGACGGTCAGGATGCCGAGCTCGCGGGCGATCTCGGCCACCACCGGGGACGCCCCGGTGCCGGTGCCCTTGCCCATGCCGGCGGTCAGGAACACCATGTGCGCGCCCTCGAGCTCGGCGCGGATTTCGTCGCGCATCGCCTCGGCCGCGGCCCGACCCATCTCGGGTCGCGCCCCGGCCCCCAGGCCGCTGCCACCGAGCTGCAGCACCTGCTCGGACATCGACCGGCGCAGCGCCTGGCGGTCGGTATTCATCGCCAGGAAGTCGACCCCGACGACCCCGCGACTGATCATGTGGTTGACCGCGTTACCGCCCGCCCCGCCGATTCCGATAACCTTGATGATTGCGCCTTCGACTTCGTTTTCAATCAGTTCGAAACTCATGGTGTTGCCTCCTGAATGCTGGAAAGAGAGACGGGAGAAGCTGGGCTCTGGCGCTGCACCTCTCCCCTCGCCCCCTCCGTTACAAACCGGCAATTGCTGTCACGCCGGACTAAAAATTTCCCAAGAACCACTCCTTGAACCTGCGTACGTTTTCCCTCAGTGACCCGGACTGCTCGGCGACCCGCCGGCCGCGCAGATGCTGGGTTCGTGCCTCCTCGAGCAACCCGACCGCGGTCGCGTAGCGCGGCGAACGCACGACGTCGGCCAGCGCCCCCGAATAGCTGGGCAGCCCGATGCGGACCGGCTTGAGAAAGATGTCTTCGGCCAGTTCGACGGTGCCCGGCAGCAACGCGGTGCCGCCCGTGAGCACCAGTCCCGACGAGATCAGGTCTTCGTAGCCCGATTCGCGGATCACCTGGTAGACCATCGAGAAGAGTTCCTCGACCCGTGGCTCGATGACGGCAGCGAGTGCCTGGCGCGACATCATCCGCGGCGAGCGATCGCCCAGCCCCGGGACTTCGAGCTTGTCCGACGGATCGGCCAGCGCCTGCTTCGCCATGCCAAAGCGGGTCTTGATTTCCTCGGCTTCGGCGGTCGGCGTGCGCAGCGCCATCGCGATGTCGCTGGTGATCTGGTCGCCGGCGATCGGGATCACGGCGGTGTGGCGGATCGCGCCCCCGGTGAAGATGGCGATGTCGGTGGTGCCGCCGCCGACGTCGACCAGCGCCACGCCCAGTTCCTTCTCGTCTTCGGTGAGCACCGCGTTGCTCGAAGCGAGCGGCTGCAGCACCAGGTCCTGGACTTCGAGCCCGCAACGGCGCACGCACTTGACGATGTTCTGCGCCGCCGACACCGCGCCGGTGACGATGTGCACCTTGACCTCGAGACGCACGCCGCTCATGCCGATCGGCTCGCGAATGTCCTCCTGGCCGTCGACGATGAATTCCTGCGGCAGCACGTGGAGCACCTGCTGGTCGGTCGGGATGTTCACGGCCTTGGCGGTCTCGATCACCCGTGCGACGTCGGCCTCGGTGACTTCCTTGTCCTTGATCGCGACCATACCGCTCGAGTTGAAGCTGCGGATGTGGCTGCCGGCGATCCCGGTGAAAACGGTGTGGATCTTGCAGTCGGCCATCAGCTCGGCCTCCTCGAGGGCGCGCTGGATCGAGTTGACCGTGCCCTCGATGTTGACCACCACGCCCTTCTTGAGGCCCCGTGACTCGCTCTGCCCGAGCCCGACGATCTCGAAGTGGCCATTGCCGAGAATCTCGGCAAGAATTGCGACCACCTTCGAGGTGCCGATGTCGAGTCCGACGATCAGGTCCTTGCTTTCTCGGGTCATTCGACGGTCCTGTTACTGGCTGAATTGACGGATGCGTCAGCCAGCGGCGCGGCATCGCCGAGCGCGCTCAGTGAACGCAGTGCAAAACCATTGGGGTAGCGCAGATCGATCACCTCGGCGCGACTATTGAGTTGGGACTTGACCGCGGGATAGGCGGCCACCCAGCGGCGGATCCGGTCGGCAAGTGCGATACCCTGCTCGCGCCCGATCATCAGTCGGGTGCCATCGTCGAGTTGCGCCGACCAGGCGTGGCGCGCGGAAAGATTGACCGCGACCGGGACCGCACCGAGCGGGGCCACGAGGTCGCGCAGCTCGGCGTAGCGGCGCACTACCGTGCCCTCGGAGTCCTTCGGGCCGCCAAACTGCGGCAACGCCCCGTCCTCCTCGGCCTCGTCGAGGTTGGCGCTGAACAACTCGCCATAGGTGTTGACCAGTCGCCCGTCCTCCCAGAGCGCCAGTGGCCGGTGTTCCTCGATCGCGACCACCAGCCGGTTGGGCCAGACGCGGCGGACCTGCGCCCCGCGCACCCAGGGCACGGTTTCGACCACCGCGCGCACGTCATCGAGATTGACCGAGAAGAAACTGCCGTGAATCCGCTGGGCGATCGTCGCGCGCAACAGCGACTCCGAACTCTGGCGCAGCTCGTGCCCCCGCGCCGCCTCGACCCGCACCAGGCGCAGGTCGAAGACAGCGCGGCGCGCGGTCCACGACCCTGCGGTGGCGAGCACCGCCAGCAACACCAGGGCGATCAGCATGCGCGCGAACGCATTGGCCAGGCGCGGGTTGTGCCACGGATTCATCGCGACCCTCCGGGCAGGTCGCGCGCACCGCGAATCTTGAGCGAGGCGTCGGCGAGCAGCAGTTCGACCAGGTCGTCGTATTCGAGGCCAGCGGCCCGCGCCGACATCGGCACCAGCGAATGGTCGGTCATGCCCGGCGCGGTGTTGACCTCGAGCAGCCAGGGACGGCCGGAGTCGTCGAGCATCACGTCGACGCGCCCCCAGCCGCTGCAGCCGATCGCCCGGTAGGCCGCCACCGACAGCGACTGCAAGCTGGTGGTCAGCGCCGGCGGCAGCGGCGCCGGGCACAGGTAACTGGTGGCGTCGCCGAAATACTTGTTCTGGTAGTCGTAGTTGCCCTCGGGAGCCCGGATCTCGATCACCGGCAGGGCCCGCGCGACCTTGCCTGAACCCAGCACCGTGACCGTCAGCTCGCGACCGTTGACGAACGCCTCGGCGAGCACGATGTCGTCATAGGCGGCGGCGAGTTCCCAGGCCGCCATCAGCCCGGGGGCCGAGACCACCTTGGTGAAGCCCAGGGTCGAGCCCTCGCTCGCTGGCTTGACGGCAATCGGCAGCCCGAGCTCGGCGACCACCTCGTCGGCGGCGAAGCCGGACTCGAGCACCCGCCACGCGGGGGTCGCCAGGCCATGGGCGCGCCAGACTTCCTTGGTCCGGATCTTGTCGATCGCGGTCGCCGAGGAGAGCACTCCGGAGCCGGTGTAGGGAATATGCAGCAGTTCGAGCGCACCCTGGATGGTGCCGTCCTCGCCGTAGCGGCCATGGAGCACCAGGAATGCGGAGGAGAAGCCGCCGGCGGCGAGGTCACCAAGGGTGCGCTCGGCGGGATCGAAGGCCACCGCGTCGATGCCCTTGCGCTGCAACGCGGCCAGCACCATCGAGCCCGAGCGCAAGGAAACTTCGCGCTCGGCCGAGCTGCCGCCCATGAGCACCGCTACCCGGCCGTAACTGGCCGGATTGCCGGGCGCGGGTCCGAGCTTCACGTGGGCTGGCTCAGTCATTGTTCTCTCCCTGCAACCGGGCTGGAACCCCGCCCATCGACCCCGCCCCCATCGTGATCACGACATCGCCGTCGCGGGCGGCTGCCATGATCGCTTCGGGCAGTGCATTGACGTCCTCGACAAAGATCGGCTCCAGCTTGCCGGTCAGGCGCAGTGCGCGCGCCAGCGCGCGACCGTCGGCAGCCACGATCGGCGTCTCGCCGGCCGGGTAGACCTCGGCGAGCAGGACCATATCCGCGCTGGAGAGCACCCGCACGAAATCCTCGAAGAGGTCGCGGGTGCGGGTGTAGCGATGGGGCTGGAACGCGAGCACGACGCGCCGGCCTGGGAAGGCGCCGCGCGCGGCCGCCAGCGTCACCTCCATCTCGACCGGATGGTGCCCATAGTCGTCAATCAGCGTGAAGCTGCCGCCGCCCGGGAGCGCGATCTCGCCGTGGCGATGGAAGCGCCGGTCAACTCCGGTGAACTCGGCCAGGGCGGTGCGAATCGCTTCGTCGTCGACCCCCAGCTCATCGGCCACCACGATCGCGGCCAGCGCGTTGCGCACGTTGTGCAGGCCCGGGGCGTTGAGCTCGACCTCGAGCGGCGGGCCTTCCTCGCGCTGCACGGTAAAGTGCATCCTGGCGCCATCGGCGCGGACGTCGAAGGCGCGAAACTGCGCCCCGGCATCGAGCCCGTAGGTGAGCACCGGCTTGGAGATGAAGGGCATGATCTCGCGGACGTTGCGATCGTCGCTGCACAGCACCGCCACGCCGTAGAAGGGCAAACGCTGGGTGAACTCGACGAAGGCCTGCTTGAGGCGGGCGAAGTCGTGTCCGTAGGTCTCCATGTGATCGGCGTCGATGTTGGTGATCACGGCGATCATCGGCGTCAGGTTCAGGAACGAAGCGTCCGATTCGTCGGCCTCGACCACGATGAGATCACCCGTGCCCAGCCGGGCATTGGCCCCGGCGCTGTTGAGCCGGCCGCCAATGACGAAGGTCGGGTCAAGCCCGCCCTGCGCCAGCACCGACGCCACCAGACTGGTGGTGGTGGTCTTGCCGTGGGTGCCGGCGACGGCAATGCCCTGCTTGAGCTTCATCAACTCGGCCAGCATCAGCGCGCGCGGTACCACCGGGATGCGGCGGGCGCGGGCGGCCATCACTTCGGGGTTGTCGCCGCGCACCGCGGTCGAACTGACCACGCAATCGGCGCCCACCACGTTGGCCGCGTCGTGGCCCAGCATCACGCCAGCGCCGAGTGCCGCCAGGCGCTGGGTCGCGGCGTTGGAGCTCATGTCGGAGCCGCTCACCCGGTAGCCGAGATTGAGCAGGACCTCGGCGATGCCGCTCATGCCCGAGCCGCCGATGCCGACAAAATGGATGTGTCTGACCTTGTGTTTCATGGCATTGGCACCGTCATTGATCCTTGGCAACCGCTTCGCAGGCGTCGGCAACACAATCGGTGGCGTCGCGGCGCGCCAGCTTGCGGGCCGTCTCGGCCATCTGCAGGAGCTGCGGGCGCGAGCGCTCACCCAGGAGCGCCGCGAGCCGCGCCGGCCCCAGTTCGCTCTGGGCGACGAGCACGGCGGCGCCAGCGTCGGCGAGGAAGCGCGCGTTGCCGGTCTGATGGTCGTCGACGGCATGCGGGAACGGCACCAGCACGCTGGCCACGCCGACCACGGCCAGTTCGGCGATGGTCATCGCGCCGGCGCGGCACACCACCAGGTCGGCGCCGGCGTAGGCCTCGCCGATGTCGTCGATGAACTCGATCACCTCGGCCACGACGCCGGCTTCGCGATAGCGCCCCTGCACCAGTTCCAGATTGCCCCGTCCGCACTGGTGCACGACACTGGGCCGCTCCACTGGGGCGATCATTGCGAGCGCTTGCGGGACGACTTCGTTGAGGACCGCGGCGCCCTGGCTGCCGCCGACGACCATCACCCGGAGCGGCCCGCTGCGACCGGCGAAGCGCGCCGCCGGCGGATCAATATCGAGCACCGCGGTGCGCACCGGGTTGCCGCAGCGCTGCGCATTGGGCAGGACGCCGGGAAAGGCAGCCAGAACCCGATCGGCGATCCGGGCGAGTACCCGGTTGGTCAGGCCGGCAACCGAGTTCTGCTCGTGGATCACCAGCGGCCGGCCGAGCAGCGCGGACATCATCGCACCCGGGAAGGCGACGTAGCCGCCCATTCCCAGGACCACCGCGGGACGCACCGCGCGCAGCACCCGCAGGCTCTGCCAGAAAGCCCGCAACAAGGTGAACGGCAACAGCGCGAGCGCCATCGCGCCCTTGCCGCGCAGTCCGGAAAAGCGCACCCAGCGGATCTCGAAGCCGTGCTCCGGCACCATCCTGGCCTCGATCGAACCGGGACTGCCGAGCCAAACCACGTGCCAGCCGCGCCGCGCCAGCTCGGCGGCCACCGCCAGTCCGGGCAGGACGTGACCGCCGGTGCCGCCAGCCATGATCAGCGCACTGCGGCGCACGGCGGCGACTTGCGCGGCGCTCATGCCGCCCCCCGCATCAGCCGGCGGTTCTCGAAGTCGACTCGCGCCAGCAACGCGATGCCAATGCAGTTGACCACCAGCCCGGTGCCGCCGAAACTCATCAGCGGCAGCGTCAGGCCCTTGGTGGGCAGCAGTCCGAGGTTGACGCCGATGTTGATAAACGCCTGCAGGCCGATCCACAGCCCGACTCCCTTGGCCACCAGCCCGGCATAGCTGCGCTCGAGCGCGATCGCCTGGCGACCGATCAGGAACGCCCGCCGCGTGATCCAGAAGAAGGCGCCGACCAGCACCAGCACCCCGATCAGGCCCAGTTCCTCGCCGATCACCGCCAGCAGGAAATCGGTGTGCGCCTCGGGCAGGTAGTGGAGCTTCTCGACCGAGCCGCCCAGTCCGACGCCGGTGATCTGTCCGCGTCCGAGCGCGATCAGCGAGTGCGAGAGCTGGTAGCCCTTGTTGAGGGCGTTCTCGGGCGCGAATGGATTGAGGTAGGCGAAGATCCTGGCGCTGCGCCACGAGGAGGCCCAGATGATTGTTGCGAACGTGCTCAGCGCCGTGACCACCAGTCCGGCGAACAACCGTCCGTTGACCCCGCCGATGAACAGCAGGCCCATCGCGATCGCGCTGATGACGACAAATGCCCCGAGGTCGGGCTCGAGCAGCAGCAGCATCCCGATCACCGACACCGCGGCGCCCATCGGCAGGAAGCCCTTGCGAAAGAGCTGCATATAGTCCTGCTTGCGCACCGTGTAGTCGGCGACGTAGAGCACCGCGAAGAGCTTCATCAGCTCCGATGGCTGGAGGTTGAACACGAACAACGACAGCCAGCGCCGCGCGCCCAGCACGGTCCTGCCGACACCCGGGACCAGCACCAGCACCAGCAGCACGATGCCCAGCAGGAAGAGCCAGGGCGAGAGCAGCTGCCAGCGCCGCATCGGCACCGCGAACAGCATCAGGCTGACGACCACCGCCACGGTGAGCGAAATCGCGTGGCGCACCAGGAAATGGGTCGGCTGGTAAGCCGCGTAACGCGGCGAATCGGGCAGCGCGATCGACGCCGAATAGACCATCACCAGGCCAGTGAGCATCAGTGCGGCCACCACCCAGAGCAGCGTCCCGTCGACCGCCGGCACCGGCACCTGCGGCGTACCGGGGCGCGGGCCGCGCGGGATGCGCCGGCGCTCGATCCAGGGCAGGCGCAGACTCAGCATGGCAGCTCCAGCGCTATTCCGCGGCGTTCGGCTAGCTCGCGCACCGCCGTCATGAAGACCTCACCGCGATGGCCGTAGTTGCGAAACATGTCGAAGCTGGCGCAGGCGGGCGAGAGCAATACCGCCTCGCCGGAGCGCGCCGCCGCGCTCGCGTACTCGAGTGCCGCGGCCATCGAATCGGATTCGATCAGCGCCACTCCGGTCGGCGCCAGGACATCACGCAGCAATGACGCGTCGCGGCCGATCAGCACCACGCCGGCGACATTGCGGCGCACCGGATCGACCAGCGGGGTGAAATCCTGCCCCTTGCCGTCGCCGCCGGCGATCAGCCAGCAGCGCCGGCCCAGGCCTTCGATGGCTGCCACGGTGGCGCTGACATTGGTGCCCTTGCTGTCGTTGTAATACTCGACCCCGTCGATGGCCGCGACCAGCTGGCAGCGATGGGGCTCGCCGGCATAGGTGCGCAGCGCGTGGAGCATCCGCGCCATCGGCACGCCAATGGCGCTGCACAAGCCCAGCGCGGCGAGCGCGTTGGCGTGGTTGTGGGCGCCACGGATGCGCAACGCATCGGCCGGCATCAGCCGCTGCAGCCTGATCTCGCCCGCGGCGGCGAAGCGCCCGGTGGTGACCGGCTCCTCGGCGAGCGCCTGCGCCAGCCAGACCAGGGCGCCCTCGCGCACCGTGCCCACATCCTTGTCTCCCGCCGGCGCGTCGAGCCCGAAGCTGATCTGCCTGGCGGCTGCGCGCGGCGGCGCGCTCGCCGGGTCGGCGCGGTTGACGACCGCGATGGTTCCCGGCGCGTGGATCCGCTGCTTGGCGGCGAGGTAGGACTCGAACGAAGCGTGCCAGTCGAGGTGATCCTGGGCGACGTTGAGAATGGTCGCCGCGTCGGGGACGAAACTCTCGGAGAGCGCCAGCTGGAAACTCGAGACCTCGATCACCCAGACCTCGGGCAGGGCGTCGGCGGCGAGCGCTTCGCGCAGGCTGTCGAGCAGCGATGGCGAGATGTTGCCGGCCGCCCTGGTGACCAGCCCGGCTTCGCGACAGAGGTGGGCAGCCAGCGCGGTCACGGTGGTCTTGCCGTTGGTTCCGGTGACAGCGATGGTGGCGGGTTGGTAGCCGCGTTCGCGCAGCACCGCCAGCGCCTGCGCGAACAGTTCCAGTTCGCCGGCCACCGGCACGCCGCGCGAGCGCGCCAGGGCGTGGAATTCGCCGCTCAGGCCCAGTTCGGCCGATATTCCCGGACTCCAGGCCACCAGGTCGATGCCCTCGAGCCAGGCCGGTTCGGGGTTCCCGCTGATGAACTCCACCCGGGGCAGATGTTCGCGCAGCGCTGCCAACTGCGGCGGCTCGGCACGGGTGTCGGCAACGCGCACCAGCGCCCCCTTGTGGGCGGCCCAGCGGGCCATCGCCAGCCCGGACTCGCCCAGGCCGAACACCAGCACCGGGCGGTCGCGCAACTCGAACAGTTCGAGCTGACCCGCCGGCACTGGCGCGCGCAACTCGCTCGCGCGGCGCTCGGCCGAGTGGCGCTCGGTGGTGGGTTGACCAGGACGCTTGGTGCTCATCTGATCTTGAGGGTCGAAAGGCCGATCAGAACCAGCATCATGGTCACGATCCAGAAACGCACCACGACCTGCGACTCCTTGACGCCGCCGACCTCGAAGTGATGATGCAGCGGTGCCATCCGGAAGATCCGCTGGCCCTGGCCATAGCGCCACCGGGTGTACTTGAAATAGCCGACCTGCAACATCACCGAGAGGGTCTCGACGACGAAGATCCCGCCCATCACGAACAGCACGATTTCCTGGCGCACCACGATCGCGATCGTGCCCAGCGCGCCACCGATCGCCAGCGCCCCGACATCGCCCATAAAGACCTGTGCCGGGTAGGTGTTGAACCACAGGAAGGCGAGCCCGGCGCCCGCGATGGCGCCGCAGATCACGGCCAGTTCGCCGGCGCCCGGCATGTAGGGAATCAGCAGGTAGCGGGCGAACACCGCGTTGCCGGTCACGTAGGCGAAGATCCCGAGCGCGCCGCCAACCAGCACCGCCGGCAGGATCGCCAATCCGTCGGCACCATCGGTGAGGTTGACCGCGTTGCTGGTGCCGACGATGACCAGATAGCTCATCACGATGAAACCGAACACGCCCAGCGGATAGGCGATGTGCTTGAAAAACGGCACGATCAGATCGGCTCGCGGCGGCAACTCGGCGTTCAAGCCGCTGCCCAGCCAGCGCAGGAACAGGTCGATGGCCTCGGAGTTGCTCTGCGAGGGAATCGAGAACGCCAGGTAGACAGCGGCACCGAGCCCGATCAGCGACTGCCAGGCGTATTTTTCCTTGGCGCTCATTCCTTTGGGGTTGCGGTGCACGACCTTGCGGTAGTCGTCGACCCAGCCGATCAGCCCGAAACCGAGCGTCACGATCAGCACCACCCAGACAAAGCGATTGCGCAGATCGGCCCAGAGCAGGGTCGCGATCACGATCGCGATCAGGATCAGCGCCCCGCCCATGGTCGGCGTGCCGGTCTTGATCAGGTGGGTCTGCGGGCCGTCCTGGCGCACGGCCTGCCCGATCTTGAGCTCGGCCAGCTTGCGAATCACCGCCGGGCCCATCGCCAGTCCCACTATCAGAGCGGTGAGCGCCGCCAGCATCGCGCGCAACGTGATGTAGTTGAACACCGAAAACGCGCGAATGTCCTGGGCCAGCCACTGGGTGAGTTCGAGCAGCATCAGTGGCCTCCCATTTGCTGGCCGGCCAGCGCGCTCACCACGCGCTCCATGCGCATGAAACGCGAGCCCTTGACCAGGACGGTGGCGCCCGGCACGGCGATGTCCCGGGCGCGCTTGATCAGGTCATCGAGGACGGTGAAGTGTTCGGCGTCGGGTCCGAAGGCGGCGGCCGCGTCGGCGCACGCCGTGCCGAACGCGAGCAACCGCTTGACGCCGCGTTCGCGGGCGTAGGCGCCCACCTCACGATGGAACGCCGGGCCCTCGGCACCCACTTCGCCCATGTCGCCGAGCACCAGCACGCCTGGCGGCGGCGCCGCCGCCAGCACGTCGATCGCGGCCCGCACCGAATCGGGGTTGGCGTTGTAGGTGTCGTCGATCAGCGTCGCGCCGCCGGTCGCGGTGCAGCGCACCAGGCGGCCGGGAACCGGACGGAACTGCTCGAGACCGCGCACGATGGTGGCGGGGCCAATCCCGAGCGCGTGGGCACACGCCGCAGCCGCGAGCGCGTTGCGAACGTTGTGCTGGCCGTCGGTGGCCAAGCGCACGGCGAGCGTGACGGCCCCGATGCGCAGTTCGAAGCCGCTGGCCTGCGCGCCGGCAGGCGCCGAGACCTCGAAGGCCGCGTCACCGTCGCCCAGACCGAATTCGATGCGTGCGCGCGCGCCGGCCAGCTCGCGCCAGATCGGCGCGCAAGGATCGTCGCCGGGATAGACCGCGACGCCGTCGGGGCCGAGCGCGGCGATGGCGGCGCCATTCTCGCGGGCGCTGGCTTCGACCCCGTGGAGGAATTCCTGGTGCTCGCGCTGGGCGTTGTTGACCAGCGCCACGCCCGGAACCACGATCTCGGCCAAGTCGGCGATTTCACCGGGGCGGTTGGTGCCGAGTTCGAACACCGCAGCCCGATGACCGGCGCGCAAGCGCAGCACGGTGAGCGGCACGCCGACGTCGTTGTTGAAATTGCCGGCAGTCGCCAGAGCGGCAGCGGCACCATGGTGGGCAGCAAAAATCGCCGCGATCATTTCCTTGGCGGTGGTCTTGCCGTTGGCACCAGTCACCGCGATCACCGGCAGCGCGAAGCAGCCCCGCCAGCCATGGGCCAGCTCGCCCAGCGCCCGGCGGGTGTCGGTCACCGCCAGCGCGGGCTCGCCATAGGCGCTGCGCCAGTCTTCAACCAGCACCGCGGCGGCACCGGCGGCGCGCGCGGCGGCGACGAAGTCGTGGCCATCGAAGCGCTCGCCGCGCAGCGCCACGTACAACGCGCCCGGCTCGATCGCGCGGGTGTCGGTCGAAACGCTGTTCACGACCTGTGCGCCGTCCCCGTGGAGCAGCGCGCCGGTGATCCAGTTGCGGGCCTGGCCGAGCTCAAACATGCTCTGCTCCCAGGCGCGACAGGAGATGCTCCCGCGCCACCTCGAGGTCATCGAAGGGCAGGCGCTCGCCGCCGATTTCCTGGTAATTCTCGTGCCCCTTGCCGGCGATCAGCACCAAGTCGGCTGGCGCCGCCGCGTCGAGCGCGCTGCGGATCGCCGTGCCGCGATCGAGTTCGGTCAGGGCAGGTTCATGGCTCAGCCCGGCGCGGATGTCGGAAACGATCCGGAACTGCTCCTCGGAGCGCGGATTGTCGCTGGTGATCACCAGGCGATCGGCAACCTGTTCGGCGGCGAAGCCCATCAGCGGCCGTTTGCCGGGATCGCGGTCGCCGCCGGCGCCGAACACGCACCAGAGCCGCCCGCCACGTGCCGAGGCCACCGGGCGCAAGGCATCGAGCACGTTGGCAAGCGCATCGGGCGTGTGGGCGTAGTCGACGACCACCATCGGCGCGTCGGGCAACTCGAGCCGCTGCATCCGGCCGGGCACCGGACGCAGGCTCTCGAGTCGCTGCATCGCGTCGGCAAAGGGCATACCCAGCCCGATCCACGCCGCGGCGACGCCCAGCGCGTTGACCACGTTGAAGCGGCCGAGCAGTTCCATGCGGATGTCGGCAGCGCCGAACTCGCCGCGTACCGCAACCTCGGTGGCGCCGGCCGCATCGCGAATCCGCGCCACGGCGAGCCGCTGCACGGCGTAGCCGCCAATCTCCGCCGGCGGCGACAGCCCGTAGGCGATGCGCAGGGCTTCGCGCGGAGCCGCCTCGAGCATCGCCGCGGCGGCCGGATCGTCGCCGTTGACGATCGCGACGCGCAGTCCAGGCGTGGCGAACAGGATCCGCTTGGCCGCCTGGTAGGCCGGCATGTCGCCGTGGTAGTCGAGATGATCGCGGGTCAGGTTGGTGAACAGCGCCACCTCGACCGGCACGGCCGCGAGCCGTCCCTGCTCGAGTCCGATCGAAGAGGCCTCCATCGTCACCGTGGGCACCTTGGCCTCGGCAAAGCGCAGCAACATCCGCTGCAGCGCGATCGTGTCCGGGGTGGTCAGTCGGAAGTCCTCGAGTTGTGCGCCCTCGCCGTTGGCGATGATGCCGCTGCCCAGGGTGCCGATGACCCCGGCCCCGCTCCCGCCCGGCTGGGCGAGGCCGTGGGCGATCCAGTGCGCGCAACTGGTCTTGCCGTTGGTGCCGGTCACCGCCACGATGCGCAGGCGCTTGCCGGGATGGCCAAGGAACTCGGCGGCGATGTGGCCCGCCGCGTGGCGCAGATCGACGATGCCGACGTTGGGTACCGGGATCTGCGCAGCGCTCACGTTGGCCGCCGCCCCCGACGCAAGGGAATCGCCCGCTGCCGGCTCGGCCTCGAAGACGATCGCGGCCGCGCCCCGCTCGATGGCCTGGGCAATGAAACTGCGGCCGTCAGAATGGGCCCCGACCAGGGCGATGAAGGCATCACCGGGTTCGACCTCGCGGCTGTCGAGCCGCAGGCGTGCGCCCGGGGCGAGCACCTTGCGCAGCCAGACCCCGGCGCGCAGGCCCGCTGCCGCGATGTCCTTGACCGGCGCGCTCACATGCTCTCCACTACCGAGTTCGCCGGGATCACCACGGCGACCCCGGGCGCATCCGGCTCGACCTGCAAGACCCGCATGGCTTCACCGGCGACCCGCGAAAACAGCGGGGCGGCGACTTCGCCGCCATAGTGCTTGCCGGCGTTGGGTTCGTCGATCATGGCCGCGACGATGATTCGTGGCGCCGACGCGGGCACAAAGCCGACGAACGACGCAACGTACTTCTTGACGTACTTGCCGTTCTCGATCTTGAGCGCGGTTCCGGTCTTGCCGGCAACCCGGTAACCGGCGATCTGGGCCCGCGGCGCGGTGCCGTTCGGGCCGGCGGCCATCTCCAGCATCCGGCGCACGGCCAGCGCGGTCTTCTGGCTGATCACGCGGGCGCCGACGGCCGGAGTGTCACTGCGGGTGACCGACAGCGGCGGCAACACGCCGTCGCGCGCGAAGACCAGGTAGGCGCGCGCGAGCTGGATCAGCGACACCGAGATACCGTGCCCATAGGACATGGTCGCCTGCTCGATCGGACGCCAGTTGCGGTAGGGGCGAACGCGCCCGGCCACCGCCCCGGGGAAACCAAGCTGCGGTACCTGTCCGAATCCCAGCGCGGCGAAGAACTCCCACATCTCCTTCGGCTTCATCTGGAGCGCCAGCTTGGCGATCCCGACGTTGGACGACTTCTCGATCACTTCCTCGAGCGTCAGCGCGCCGTGGGGATGGGCGTCGCCGATCGTCGCCGAGCCGATGGTCAGCTTGCCCGGTGCGGTCTGGATCACGGTGAGCGGATTGGCCTTGCCGAGTTCCAGCGCCAGGGCGGCGGTGAACGGCTTCATTGTCGATCCCGGCTCGAAGGTATCGGTGATCACCCGATTGCGCAGCTGCACGCCGCTCAGGCGAGAGCGCAGGTTCGGGTTGTAGGTTGGCCAGTTGGCCAGCGCCAGGATCTCGCCGGTGAGGACATCGACCACCACCACGGCCCCGGCCTTGGCGCGATGCTCCTTGACCGCATCGCGCAACGCGTCGAAGGCGAGGAACTGCATCCTGGAATCGATCGCCAGCACAATGTCGCTGCCGTCATGGGGCTCGCGCACCGCGCGCACATCCTCGATGACCCTGCCCAGCCGATCCTTGATCACGCGCCGGCTGCCGGTCTGGCCGGCCAACTGGCGATTGCGCGCCAGCTCCATGCCCTCCTGCCCGAGGTCGTCGACGTTGGTGAAACCGACAATGTGCGCCACGGTTTCTCCCTCGGGATAGTGACGCTTGTATTCCCGCTGGAGATTGATGCCGGGCAGCTTCAGTGCACGGACCTTGTCGGCGACCTCCGGTTCAAGCTGGCGGCGGAGGTAGACGAGGGTGCGCTCGGTCTCGTTGAGCTTGCCGCGCAGCACGCTCGGCTTCAACGCGAGCAGCTTGCCAAGCTGGCGCAGTTCGCCCGGCTTGGCCTCGGTCTGGTCGGGATCGGCCCAGACCGCGTAGGCCGGCAGACTGGCGGCGAGCACGTTGCCGTTGCGATCCAGGATCTTGCCGCGCGATGCCGGCAGGATCAGTGTGCGGCCGTAGCGCGACTCGCCCTGTTCGCGCAGGTAGTCGTCGGAAAAGGCCTGCAGGTAGATGGCGCGCACCGCCAGCGCCATGAAAGCGAAGGCCATCAGCGCCAGCATCACTCCCGAGCGGTAGGCCGGCATGCGCACCTGCAGCAACGGGTTTGCCCCGTAACCAACGGTGCGGGTGCTACCACGGGCCATCAGCGCTTACCCCGCACGACGATTGCACCTGCGCTCGGGCCGGGAGCCGGACTCCTGGCTGCCGGAGCTGGCGCAAGAAACTGGGCGAGCCGGGGCTGGTCGCCGTGCATGGTCAGCATCAGCGTGCGTTCCGGAGCAACGGCCCGCATGGCGAGTTCCGCGCGCGCCTTGGCGTCGATGAGCGAGTTGCGCGAGAACTGGCGCTGCTCGACCTGCAGTCCGTTCCAGCGGGTCTCGAGCTGGATCATGCGCGCCTTGGCCGCGTCGAGGTCGATGAACAGCAGGCGGGCACGCTGCTGCGAGGTGACGAGCGCCAGCGAAAACAGCACCAGGATCGCCGAGAGCAGGATGTTGAGCCGTGCCACGCCCGCTCCTAGACCCGCAGCGCCGCGCGCAGCACAGCCGAGCGCGCGCGCGCATTGGCGGCCACGTCGGCGGCCTCCGGCAGGGTCCGGCCGAGGCTGCGCAAGCGAATCCGCGCTCCCGGCAGCACATTGCCCCGGATCGGGTCACGCGCGGCGTTGCGACCCGATTCTTCGGCGATGAACCGCTTCACGATCCGGTCTTCGAGCGAGTGAAAGCTGATCACGGCGAGTCTGCCACCAGGACGCAAATGTTGCACCGCCACGTCTAGTCCAAGCGCGAGCTCTTCAAGCTCTTGATTGACGAGAATCCGTATAGCTTGAAAGGAGCGGGTAGCCGGGTCCTTGGCCAACGCCGCCCCTTTCTGCCGACTGCGGACGACACCCGCCACGACGCGGGCAAGCTCACCGGTAGTCGCGAATGCACCGTCGCCGAGGTCCCGGCGGCGAGCAACAAGCGCCTTTGCAATCGGAACAGCAAACCGTTCTTCCCCATAATTTTTCAGCACCTCTGCGATGTTGGTTTCGGAGGCTTGCAAGAGCCACTCGCGCGCTGAAAAGCCGCTCGAGGGGTCCATGCGCATGTCGAGGGGGCCGTCATCTCGAAAGCTGAAGCCGCGCTCGGGGTTGTCGAGTTGTGGTGAAGAAACGCCGAGGTCGAACAGGATCGCGTCGACCGCGTCGATCCCGTGCTGTGCAAGTGCTTCGGCGAGCTGTGAAAACCGCGCATGTTCGACTGCGAAGCGCGGGTCCTGCCAGGTGCGGGCCACTGCCACCGCGTCGGGGTCGCGATCGAGTGCCAGCAAGCGCCCGTTAGAGCCGAGACGGGAGAGGATCGCGGCGCTGTGACCACCGCGGCCGAAGGTCGCGTCGACGCACACATCGCTGCCGCTGACCGCCAGGGCCGAGAGGGTTGGCTCGAGCAACACGGGCTTGTGCTCGTCGTCGCGCGGCGGTTGGTGGCGCGCATCCCGTCCCTCCCGAGTCAAGGTGAATCCTAGAACGACAAATTGGCCACGGATTCCGGCATGCCACCAGCGATGACCGTCCGCTCGTGGGCCTCAAGAGTGGCCTTGTCCCAGATCTCGAAATGACTCCCCATTCCCAACAACATCAGATCGCGGTTCAGCCCCGCCGCGGCACGCAGTTCCGGACTGATCAGGATCCGTCCGGTACCGTCCATGTCGACGTCGGTGGCGTTGCCAAGAAAGATCCGGGCCCAGGCGCGGGCATTGACCGGGAGGGCCGCGAATTTCTCGCGCTGCGTCTCCCAGGTCGGACGTGGAAACAGCAACAGGCAGCCATCTGGATGGCGGGTGACGGTCAGGCTTCCGGCGCAGGTCGACGCGAGGGCATCGCGATGCCGCGACGGCACCGTCATGCGTCCCTTCGCGTCGAGCGCGAGCGCGGAACTGCCCTGAAACATGGTCCTTCCCCGAATAGCGCGGTGACCATCTGGGGCACCCGAAACACGGGTCCTGACCCCACAAATCACCACTTTCTTGCACAAGCCCCCACTTTAGGGAAAAGTTCGGGTCTTTACAAGGGCGGCGCGCGTTTTTTTCAATCGGGACAAGGACTTAGAAGCATCTCTTCAAGTCGCCAAGAGATTGTTTCCAAGCTAAATGAATGACTTGGAGCGAATACATGAAGTAGTGTCTCAAGATACGGAAACACTACAGTAAAAGTGGAGCAGATCTGTAGGCCGGATTCTGTGGGCCGCTTGCGCGACCTGACGATCATTCCTCTAGGCGCACGGTTACCCGGGCGCTCAAGCCACCTACCCGCACGCCGGGGCGGGCCGCCCCGTGCGGCGAACCGCGCGCGTGCCTATTTGGTGTTGCTCCGGATGGGGTTTGGCCTGCCAGTCCCGTCGCCGGAACTGCGGTGAGCTCTTACCTCGCCTTTTCACCCTTACCGGGCGGCCTCCCCCGGGTCCGGCCCGAAGACCGGAACACCGACGAGACGCCACCTTTGGCGGTATGTTTTCTGTGCCACTTTCCGTCGCCTTGGGCCTTGCGGCTTGCTGCGCCTGGCCGTTAGCCAGCATCCTGCCCTGCGGAGTCCGGACCTTCCTCCCGCCAGGTTGCGAACAACCCGGCCGGCGATCGCCCGACCTGCTCCGGTTGCCATTCTACGGGTTTGGCGCCGGTGCGCGCGTTCGCGCCGGCAAGGCCATCACGGCCAGCCCGGCAACCACGAACACGACGGCAGCGATCAGCGCCGGGGTCATCGCCTGCGACAGGAACATCACCGACAGCCCGGTGGCAGTTATCGGGCTGAGCGCCAGGAAGGCGGTCACCAGCCCGGCGTTGACGGACGACAGCGCGTAGAGCCAGAGCAGGTAGCCGACCCCGCTCGACAGTCCCACGAAGGCGATCAGCAGCCAGGTGTGCGCGCCCAGGTCGAACAGCGGCCTGGTCGCGGGTTCGAGCAATCCGGCCACGCCCAGCGGCAGCAGCGACGCGGCGAGCGCCAGCGCGCTGACCTTGACGACGCCGTAGCGCTGGAGATACGGGCGGTAGAGCGACGAGCAGATCGCTCCGGTAAGCGTGGCGGCGGCGGCCATCGCCAAACCGGTCAGGTCCGAGCCCGAGAGGCTCCCGGAAACGGCATCGGCGCCGAGCAGCGTCGCCAGCCCGATCAGCGTCAACACGATGGCAGCGAGATCCCGCGTGCGCGGGGTTTCACGGGTCAGGAACCAGCCGAGAGCGATGGTCATCAGCGGCAGGGTGGCGAAGACCAGCGCTACCCGCGCCGAACTGGTGTGCATGACCGCGACGTTGAGGAACAGGATCAGCACTCCGAACTGTCCCATGCCGATCAGTGCCACCGGCACCAGGTCGCGCCGGGAGATCGCCGGCGAGGCGCGTCGGCGGACAAAGGGCAGCAGGAACAGCAAGGCGATGGCGTAGCGCAGGAAACCCAGGCGCCCGGCGCCGACGTCGGCCACCACGGCCTGGCTCGCGACCAGCGCGGCGCCGACCTGGACGCCGGTCAGCGCCGCGGCACCGAGGCGAAGCTTCACAGGTCGCGGCCCCAGTTCTGGCCGATCAGGTCCTTGCCGAAACTGTGGTGCGGCTCCTCCTCGAGCAATTCGAAGCCGACCGCCTCGTAGATCCGCCGCGCCGCATCCAGTCCGGCGTTGGTCCACAGCACCATCCGGCGGTAACCGGCTTGCTGCGCGAAGCGCAGGCACTCGTCGACCAGCCGGCGCCCGAGCCCGAGGCCACGGGCCGCAGCGTCGACGTAGAGCATGCGCAACTTGGCGGTCTCGTCGTCCTGGCGGACCACGAACACCGAGCCGACGATCTCGCCATCGCGCTCGGCCACCCAGCAGCGCTCCCTGCCCGGGATGAACTCGCGCGCGAAGCGCGCCACGATCTCGGCCAACAGCGCCTCGAAGGTCCAGTCCCAGCCGTATTCCCGGGTGTAGAGCAAGGCCTGCTGCTGGACGATCAGGCCCAGGTCGCCAGGAGCGGGGTCGCGCAGGATGAAATCAGGCCCGGCAGCACCCCGGTCGAGCAGCCGCTCGACCTGCGCCATCGCGCCCACCAGCCGCGACTGTTCCCGATCGGACAGGCTGCGGAGCAGATCGGCCACCTGTCGCGCGGAGGCCGCATCGATTTGCCCGAACAATTTGCGCCCGGCCGCGCTGAGACGCAGCGTCAGGCGCCGGGCGTTCTCGGGCGCGGGCTCGCGATCGACCAGGCCGGCCTGTTCCAGCCCCGACAGGAGGCGGCTCAGGTAGCCGGCGTCGAGGTCGAGATCGCGGCCCAGTTGGGTCGCCGAGGTGGGCGCGTCCGCCGGGGCATAGGCGATTTCGTAGAGCACCCTCAACTGCGGCAGCGAATACTGCGACGCCAACAGGCGTTCGCCGAGCGCACCGACCAGTCGGGTATGGAAGCGGTTGAAACGCCGCACGGCGGCGACGCGCTCAGCCGGTACTGGAGGCAATCTTGCTGACTTTGACATGGCAGCTGACTATCGCAAGCCAATGTTGCTTTTGTCAACAAAAATTCAGTTCCCGGTGCCGGGCTAACGGCCGGCGCGGTGTTCCTGCAGTGGCCTAGCGCAGCGCTCCGGCGAACTGCCAGTCGAGGGTCTCGCCGGCTGCCAGCGGCACTATGGTTTCGGCGCCAAGGGGCAGGTTTGCCGGCACCTGCCACGGACTGCGGCGCAGCACCACCTGTTCCCGGTTGCGCGGCAGGCCATAGAAATCCGCTCCGTACCAGCTGGCGAAGCCTTCGAGCCGCTCGAGGGCGCCGGCGGCGGCAAACGCCGTGGCGTAGAGCTCGAGCGCGTGGGGCGCGGTAAAACACCCCGCACAAGCGCAGGCGTTCTCCTTCAGGCGCGCAGCATGGGGGGCGCTGTCGGTGCCGAGGAAGAAGCGCGGGCTGCCACTGGTGGCAGCCGCCACCAGCGCCAGGCGGTGCTCCTCGCGCTTGAGCACCGGCAGGCAGTACCAGTGCGGACGCAGGCCGCCGGCGAAGATGGCGTTGCGGTTGTAGAGCAGGTGCTGCGGCGTGACCGTGGCGGCGATCCGCCCCGGCGCAGTGCGCACGTAGTCCGCAGCCTGACGCGTGGTGATGTGCTCGAACACCACCCGCAGTTCCGGGAATTGCTCTCGCAGCGGCACCAGCACCTGGTCGATGAACACCTGCTCGCGGTCGAACACGTCGACGCCCGGCGTGGTGACCTCACCGTGGACCAGCAGCGGGAGGTCGACCTCCTGCATCGCCGCCAGCGTCGCGCTCACCCGGCGCCAGTCGCGGACCCCAGCCTCGGAGTGGGTGGTGGCACCCGCCGGGTAGAGTTTGATCGCATGGACGAAGCCGCTGGCGCGGGCGGCGCGCACCGTCTCGGGCGCAGTGGCCTCGGTGAGGTAGAGCGTCATCAGCGGCTCGAAGCTGCTGTCCGCCGGCAGCGCCGCCAGGATCCGCTCGCGGTAGGCGAGCGCCTGCGCGAGCGTCACCACCGGCGACTTGAGGTTGGGCATGACGATGGCGCGGGCGAACCGCGCGGCCGAGGCCCCTACTACGGCAGCCAGTTCAGCACCGTCGCGCAGGTGCAGGTGCCAGTCGTCGGGGCGCAGCAGGCGGAGCTCGTTCATGGCAGTAGCAAGACCCGATAGTCGTTGACGTTGGTGAGGGTCGGCCCGGTGACCAGAAGGTCGCCGGTCGAATCGAAGAAGCCGTAGCTGTCGTGGGCTTCGAGGCAGCGGCGGGCCTCGACTCCCTTGGCGCGGGCGCGCTCCTGGGCATCGGGGGTGAGCACCGCGCCGGCGTTGGTCTCGGAGCCGTCGATGCCGTCGGTGTCAGCGGCCAGCGCCCACCAGTCCTGCCCCGGCGCCGCGACCGCGAGCGCCAGCAGGAACTCGCAGCAGCGCCCGCCCCGGCCACCGCCGTCGCCCAGCGTGACGGTGCACTCGCCGCCCGAGATCAGCGCCAGCGGCCGCCTGAATCCCGGGCCGAATGAGCGCTCGCCGCGGACGTCGAGCTCGGCTGCGATGGCGGCGTGGACCTGCGCGACGTCGCGCGCCTCGCCGGTAATCGTGTCGCCCAGCACCACCGGCCGGACCCCGGCCGCGGCCAGGCACTGCGCCGCCGCGACGAGGCTCGCGGCCGCGCTGGCGATTACCCGGTTATCGACCCGTTCGAAGAAGGCGTCGCCCGGCTTGGGCGTCTCGGCGATGGCGCCGGCCGCCCCGCGGCGCAGGTGTTCGGCGATGCTCGCCGGCGGATCGACCCGATAGCGGCGCAATACCGCCAACGCATCCTCGTAGGTGCTCGGATCCGGAGCGCAGGGCCCGGAGCCGATCGCCGAGACGTCGTCGCCGGCGACGTCCGAGATCACCAGCGCCAGCACCCGCGCCCTGGTGACTTGCGCCAGGCGGCCGCCCTGGATCTTCGAGAGGTGCTTGCGCACCACGTTCATATCCTGGATCGGGGCGCCGCTCGCCAGCAGCGCCTGGGTCAGCGCCTTGAGATCGCCCATCGGGACGGTGTCGACCGGCAGCGCCAGCAGGCTCGAGGCGCCGCCGGAGACCAGCACCACCAGCAGGTCGTCGGCGCCCAGCCGAGCGCAGTTCGCAAGGATGGTGCGCGCCGCTTCCTCGCCGGCTGAATCCGGCACTGGATGCCCGGCCTCGATGACGTCGATCCGGCGGCAGTCCATGCCGTGGCCGTAGCGGGTCACCACCAGACCTTCGAGGCTGGCGTCGGCCGGCCAGTGCGCCTCGAGGGCAGCGGCCATGCTCGCGGCGGCCTTACCGGCGCCAACCACCAGGGTGCGCCTGAAGCCAGCGATCTCGCGCTGATCGGGCAGATGCGCGGCGAGCACCAGGGCGGGGTCCGCGGCGGCAACTGCCGCTTTAAAACTCTCGATCAGCAGCTCTCTCGGATCCATCCCTGCCCACCTCCGTCGTTACCCGGGACACGCCGCCAGGGCGACGTGCCGCCGCCGCCCAACTTACCCCAGCGCCGCCACGATCGCCTTGCCGACGTCGCCGGTGTTGGCCGTGCCTCCCATGTCGGGAGTGCGCGGGCCGGACGCGGTCACCTGCTCGATCGCGGCGAGGATGGCGTCGTGCGCCTGGGGATAGCCGAGATGCTGGAGCATCATCGCTCCGCACCAGACTTGCCCGATCGGGTTCGCAATGCCCTTGCCGGCGATGTCCGGCGCCGAGCCATGGACCGGTTCGAACAGCGACGGGAACTTGCGCTCCGGATTGATGTTCGCCGAGGGCGCTATGGCGATCGTCCCGGTGCAGGCTGGTCCGAGATCGGAAAGGATGTCGCCGAACAGGTTGGAGGCCACGACCACGTCGAACCAGTGCGGATTGCGCACGAAATGCGCGGTCAGGATGTCGATGTGGAACTTGTCGAGCCTGATGTCCGGGTAGGATTTCGCCATCTCGGCCACCCGCTCGTCCCAGTAGGGCATCGAGATGAAGATGCCGTTGCTCTTGGTGGCCGAGGTCAGGTGCTTCTTGGGGCGCTGGGACGCCAGCTCGAAGGCGTAGCGCAGCACCCGGTCGACGCCGACACGGGAAAAGACCGACTCCTGGATCACGACCTCGCGCTCGGTCCCGGGGAACATCCGTCCGCCCAGCGACGAATACTCGCCCTCGGTGTTCTCGCGCACGACGTAGAAATCGATGTCGCCCGGGACGCGGCCAGCCAACGGGCATGGCACCCCGGCCATCAACCGGACCGGACGCAGATTGATGTACTGGTCGAACTCGCGCCGGAACAGCAGCAGCGAGCCCCACAATGAAATGTGATCCGGAACCGTATCGGGCCAGCCGACCGCGCCATAGAAGATCGCGTCGTGGCCGCCGATCAGATCCTTCCAGTTCTCCGGCATCATCCGGCCGTGGCGCACGTAGTAGTCGCAGCAGGCGAAGTCGAAGTGGTCAAAGTGCAGATCGATGCCGAAGCGGCTCGCCGCTGCCTCCAGAACCCGCAATCCCTCCGGGACGACCTCGTTGCCGATGCCGTCGCCGGGAATCACCGCAATGCGATGTCGCGCCATTTAGACCAATCTCCGTGCCTGGTATGTTCGTCGCTGCGCTGACGCCGGAGATCCGGAACCGCGCCCCTGGCCGCGCCTGCGCAGCCCCCGCGGAGTCTACCGCGATTGCCCGCGCCCCGCCGCAGGTTCCCGGGCAGGGGCTACCAAGCTGCCGGCCAGGGCGTTATGCTCGCTGCAACCCGGCGCGCCTGGCGACGGAACCTGACCAGAACTGCGGGAGCGACCGTGACCACCCCACCACTTTGCGAACTGCCCCCCGGCAAGATCCCGGCGCTACGGATGATGCCGATGCCGGCCGACGCGAACATCCACGGCGACGTCTTTGGCGGCTGGATCATGTCGCACGTCGATATCGCCGGCTCGGTCCCGGCGGTGCGCCGGGCCAATGGCCGGATCGCCACCGTGGCGGTCAATTCCTTCCTGTTCAAACATCCGGTGCTGGTCGGCGACCTGGTCTCGTTCTACGCCGACGTCGTGCGGGTCGGCACCACCTCGCTGACCGTCCAGGTCGAGGTCTATGCCCAGCGCAGCCGGGACGACGAGCGCGTCGTCAAGGTCACCGAGGCGACGCTCACCTATGTCGCGACCGACGAACAACGCAAGCCGCGCGTGGTGCCCCCGGGCAGGGACTGAGCGCAGCGCTTCAAGGCAGTGCCAGGCCGCGATCGGCCATCACCCGGCGCAGCCGGTCGGGGTAGTCGGTGATCAGCCCGTCGACGCCCAGCGCGATCAGGCGCGCCATGTCGGCGGGATTGTCGACCGTCCAGGGCAGCACCTTGAGACCGAGCGCCTTGGCCTGCGCCATTTCGCCGGGCGACAGGTTGCGCCAGTACATCGACCAGGAGCCGCAACCCGCGGCCTTGGCCAGCTGGGGGGTCGAGTTGCCGTGTTCGGCGCGGCGCAGCCCGGCGTGCCACGGTGAAGCCCCGGACTGGTCGGGCGCGACGGTGTTCATGCCGCCCGACTCGATCGTCAGGCAGGAGGTCGGGATCTCGGGCGCAATCCGCCGCACCACCAGCAGCGGCCGCCAGTCGAAAGACTGGATCGTGACCCGGTCGGCCAGTCCGGCGGAGCGCACGGCGTCGACCACCATGGTGGCAAAGCTCTCGGCATCAGGAGTATCGGTGCCGCTGGTGGGCGTGATCTTGATCTCGAGGTTGAGCCGCACCGCCGGGTTGCCCGAGCGCACCAGGGCGAACAGTTCGCTCAGCAACGGGAACCGCTGGCCGTCGACCGCCTGCTGCTCGGGCCACTGGCGCGCGTAGCTGCTCTCGGGGTTGAGCCGGCCGATGTCGTAGCTGCGCAGCTCGGCCAGCGACAGCGAGTGGATCGCCACCCCCCTGGAGCTGATCCAGCGACCGTCGGGACCGCGCACCAGGTCGGGGTTGAGGTGCGGATCGTGCGACAGCACCAACACGCCGTCGCGGGTGACCGCGAGGTCGGTTTCGAGCGTGGAGACGCCGATCTCGAGCGCGCGCGCGAACCCGGCCAGGGTGTTCTCGGGCGCCAGAGCGCGGGCGCCGCGGTGGCCCTCGAGGTCAAAGGCCCGCGCCGGCGAGCCCAGTACCAGCGCCGCAGTGATGAGCGCCAGCGCGGCGGGCCGCGCAATCCTTGCCGGGGCGACATTCATGCCGGCCTCGCTCAGAGGAACAGGTCGGGCAGCAGCAGCTTGCTGCCCGGCACCACCGAATACTGGTCGAGATCGGTGACGCCATTGGCCGCGAGCACTTCATCGTCGAGGTAGAAGTTGCCGCTGTGCTCGCGCGCGCTGCTCACCATGATGCAGTGCGCCGCGTCGGCCATGATCTCGGGCGTGCGGCAATGCTCGGGCTGCACGCCCGGGATCATCTGCAGCGCCGCGGTCTGGATGACCGTGCGCGGCCACAGCGCGTTGACCCCGACGCCATAGGCGCGGAACTCCGCGGCGTGACCGAGCACGCACATGCTCATGCCATATTTGGCCATCGTGTAGGCGAGGTGCGGCGCGAACCAGCGCGGGTCGAGGTTGAGCGGCGGCGAGAGCGTCAGCACGTGGGGGTTGCGGCCCCGTTCGGCCGCGCGCTTGAGATACGGCAGCAGCACCTGGGTGCACAGATAGGTGCCGCGGACGTTGACGCCGAACATCAGGTCGAACCGCCTGATCGGCGTCGCTTCGGTCGGGGTCAGGTTGATCGCGCTGGCGTTGTTGACCAGGATGTCGATGCCGCCGAAGGCCTCGGCGCCCTGACGAGCCGCTGCCACGACCTGCTCTTCCTCGCGGATATCGCACACGATTGGCAGACAGTGCCCGCCGGCGGCCTCGATTTCCTCGGCCGCGCTGTGGATGGTGCCCGGCAGCTTCGGGTTGGGCCGGTCGGTCTTGGCCGCAATGATCACGTTGGCGCCGTCGCGCGCCGCACGGCGGGCGATCGCCAGGCCGATACCGCGCGAACCGCCGCTCACGAACAGCGTGCGCCCCTTGAGCGTTCCCTTCATCTGTCTTTCCTCCGATTGGGGACAGTGTATCCGCAACACAACGGGGGAAATCCACATGACCGAGACTTAATCGGGCCGAAAATCAAACGGGCTGCGGAACTCCGCCGTGATGTCGCGGCCAAGACCATTCCGACAACGAGGAAAGATCACTCTAATGAAAAAAATGAGGTGGCGGGGGCGTCAGTTTTTGCTACCCTTGTACCCCGTGCCGATGAAAAAACTCTGCGGCGCATCCGGCGACCAGTCGGTATCCGGATCTTCGAATTAGACGCGTAGTCGTGCCATCAACTTGCCTGAACTGGAGTACTTCTTGAAACTCGAAGACGCGCTCTCGCTGCGCCGCCATGGCGGCCCCGAATTGCCCGCACAAGACATCTCTGCGGACGTCCTCCTCGAAAAATACGCCAAGTCCGGCGAGACCAGTGTCGACCAGGTTCGCCAGCGCGTCGCCCGGGCCCTGGCAGCCGTCGAGTCTCCCGAAGCGCGGCTCGAATGGGAGGAAGTATTCCATCGCGCGATGACCGATGGCTTCATCCCTGGCGGCCGGATCAATTCCGCCGCCGGCACCGAGCTGGTGGCAACGCTGATCAACTGCTTTGTCCAGCCGATCGACGACTGCATCTGCGGCGACGCCGGACGCGTCGGGATCTACGACGCGCTCGCGCAAGCGGCGGAGACGATGCGCCGTGGTGGCGGCGTCGGTTATGACTTCTCGGCTATCCGGCCGCGTGGCGCCTGGGTCAAGGGCACCAACAGCCGCGCCAGCGGCCCGGTGTCGTACATGAACGTGTTCGACCGTTCCTGCGAGACCGTCGAGTCGGCCGGTTCGCGCCGTGGCGCCCAGATGGGCGTGCTGCGTTGCGACCATCCTGACGTCGAGGAATTCATCAACGCCAAGGCCACCGGGGATCTGCGCAACTTCAACATGTCGGTATCGGTGACCGACGCATTCATGCGTGCAGTCGAAGCCGACGGGCCATGGGAACTGGTCCACGATGCCGAGCCCAGCACCCGTGACGGCGAGCCCGCAGCGGCGCGCAACGCCGAGGGCAAGTGGGTCTACCGCACCGTGCCGGCGCGCGACCTCTGGCGCCAGATCATGTCGAGCACTTATGACCACGCCGAGCCGGGCGTGCTGTTCATCGACATGATCAACCGTGACAACAACCTGCGCTATTGCGAGCGCATCGACGCGACCAATCCCTGCGGGGAGCAGGCGCTGCCGGCCTACGGCTGCTGCGACCTCGGCAGCGTCGACCTGACGCGCTTCGTCGTCGACCCCTTCGAGCCTGGCGCCCACTTCGATTTCGAGGGTTTCGGCAAGAACTGCGCGGTCGCGACCCGCATGCTCGACAACGTGCTCGATGCCACTGTCTGGCCGCTCGAGCAGCAATTGAAGGAAGCGCAGGCGAAGCGGCGCATCGGCCTGGGCTTCACCGGCCTGGGTGACGTGCTGGTAATGCTCGGCCTGCGCTATGACTCGGATGCCGGGCGCACGCTCGCGAGCCGGATCTCGGCACACATGCGCGACGCCGCCTACCTGGCGTCGATCGACCTGGCACGCGAAAAGGGACCGTTCCCGCTGTTCGACGCCGACCAGTACCTCGCCGCGCCCTCGTTCGCCTCGCGCCTGCCGGAAGCGATCAAGGATGCCATCCGCGAACACGGGATCCGCAACAGCCACCTGCTGGCAATTGCGCCGACCGGCACGATCTCGCTGGCGTTTGCCGACAACGCCTCCAACGGCATCGAACCGGCCTTCAGCTGGTTCTACAGCCGCAAGAAGCGCATGGCCGACAACAGCCTGCAGACCTACCTGGTCGAGGATCACGCCTACCGCGTATTCCGTCACCACTGCGGACTCGCCGACGACGTCCGGATGCTGCCCTTCGACCCGGCGCGCGGCATTGCACCGGGCAAGCTGTTCTTTGGCGAAGACGGCGCGCGCTGCGCGATGCTCACCCCTGCCTTCGTCTCGGCGCTCGAGATGCAGGCGATCGACCACATGCGCATGAGCGCGGTGGTGCAGCCCTTCATCGACGCCGCGATCAGCAAGACGGTCAACGTGCCGGAAGACTACCCGTTCGAGAGCTTCGAGAATCTCTACCTCGAAGCCTGGCGCGCCGGTCTCAAGGGCATCACCACCTATCGCCCCAACTCGGTGCTCGGGTCGGTGCTCGAGGCCGCCCCGACAACGACGACCACCGAGAAGCCCGACGTCGAGTTCCTCGATCCGGACCGTCGCCTGATCCTCGAGAAGGCGCCATCGCCGCCGCTCGCGAGCCTGCGCTGGCCCAGCCGCCCGAAACTGGCCGACGGCAATCCGTCGCGCACCTACGCGATCGACCATCCGAACGGCAAGTTCGCGGTGTTCATCGGACACATCGAAAACGGCAAGCCCTATCCCTTCGAGGTTTGGGTCAACGGCGCGGAGCAGCCCCGTGGACTGGGCGCAGTTGCCAAGACACTGTCGATGGACATGCGCGCCGCTGACCGGCGCTGGCTCGACGTCAAGCTCGGCGCGCTCGAGAAGGCCGCTGGCGACGACGCCTTCGACCTGGCCATGCCTCCGGCGGGCGAGCTGGTCCCGGTGCCCAGCCTGGTCGCCGGATTCGCCCGGCTGGTACGCTACCGCTGCAACGAACTCGGGGCATTCGACGATACCGACGGGGGCGAAACCCCGGTCATCGACGCGCTCATTGGGCTCCGGGAGCCCAAGGCCGGCCCCAACGGAACTCTCAGCTGGACGGTCGACGTGCTCAACTCGAGCACCGGCGACGACTTCGTGCTGTTCCTCAAGGAACTGGTCATGCCCGACGGGCAGCGCCGCCCCTACTCGATGTGGCTTTCGGGCGAGTACCCGAAAGTGCTCGACGGGCTGTGCAAGCTGCTGAGCCTCGACATGCGGGTCTATGACCCGGCCTGGATCGGGATGAAGCTGCGCAAGCTGCTCAAGTACACCGAGCCCAACGGCGACTTCTTTGCCCGCGTGCCCGGCTCCGAGAAGTCGCGCAGCTGGCCGTCGACCGTGGCCTATCTGGCGCAACTGATGATCCACCGCTACGCGATGCTCGGAATCCTCAACGAGGAAGGCTATCCGACGGCGAACGCCGGCATCCTCGCGGTGCCGTCGAACGAAGCCCACGCCACCGAGGCTTCGATCAAGCCGCTGGCCGGCAAGCGTTGCCCCGAGTGCAGCAACAAGACGCTGATCCGCAAGGACGGGTGTGATTTCTGCACCGCCTGCGGGCACGTTGGGGCCTGCGGGTAACGGCGGGCAAGAAGGTAGAGAGCGGGAGCGGCCAAGACGTGGATGCAACGCCATCGGTTCAGATCGACAACGAACGGGTCACCGTTACCGAATGGCGTTTTGCTCCTGGCGCTCACACCGGCCACCACGTCCACGCCCTTGACTACGTCGTCGTGCCACTAACCAGCGGGACCCTGCGTCTGATCGAGCCCACCGGGACGCGCGACGCGGAGCTGCACGCAGGCGTCTCCTACACGCGCCTCGCCGGAGTCGCTCACGACGTCGTCAACGTCAACGCCTTCGAGTTCCGTTTCATCGAAATCGAGTTGAAATAGCGATCGCGTTGCCGCGCTAGGCCGAGGAGCGGGTGTAGAAGCGTTCCGGGCCGAGCGACTTCAGCACTGCCAGCAGCAGCGACTCCTCGTCGATGTCGCCCTCGGCGGAAAAGAGGTGCTGGATGCGGCCGCCAGCGGTGCGCGGCTCGAGACCCTGGATTACCGGTGTGAGCAGTTCGCCCATCGACGACACCATACAGCCCTGCGGGGCCACGTTGAGCACGATTTGCGCGCCGCTGCGCAGTTCGTGTGCCGCCTCGCCGATGTAGGGCAGGAGTTCACCGATCGGGCGCATGGTCGGCAGGACCTTGCGCCCCTCCTCGAGCAGTCCCTTGGTCGAGGCCGGCATCGACACCCGCGCAGCCCGATACAGCGGTCCCGCCAGCAGCCGGCGCAGCAGGAAGCGCCAGCCCTCGGTGCGCTGCCGCAGCGCCCGCTCCCGGCGCAGCAGCGCGCCCCAATCGCCGGCCAGTCGCTGGCGCTTGCCGCTCTCGGCGCGGCGCGACGCCTCGCGGCTCAGTTCCGCGGTCTCGTCGATGAGGTACTCGAGGTAGGCCCAGATCGGACTGGCTACCAGGCGCACCCGGCGGAAGCCAAGGTTGGCCAGCAGCGCGCGGAAGATCTCCTCGGACTGGGCGACGCGCATGTACACCTCGCCACTGATCGCCACCTCGAGCCGCTCCTGAGCGCCGGCGGCGGGCGGCCAGCGCCGCGCGAAAGCGCGCAGCCGGCGCCGCAGCTTGCCGTCGTGCAGCCCGTAGGCAAAGAACTTGACCGCGACCGACACCGTCGGGCTGCCCGCCACCAGGCCCAGCGCGCGGCGCCACCTCGGGCCGGGCCCGCGGAACTCTTCGAGCGTGCGGTAGACCTCGGCGCGCAGCTCCTCGAAGTCGCGCAGAAAGAGCTCGTACTCGGTGTGGTCGCGACATTCAGCGCCGCGGAAATACAGTTGCTGCAGGACTGCCTGCATGATTACGCCGAGGTAGATGCGCACCATCACCCAATCCTGGACGCCGACGTTGTAGCCGCTGCTCTCGCTGCCGACCATGAACTTCAGCGCCGCGGCGGCACCCGGGACCTGACAGCCAGCGGCGTCCCGGGAGCTCGGCGTCAGGCGATCGCGATTGGCGAGCACCTTGTGGACTTCGAGGTACTGCCCCTGCCGGCACGGGCCGAGGCCCTGGTTGTCGAAATAGACCAGCCGCCGCCGCCCCGCAACCAGGGGATCGCCGGCCGCCTGGCGGCTGCTGAAATCGGCTACCGCACGCAGCAGGTCGCCATACACCGCCGCCAGCGGCGCGCAAACCCCGTCGCCGGCGGCCTTGCGACCATGTTTGACGAGCGCGTGCAGGTCATGGTCGGCGCCATAGTTGTCGATGCAGACGAAGCCGGCGGAGCGCAGCGCGGCCGTCACGCCGCGGTTGTCGGCGAGCGTCGGGATGTAGAGAACGTCCTGGTGCGCGTCCAGTGGCGTATCCAGGCCAAGCTGATCGAGGCTGCTGATCTCGAACGGGGTTGCCCCGCCGGCGCCGATCCTGGCGTGCAGCCCGAGTTCGAGCTGCTTGACGTAGGTGTTGACCCGGTTCTCGAGATGGGCGAGTTCCTTGAGCACGGCGTCCGACTGGATCAGCAGGAACGGACGCTGCTTCATGATCTCGGCGACGAGCGGCGCCACCGTCGAGTCCGGCCCGCAGGTGAACGTCGATACCTGCACCACCGGCAGCAGGTCGGCGCCGGACTCGATGCGCTGGAACAGCCCGGCCAGGCGCGGATGACGCAGCCGTTGGTGCAGGCGCCGGTGCGCGACGGCATCGATGATCGTCACGACCGCGTGCGGGTTGCGCCAGTAGATGTGGCCATACTGCGGCGCGAGGTCCAGGTCGAGCACGTAGGACGGAATCGCGGCCATCTGCTTGTCGCGCAGCAGTCGCCGCACGTGGCTGTCGTAGATGCCTGGAGTGAGCACATACTCGCGGCCAACCACCAGCGCAATGCGCACTCCCCTGGCCAGAGCCTCTTCGATCAGGTCGGCTGCGAAATCAGCCGCGGCGGCGCGCAAGCGCTGGTGTGATGCCAGGGCGGCGGCAACCGCGGCGTGCAATTCGGCTGCATCCGGCGCGCGGCCGTAATGCTCGAACACGGGCCGCAGGCCTTCCTCCAGCTGCACGCACAGCGCATCGGCGTCAAGGCGCGCGAGGTCGAGTTTGAACAGGTGGAACCGCGCCTCGGGATGGGCCTGGCGGGCAAGGTTCACCGCCACGGCGACGCCGCCCTGGTTGATGGTGCAGGTGCGTCCCAGGCTCGCGCCATCGGTGGGCAGGAAATCGATTTGCGGCGCCAGGATCATGCCGTGCGGCCCCTGGGCGAGCCTCCCGTACTGGCCCACCGCACCCATCTGGGGCGCGCAGCTGTCGATGTTGAACAACGGCTGCGCGCGCGCGAGATCGGACTCGAGCACGTTGTCGACGTGCACCGGGACGCCGAGGCGCTGCAACAATTCGGCCAGCAGCCCGGCCCACTCCGAGACACAGAAACTGCGCGGTATGACCAGGCGGCGGGGGTCGTCGCTGCGCGGATGGCTGCGGTCGCAGAAGTCCCAGATCTCCTGGTAGGTGTCGCGCACCGGTGCCGCGGCCGGGGCATCCTTCTTGCGGGCCAGCAACTCGTTGATGCCGCTGCAGCCGCCAAGCGTGAACGAGAACATCTTGGCCCCGCCGGCGTCGCGGCAGGTTAGCGCGGCGCGATTGCAGCTCGATGCCTTGTCGCTGCATACGGCGCCGTTGCAGACCACGATCCGCTTGTCGAAACTGGTGTCGATCAGGCGCTGCAAATCGACCGTGACGTCACCCGCGGGCGCTGCCTGCTGGAGGGTGCGGATCAGCCCGAAGCAGGCGCGGTGACCGGGGTTCGGCGGCACCAGTGCAAAGGCGCGGCCGCCCACCTGCGATTGCAGGCGGTGCGTGGCGGCCAGCGGCAGCGGGTCGGAGAGCATCGTCTGGCCGTGGAGCAGCACCACGCAATCGGGCGGCAGTTCGACCTGATTCCAGAGCGTGCGCGCCATGTTCTCCACGATCGCCCAGTTGGCCGCGGCGAGGATTTCGGCGCGCGGCACGCCCTGCGCCTGGAGCTTGCGCGCATTTTCCATCAGGAACACCGCGCAGGTCGCGTTGATGAACTGCGCGCGCGGCGCCTCGGCGGCCTCGGCGCAGGCCGCCGCCACGCTCGGGATGCTGAGCATTGCCGCGAGCGTGTCCATCAGACTGCCGGTGCCGGCCGAGCATTTCAGGTTCATCGCATTGTTGAACAGCTCTGCCTCGGCCAGCGCGATGGTCGAAATCTTGGTGTCCTCGCCGCCGATATCCACCAGGATGCAGAGATCCTCGCGCACCCCGGTGACCCCGGCCGACTTGAGCCGCTGGATGTGCTCTCGGGCGCATTCGATCGAGCCGCGCGCATGGGCGTAGTTCTCGACCAGCACCGAGATCCGGCCGCTGAGTTCGGGGTAGATGTGCTCGAGCGCCTGCTGGACCTGAAACCGCGCCGAGCCGGTGACGCCGATGCCGCGCACCGCGAGCGCGCCGCCGCTCACCGCACGCAGCGCCTCGAAAGCGCGCTTGACGGTCTCGATGGTGTCGCCCGAGTTGCTGTAGGCGGCCAGGTGCAGGAGCGCCCCGCTTTGGGCGTCGGCCAATGCCACCTTGGCCATGGTCGAGCCGACGTCCAGCCCCATCAGCACCGGCCGTGCGCCGATGCCGCCGGGCGCAGCTTGGTCAGCGAGGCGCAGGAAACGATGGTCGTCCTCGTAGCGCCGCTGCAACGCGCGGAAGGCCGGGTATTCGAGCGTCGCGGGCGCGCGCTGGACCCTGGTGTCGGGCTGGGCAATCGCCTCCGGACCAAGGCGGGCGACGAGGTCGTGCAGCGCATCGAGGACGGCGTCATTGTCGGGGTCGGCAACGATCTCGCCCACGCCGCTGCTCATCAGGAAATCCGCCGCGCAATCACGGGCGAACTGCCACTTGAAGACCCGACCGCTGAGGCAAACCTTGCTGAAACCGGCCGGCAGCTTGCGACAGGCCTTGAGCACTTCGGACTTCAGCGTGACCGCCAGCGCCATCTCGAGCGGAATGCCCTGGTTCTTGTCGGAGATCGTCGCCGAAGAGGCAAAGACGCCGCAGCGGTCGGCGCGCACCAGCACCTTGCGCCGCCGTTCGGCCCCGGCCGCGCCGAGGAATGGCGAGAGCAGCCGGTCGACGTCGGCGCGTTGCAGGCCGAGTTTTTGCAGCACCCGGTCGAGATTGACGCCCGAGCCCGCGCCGCAGCGCGGATTGACCTTGAGCAGGTCATCGACCAGTGCGCCCTCGCGATCGACCGCCAGTACCAGGTAGCCCGAGGCCGAAAGCTCCACCAGCGCCAGCCTGTCGAGCGCCGCGTTGCCCGGCTGCTGCATCATCCGGCGGGCCGCCAGCCACGAGGCCGCCGCGGGCTGGAACACCGCGCCCCGGCCGATGGCGGCGCGCACCATCGGAGCCAGCTTGCCGCGCACGTACAGCGGCGCCTCGGCGCCCGGTGAAGATAGTCCCCGCAGATCGGCGGCGACGGCCGCCGCCAACTCGCCGTCGGCCGGCACCACCCGGTCCTGCACGATGTGCCCGGCGCGATCGCGACCCTGGATGCGCACGCAGGCGATGCCGGCGTCGACATACACGCCCCAGGCGCGCTCCAACAGCTCCGCCCCGGCCCCGGCACGCCAGGGCATGGTTCTCTGTCGCGCCGGCGGCGCGCGCCCCCTGCGCAGGGGCCCTGGTCGATAGCTGAGCATGATTCCGGGCCTCGACGGTGAATTTATTCCGTTCGGTAAAACCCAAAGCAAGTTGCCAGCCCACAGCCATGGTACGGCGTCCCCAGACCGTGGGCAATCCGCTGCGCAAGCCCGGGATGAATGAGCGTCGCCGTCATCCTCAATGGCAACAGCAGCGTTTCCAGAGGCGTTGAACCCGAAAGCGGGGCAACAGTCGCCTCGACCGGAGGCTGGCGTTTGCCAAGGGTCGTCGGTAGTATCACCTGCGCCATGGCTTGAAATGATCTCGCTGCTGCGCAAAACAGGGATAACGATGTCCACCGAAAAGGAAGGACGCAACGCGCAGGACGAGGCCCAAAGGCGCGCCCCCACTGCAACCCCGCACAGCGGCTCGTTCGCGGTGCTCGCGATCGGCGTGCTGGGCGTCGTCTATGGCGACATCGGCACCAGCCCGATTTACGCGCTGCGCGAATGTTTCGCGGGCAAGAATCCGATTCCAGCGACACCCGGCAACGTCCTGGGCATTCTCTCGCTGATTTTCTGGACGCTGCTGCTGGTGATCTCGCTCAAGTACATGGTCTATGTGCTGCGGGCCGACAATCGCGGCGAAGGCGGGACATTCGCGCTGTTGGCGCTGTTGCGCGCAGATCGCGATCATCCGCGCTGGCAGCGGCGTTTGCTGATCCTGCTGGGAGTACTCGGCGCCTCGATGCTCTACGGCGGCGCGATGATCACGCCCGCGATCTCGGTGCTGAGCGCCGTCGAAGGATTGCAGCTGGCCGCGCCAGCGCTGCACGACTACGTGGTGCCAATCACCGTCGTGATCCTGATCGGGCTCTTTGCTGTCCAGCGCCACGGCACCGCGGCGGTGGGCGCAATCTTCGGGCCGCTGACGCTGGTCTGGTTCGTAGTGCTCGCGCTGCTCGGCATTCGCGGCATTCTCCTCGCGCCCGAGGTCCTGCTGGCAATCAACCCGATCTACGCGGTCCGGTTCTTCGTCGAGAACGGTTGGACCGGCTACTTCGTGCTCTACGCGGTGTTCCTGGTCACCACCGGCGGGGAAGCCCTCTATGCCGACCTCGGGCACTTCGGGCGCCGGCCGATTCGCCAGGTCTGGTTCATGTTCGTGCTGCCGTCGTTGCTGATCAACTATTTCGGGCAGGGCGCGATGATGATCGCCGAGCCCTCCAAGAGCGTCCACCCCTTCTATCATCTCGCACCGGACTGGGCGCTCTACCCGCTGATCCTGCTGGCCACCTCCGCGACCTGCATCGCTTCACAGGCGGTGATCACCGGCGCCTTCTCGATGACCCGGCAGGCGATCCAGCTTGGCCAGTTGCCGCGGCTGCGGGTCGAGCAGACTTCAGAGCATGCCCGCGGGCAGATCTATATGCCGGCCGTCAACTGGATACTGATGGTCGCCGCAATCGGGCTGGTGCTCGCCTTTCGCTCTTCGGGCAACCTGGCAGCGGCGTACGGGGTGGCAGTCAATTCGACCATGGCCATCACTACCATCCTGGCGTTCAACGTGGC
Source organism: Burkholderiaceae bacterium (assembly GCA_024637395.1). Classification (GTDB taxonomy): domain Bacteria; phylum Pseudomonadota; class Gammaproteobacteria; order Burkholderiales; family Burkholderiaceae_E; genus JAGXFR01. Next base: position 75,398 of record JAGXFG010000027.1, on the reverse strand, counting down.
TCGTGAACGGGGCGGCTGGAGCCTGGCGGCGGCGCTAACCTTCCTGGTGACCTTCCTCGCGATCGACCTGACCTTCCTGGGGTCGAACCTGCTCAAGATTCCCGATGGCGGCTGGTTGCCGGTCCTGATCGGAATCCTGCTCTTTACCCTGATGACCACCTGGCGCCGCGGCACGGGCATCCTCTCCCGGGAACTCACCAACAAGATGCCAAACCTGGAGACTTTCATCGGCATGATCAACGCCGAGGAGATTCCCCGCATTCCAGGTGCATCCGTCTTCTTTACCGGACGCCTGGAGCAAACCCCACCCTCGCTGCAGCAACTGGTGCGTCACGCCGGAGTTCTGTATGAGCGCGTACTGGTCGTGACGGTGGTCATCGAACCGGTTCCCAGAATCAGCGGCGATGCACGAATCGAACTTACCGAAATGGACTCCGGCTTCTATCGCGTCGTGCTGCGCTACGGATTCATGCAGTCGCCCAACATCCCGTCTGACCTGCACGCCTGCGCGGAGCTTGGATTGCCGCTGGAAATGGATGAAATCCACTACATGATCGGGCAAGTAGACCTGCTCGCCGGTCGCAAACTTCACGGCATGGCGATATGGCGTGACAAGATCTTCGAGTTCATGGCCAGAAACACCCAGGACGCCACCGCCGATTACCATATTCCGAGCGACCAAACGATGACTGTGGGATTGCAGGTCGGCATCTGAGTACCGGTCGCCGGCGGCGGCGCAGCGCGGTCAACCCTGGTGAGCGCCGATGTCCCGCGCCAGTGCCTGCGCCCAGATCACGCACGCCCCCGGGCCGGGATGGAATCCGTCGCTGGCGATCAGCGCCGGATCGGTGCTGTCGGGCAAGGGCACGTAGTGCAGGCGAGCCCGCTGCGAGGCCCAGGAGCCCAGCGCGCTGCTGAAGCTCCTGGCCCGGCGGCCCAGGTACCAGCGCAGCGGCTGGGGCAACAGCGGGAAACGATGCATCGGCGGCAGGCCGGAGAGCCACACCGCGGGCGCGCCCCAGCGCAATCGCAACTGCCCGAGCAGCAGTTCCATGGCCGACAACCACGAAGAGATCCTCACCAGGCTGGTCACGTCGTTGACACCGAGCGCGATCACGGCGACATCGAAGGGCGCCGATTCCTCGGCAGAGATCATCGCCAGCGCCTCGCGGGTGGTCACGCCCGAGCGCGCCACTACCCGCCACTCGATGACGGTGCCCGGCAGGGCGGCGTGAAGTGCCAGCGCCAGTTGCCCGGCCAGCGCCTCTTCCTGGGTCGCGACGCCGACACCGGCGACCGCCGAATCGCCGACCAGCAGAACCCGCAGCGCAGCGCCGCCGCTGCCGCAGTTCCCGGTGCGCGCGCCCGCCGCCTCGGGCAGGCGTTGTGCCAGCCGCCGCGCCCGGCGCCCCTGGGCCAACAGCAGTGGCGCCAGCGCCAGTGCAATCAGTTCATCGATCATGAATCTCCGCGGCAGTAGTATTCTTCGCTGACTTCAATTGGAACCGACCATGAATCTCAAGGAACTGGCAAACCGCCTGAGCATCCCGGTGATCGCCGCGCCGCTGTTCATCATCTCAAATCCTGACCTGGTGATCGCGCAATGCAAGGCTGGCGTGGTCGGCTCGTTCCCGGCACTCAACGCGCGACCGGCCGAGGTGCTCGAGCAATGGCTGATTCGCATCACCGCCGAACTCGCGGCCTGGGACCGAGAGCACCCCGACCAGCCGGCGGCGCCGTTCGCGGTCAACCAGATCGTGCACAAGTCCAACGACCGGCTCGAGCACGACCTGGAGCTGTGCGTAAAGCACCAGGTGCCGATCGTGATCACGTCGCTGGGCGCGCGGACCGATCTCAACGACGCGGTCCACTCCTACGGCGGCGTGGTGCTGCACGACGTGATCGACCAGAAGTTCGCCCACAAGGCGATCGATAAAGGCGCCGACGGACTGATCCTGGTGGCCACCGGGGCGGGTGGCCACGCCGGCACGATCTCGCCGTTTGCGCTGGTCGAGGAAACCCGCCAATGGTTCGACGGTCCGCTGGCACTGGCCGGCTCGATCGCCACTGGCGGCGCGGTGCTCGCGGCCCGGGCGCTGGGCGCCGACTTCGCCTACATCGGTTCGCCCTTCATCGCCACCAGGGAAGCCAACGCCGCCGAAGCCTACAAGCAGGCGATCGTCGGTTGCGCCGCCGAGGACATCATCAACACCAACCTCTTCACCGGAGTCCACGGCAATTACCTGCGCCCTTCGGTCGTCAACGCCGGGCTCGATCCCGACCATCTGCCCGAGAGCGATCCGAGCAAGATGAACTTCGGCTCGGGCGCTGGCGCCAAGGCCTGGCGAGACATCTGGGGGGCTGGCCAGGGGATCGGGGCAATTCACGAAGTGGCCCCGGTTGCGAGCTATGTCGCGGCGCTGATTGGCCAGTACCGCGACGCGCAACGGCGCGTGGCGGCGGCGTAACCGGGTGACGAAGGCCCGGATAAGGCCGGGAACGCACTCCGCCGCCACAGCCGAAACTCAGAGCTGCGAGAAGTCCGGTTTGCGCTTTTGCATGAACGCCATGAAGGCCTCGCGCGCCGCCGGCTCGGTTAGCATCCGGCTGAATACCGCGCCTTCCTCGGCCATGGTCTCGGCGATCAGAGACTGCACGGGGCGCTTCATCAGGCGCTTGGTCTCGAGCACCGAAGCGAGGGGTTTGGCCGCCATCTTGGCAGCCTGGGCGCGGGCAAAAGGCTCGACTTCCTCGGGCGCCATCACCCGATTGACGAGCCCCATTTCGCGGGCTTCGGCAGCATCGAAGGGCTCGCCGAGCAACAGCTTTTCAGAGGCGCGCAGGTAGCCGGCCAGTGCCGGCAGCAGGACCGTCGACGCCGCTTCGGGACAGACTCCGAGATTGACGAACGGCAGGATGAACTGCGCGTTGTCGCCCGCGTAGACCAGGTCGCAATGCAGCAGCAAGGTCGTGCCGACGCCAACCGCCGGCCCGCAAACTGCCGCGATCAGCGGCTTGGGAAAGGACGCGAGCTGGCGCAGGAAACGGAACACCGGCGCGTCGGGGTCATGCGGCGGATTAGCCAGGAAATCACCGAGATCATTGCCGGCGGTAAAGACGCTCTCGTCGCCGGCGACCACCACCACCCGAGTCTGCGGATCGGATGCCGCCTGCTCAAGAGCGTCGGCAAGATCAGCGTACATCTGTGCGGTGAGTGCGTTTTTGCGCTCGAGGCGCTCGAAGCGCAGCACCAGCACCGCACCGTCTCGTTCGCTACCGATCCCCATCTTCTGTCTCCTGTTGTGTTTCGTCGGGGAGTTCGCCCCGATCGATCCAATCAATTACCAGCGGCCAGAGCGCCTCGCCGTTGCGCCTGCGGAAAAATCCGAAGTGGCCAATTGCCGCCAGTCCGAAGCTTGACGGCGCCAGCACCCGGAATGACACCCGAGCGCAGGAATATAGCGCGAAGAGCCGGTGCAGGCTCTCCTCGGTCATCATCTCGTCGTCACCAAAGAGCAGCGCCGCCACGGGTTGCGTGACCGCGGCCAGTTCGGCGCGCAGGGGCTCACCTTCGCCGCCGAGGTAGAGCGGATGCAGGCACCAGCGTCGCCAGCCCCACATCGCGCCAGCCGGGATGTTGCCAATAACGCCGAAGCGCTGCCCCGGGAAGTAGCCGGCGAGAGCAATCGCGACTGGCGCCAGCAGGTACCAGAGCAGCAGCGCGGGAATCCGCAAGCGCGGCGCATGCCAGCGCCAGTAGCCGCTGCCAGTACCGACCGTGAACATCGCGGCGACCTGCTCGTGGCCCGGAATCAGCCCGAATATCTGCCCGCCCAGGCTGTGGCCGAACCAATGCACCGGCACCCCGGGATGGCGCCGCAGCGCATACTCGAGCGCCGCGGCCGCGTCGCGCCGCGCCCAGTCGAAGAGATCCGCTCGGTAGCCGCGCATCCGGCGTGGCGCCGAGTCGCCGATGCCGCGGTAATCGAAAGTCAGCACCGCCACCCCGCGCGCCGCCAGCCAGCGCGCGAACGCGGCATAGAAATCCTGGCGCACGCCCATCGCCGCGGCCACCACGACGACGGCGCGCGGAGCACCCGAGCCCTGATGCCAGAGCGCCGCGATCTCGACCCCATCGGCCGTGCGCAAACGCACGGCTTCACCGAGCGCCGGCGACGCCGTATCCAAGTCGCTGGCCGCCGACACCTCGCCTACATGAGCTCGAAGATGCCGGCCGCACCCATGCCGGTGCCGACGCACATCGTGACCATGCCGTACTTGAGCTGCTGGCGCTTCATGCCGTAGAGCAGCGTCGCCGCGCGGATCGCCCCGGTCGCGCCCAGAGGATGACCGAGCGCGATCGCACCCCCCATCGGGTTGACCACGTCGGGGTTGAGCCCGAGATCGCCGATCACCGCCAGCGACTGCGCGGCGAAGGCCTCGTTCAACTCGATCCAGCCCAGATCTTCCTGCTTGAGACCGGCGTTCCTGAGCGCCGCGGGAATGGCCTCCTTGGGGCCGATGCCCATGATCTCGGGCGGCACGCCGCGGACCGCGAACGAGACGAAGCGCGCCAGCGGCGTCAGGTTGAACTGCTTGAGCATGCGCTCGCTCACCACCAGCAATGCGCCGGCCCCATCCGAGGTCTGGGAGCTGTTGGCCGCCGTGACACTGCCCTTGACGGCGAACACCGCGCGCAATTTCGCCAGCGCAGCGGCGTTCGAATCCGCCCGCGGCCCTTCGTCAAGTTCGACCAGGCGACGATTCTCGGCGACCTTGCCGCTGGCAAGATCGGGAAACTTCTCGAGCACTTCGTAGGGGCTGATCTCGGCGGCGAAGTGACCCGCCTGCTGGGCCGCGATCGCCTTGGTGTGCGAGGCCAGTGCAAACTCGTCCTGGGCTTCGCGGCTCACCTTCCACTTCTTGGCCACCAATTCGGCGGTCAGCCCCATCCCATAGGCGATGCCGATGTTTTCGTCACCCGCGAACACGCGCGGGTTGATCGAGGGCTTGTTGCCGCCCATCGGCACCATGCTCATCGATTCGCAGCCGCCGGCGATTATGGCGTCGGCCTCGCCGACCCGGATGCGGTCGGCGGCCATCGCGATCGCGGTCAGCCCCGAAGCACAGAAGCGGTTGACCGTGACCCCGGCGATAGTGTCGGGCAGCCCGGCCAGCAGCACCGCGATGCGCGCGACATTCAGGCCCTGCTCGCCCTCGGGCATCGCGCAGCCGATGATCGCGTCCTCGATGAGCGCCGGATCGAACGTCGGAACCTGCTTCATTGCATTGCCGATCGCGTGCACCAGCAGGTCGTCCGGCCGAACGTTGCGCAGCACCCCCTTGGGGGCCTTGCCGATCGGCGTGCGGGTGGCGGCGACGATGTAGGCATCTTGCAGTTGTTTGCTCATAGTCGCTCTCCTCAATTGCGAACCGGCTTGCCGGTCTGCATCATTCCCATGATCCGCTCCTGCGTCTTCGGGTGCGTGAGCAGTGACATGAACGCCTCGCGTTCGAGCGTCATGATCCACTCCTCGTCGACCAGCGAGCCGGACTCGACGTCACCACCGCACATCACCTGGGCGATCGTGCGCCCGAGGTGGTAGTCGTGGGCCGAGATGAAGCCACCTTCGCGCATGTTGACGAGCTGCATCTCGATGGTCGAGGCGGCGCTGCGTCCGGCGACCTTGAAGCGCGCCCGCCGTGGCGGCCGGTAACCGGCGTCATACATCGCCTTGGCTTCGCGCACCGCCGTGTAGAGCAGTTCGTAGCGGTTGAAGACGATCTGGTCGTCGGCCAGCAGGTAGCCCATCGCCCGGGCCTCGAGCGCCGACTTCGAGACCTGTGCCATGCCGGCGGCCATGAAATATTTCTTCAGGAACTCCAGCAAGTTGGCATCCGGAGCGAGCGCTTGTTCCTCGGCCGCGCGGCGCGCACCGTAGGCGAGCCCGCCGCCGCCGGGGATGAGCCCGACCCCGACCTCGACCAGCCCGATGTAGCTCTCAATGTTTGCGACCCGGCGCGCGCAATGCACCGCCAGCTCGCAACCACCGCCCAGCGCCATGCCGGAAACCGCAGCCACTGTCGGCACCTGCGCATAGCGCAGTCGCAGCATCGCATCCTGGAGTTTTTTCTCCTCGGGGCCGATCGCCTTGGCGCCGCCCGACATGAACAGCGGCAACATCGCCTGCAGGTCGGCGCCCACTGAGAACGGATCGTCGCTCGACCAGACCACCATGCCCTGGTACTCGCTCTCGGCGAGCTCGAGCCCCTTGAGCAGTCCGGCGGTCACGCCCGGCCCGATGGCGTGCATCTTGGTCCTGATCGATGCGATCACGACTTCGTCGAGGCCGCGCTCGGCGAGCGTCCACAGCCGGATCGAATCGTCCTCGAAGAGCGTCTTGCCCTGCGCCGCCGAGAGGTCTTCGCCGTAAATCGGCGCCCGGTATACCTGGCGCCGGTAGACTGGCAGCTGGATGCGGCCGACAAAACTGTTGCTCGCCGGCGAGTATGAACCCTCGCTCTGATGGACGCCGCCGCGCTCGGCAACCACGCCGCTCACCACCCAGGCCGGCAGCGGGACATTGGCAAGCGCCTTGCCGGAGGCGATGTCCTCGGCAATCCACCCGGCGACCTGGTTCCAGCCCGCCTGCTGCCAGATCTCGAAAGGTCCTTCCTTCTGCCCGAAGCCGAAGCGCAGCGCATGGTCGAGGTCGCGCGCATTGTCGGCGATCTCCTCGAGCTTTGCGGCGGCATAGTGCAGGCTGTCGCGGATGATCGCCCACACGAACTGCGCCTGCACATTGCTCGACTCGCGCAGCTTGCCCAACCGCTCGCCGGGGTCCTTGATTTTGAGGATCCGCGCGACGGTCTCGTCGGCCTTGGCGCCGGCGGGGACGTACTCGCCCTTGGCCGGGTCGAGCCGCAGAATGTTCTTGCCTTCCTTGCGATAAAAGCCCGCTCCGGCCTTCTGGCCGAGCGCGCCTTTCTCGACCAGTGCCTTGACCACCGCCGGCGTGGCGTAGACCGCGGCAAACGGGTCGTCGGTCAGGGTCTTCTCCATGGTCGCGATCACGTGCGCCAGGGTGTCGATGCCGACGATGTCCGCCGTGCGGAAAGTGCCCGACTTGGCGCGGCCCAGCTTGGCGCCGGTCAGGTCATCGACCACGTCGTAGGACAGGCCGAATTTCTCGGCCTCGCAGATCGTCGCCAGCATCCCGAAGGTGCCGACGCGGTTGGCGATGAAGTTGGGGGTGTCCTTGGCGCGCACGCAGCCCTTGCCGAGCACGCTGGTCAGGAAGGTCTCGAGGTCAGCGATGATTTCCGGGCTGGTCGCGGGGGTGGCGATCAGCTCCACCAGGTGCATGTAGCGCGGCGGATTGAAGAAGTGCACGCCGCAGAAGCGCTCGCGGGCCGCGGCATCGAAGCCCTCGGACAGGCCGGCGATCGACAGCCCCGAGGTGTTGGTCGCGAAAATCGCGTGGCTCGCGACGAACGGCGCCACCTTGGCATAGAGGTCGTGCTTCCAGTCCATCCGTTCGGCAATTGCCTCGATAATCAGGTCGCAGCCCCGCAAGGCCTCGAGATCATCGTCGTAGTTCGCCGGCTTGATCCAGGCAGCGAGGTCCGGATGCCCCAGCGGTGCCGGACTCAGCTTGCGCAGCCCCTCGATCGCCTTGATCGCGATCCCGCTCTTGGGTCCATCGCCCTTGGCGGGCAGGTCATAGAGCATCACGTCGACTTTCGCGTTGACCAGGTGCGCCGCAATCTGCGCGCCCATCACGCCGGCGCCGAGCACCGCTACTTTCCTGACTATGAATTTGGACACTTCAGTCCTCCGTTGTCGTTGCGACCCGCTGTTCTATTGTTCGCGCAGCCAGCTCTGGCTGCGCCCCAGGAGCGGGATCCCGATATAGCCGCGCACTTCGATCTTATTGCCGCCATCGACCACCCGCAGCTGGCTGCGGTAGGTCTTGCCGTTGTTGGGGTCCAGAATGGTCCCGCCGTCCCAGCCATCGTCGCCCTTATGCAAGCCCTTGAGGATCTCCATGCCCAGCACCGGCTGATCCTTGAGCGCGTGCGCGGCGGCCGAGACCGCCAGCGCCAGTGCTAGCGCCAGAGCCAACGCGCCCGGGAGCCGGAAAGCGGTGTTGCGGGCTGGCAATTGAGGCATGTCTTGCTCCATCAGAAAAGGTCTGCGTCGAGATCCATCAGCGTCTTGGCGCCGGCGCGGGTGGTGCGGATCAGTCCGGCGGTTTCCGGGTAGAGCCGCGCAAAATAGAAGCGTGCCGTGGCCAGCTTGGCGGTGTAGAAGGGATCGCCCGAGTCCTGCTTGTCGAGCGCGACCCGCGCCATCCTGGCCCAGAAGTACGACATTACAAAGTGCCCTATCACCCGCAGGTAGTCAACCGATGCGGCCCCGGCCTCATCCGGATTCTGGAGCGCTTTCATGCCGATTTCCATGGTCAATTTTTCGACCTTGCCGCCGAGTTCGGCCAGCGGGTTGATGAATTCGGCCATTTCGTCGTTGGTGCCCTCTTCCTCGACCAGCTTGGTGACCAGCGCGCCAAAGCGGCGCAGCTTGGCGCCCTGATCCATCAGAACCTTGCGGCCGATCAGGTCCAGCGCCTGGATGCCGTTGGTGCCCTCGTAGATCATCGCGATGCGGGCGTCGCGCACGTACTGCTCGACCCCGGTCTCCTGGATGTAGCCCGATCCGCCGTAGATCTGCAGCGCCAGGTTGGCGCCCATGAACGCGTTGTCGGTGACAAACGCCTTGGCCACCGGGGTGAGCAACGCCGTCAGGTCCTCGCACTGCGCGCGGACCTCATCGTCGTCGGTGTGCTCCTCCTCGTCGATCAGCAGCGCGACCCAGTGCAGGAAGGCGCGCGAACCCTCGAGATAGGCGCGCTGGGTAAGCAGCATCCGCCTGATGTCAGGGTGGACGATGATCGGGTCGGCGCTCTGCTCCGGGTTCTTGGGGCCGGTCAGCGCGCGGCCCTGGAGCCGCTCGCGGGCATAGGTGACCGACGCCTGGTAGGCGATCTCCATCAGCCCCAGGCCCTGCAGCCCGACGCCGAGCCGGGCGGCGTTCATCATCAGGAACATCGCATTGAGACCCTTGTTGGGCTCGCCCACCAGCCAGCCGCTGGCGCCCTCGAAGTCGAGCACGCAGGTCGAGTTGCCGTGAATGCCCATCTTCTCCTCGATCCGGGCGCACTGGTAGCCGTTGCGCTCGCCCAGCGTGCCATCGGCGTTGGGGATGAACTTGGGCACCACGAACAGCGAGATGCCGCGCACGCCCTCGGGCGCATCGGGCAGGCGCGCCAGCACCAGCTGGACAATGTTCTCGGCCATATCGTGTTCGCCGGCCGAGATGAAGATCTTGGTGCCGCTGATGCGATAGCTGCCGTCGGCACTGGGCTCGGCGCGGCTGCGCAACAGTCCGAGGTCTGTCCCGCTGTGCGGCTCGGTCAGGCACATGGTGCCGGTCCACTCGCCCGAGACCAGGCGCGGCAGGTAGAGGGCCTGCAGTTCGGGCGCGCCGTAGTTGACCAGGCAGGCGTAAGCGCCGTGGGTAAGCCCGGGGTACATCGTCCAGGCCAGGTTGGCGGAGTTGAGCATTTCCTGGACCGCGGTCTGGAGAACGTGCGGCAGGCCCTGGCCACCATATTTCTCGTCGCACGACAGCGCCGGCCAGCCAGCTTCGCAGAACTGCTCGTAGGCCTCTTTGAAACCGGCCGGCGTGGTCACGACGCCATCGCCGACGTAGCGGCAGCCTTCGTGGTCGCCGTTCAGGTTGGTCGGCGCCAGGACTTCGGAGCAGAACTTGCCCGCCTCCTCGACCACCTGGTCGATGAGGTCACGGCTGACGTCGGCGTGGCGGGCCAGCGAGTTCAGCTTGGGTTCGACACCGAGCAGTTCGTGCTGGACGAACTGGATGTCACGCAGAGGCGGAATGAATTGCGGCATGAGGGGCTCCTTCAAGTACTGGTGTTATGAGTTAATGATGGGAAAAAGCGAACGTTCGTGCGTTTTGTTCAAAAAGCTCTCAGGCGGCCTGTGCCACGGCACGGCGCGCGGCGATGATGCGTTCGAGGGCGTGCCGGGCGCGCTCAGGGGCGCGCTCGTTGCCCAACAGGCGGGCATCGTGGTGCAGCACCAGGATGATTCCGTAGAGGTCGAAGATCATCTCCGAAATATCGGTTCCGGGCTGCAGTTCGCCGGAATCGACCCCCTGTTGCAGGGCGCGCGCGAGTTCGCGGTGCCAGGAGCGGACCATGGCGACCAGTTCATCACGCACCGCCCCGGGGCGGTCGTCATACTCGGCAGCGCCGGATATCCAGAGACAACCGCGGGCGGCCTCGATGGTGGTCAGTTCCAGCCAGCGCGCGAAGATCGCCTCGAGCCGGGCGAGCCCGCGGCGCTCGCGCAGGCTGGGAACGAGCACTTCGTCGACGAAGCGGCGCTCGTATTCCTTGAGCACCGCAATCTGGAGGTCCTCACGCGAGCCAAAATGCGCGAACACCCCGCTCTTGGACATCTGCATGCGCTCGGCCAGGGTACCGATGGTCAGTCCCTCCAGGCCCTGGCGGGCTGCTAGTTCAAGCGCCGCTTCGAGAATCGCGGCCCGTGTCTGTTCACCTTTGCGCACTGTGACAACCACCCCTATTGAGCTGTATTTTTGCGAACGGTCGTACTATTCTATTTGTTGGCGCTGTTGTCAAGCTATTTTCCAACCTGGGCATGGGGTTTTCGACCAACGGCGGTGCCAGTACCGGCAACCAGGCCGCTGGCATTTTCACGATACGGGAACTACATTAGGTGCTGGACTGCGCCACAACGGCGCCATCAGCTACCGGAGAAAACATCATGGAAGGATCCGAATTCTTCTCCGCCCTGCGCAGTTCGCTGGGCGTCGAAGTGCCGGCGATCATGGGCGCGGTGTTGCTCCTGCTTGCCGGCTGGGTGGTAGCGCTGATTGGCGCCGCTGCCACTCGCCGATTGCTTGACGCAGTCGGGATCGACCAGCGCGGCGAGTCGCTGCTCGGCCAACGGGTCGGCCTGGCACTGGGCATATCGCGGGTGGTCTTCTGGTTCATCCTGCTGATCGCGCTGGTGGCAGGATTCAACAGCCTCGACCTGCAGGTGGTCTCCGCGCCATTCGCCAACCTGATCAATGAAGTGCTCGGCTTCCTGCCCCGACTGGCGGCCGGGTTCGCACTGGCGGCGGTGGGTTGGATACTGGCAGTGCTGGTGCGCACCGCACTGGTCCGAATCCTGGCGCTGACCACCCTCGACGAGCGCCTCAGCGCTGCCGCCGGCACGGCGCCGATCGGCGCCAGCATCGGCCAGGTTGCCTACTGGGTGATCATGCTGCTGTTCCTGCCTCTGGTGCTGGCGGCGCTCAACCTGCACGGCTTGCTCGAGCCGGTCGAAGACCTGGTGGCAGCGCTGCTGGCCTTCCTGCCCAACGTGATCGCGGCAGTGGTGATCGGGGTGGTCGGGCTGCTGGTGGCGCGAATCGCGCGCGGCATCGTAGTCAACCTGATGGAGGCCACCCGGGCCCAGTCGGTGGCCCAGCGCCTGGGCATCAGCGAGCAGATGAACCTGCCCAAGGTGTCCGGAACCATCGTGTTCCTGCTGATCTTCGTGCCGGCCTTGATCTCGGCACTCGATGCGCTGCGCATCGAAGCGATCTCCGGCCCGGCCACGAACCTGCTCAACGACCTGGTCGAGGCACTGCCGCACGTGCTCGCGGCCGCCCTGATCCTGGCGATCACGTTCTACGTCGCACGCTTCGTGGCGGCGCTCATCACCACGCTGCTGGCGGGAATCGGCATCGACGCGCTGCCCGGAAAGTTCAGCGTGCAACAGGTCTTCGGCGAGCTCAAGCTCTCCGAGGTGGTCGGTCGATTGGTGATGTTCTTCGCGATGCTGTTCGCGGTCGTCGAATCGGCCAATCGGCTGGAATTCGGGCAGGTCCGCGACCTGGTCTCCAACTTCATCGGCTTCGGCGCCGACGTGCTGCTTGGGGCCGTGGTCTTGCTGATCGGCTTCTGGCTGGCCAATCTGGTCTCGGAGGCGGTCAGCAAGGGCGATCGCAGCGGCTCGAACTGGCTCTCCGGCCTGGTCAGGGTAGTGATCATCGGCCTGGTGGTAGCGATGGGGCTGCGGGCGATGGGTATCGCCGACACCATCGTCGACCTCGCCTTCGGCCTGACGCTCGGATCGATAGCGGTTGCGGTGGCGCTCTCATTCGGTCTCGGCGGACGCGAGGCGGCGGGCAAACTGATGGAACACTGGCTCTCCAAACTGCGCCGCGACTGAACCGGGCGGGAACCATCCCGCCGCGGACCGGGCTGCAGTTTGTCCGGCCGGCGCCTTCCCGGGGAGGCGCCGGTCGCCGATTCAGCGGGTTTGCGGGAAGCTGAACTCGGCACCCTTGGCGATGCTGTCCGGCCAGCGCTGCATCACCGCCTTGTGACGGGTGTAGAAACGCACGCCCTCGGGGCCGTAGGCATGGTGGTCGCCGAACAGGCTGCGTTTCCAGCCGCCGAAGCTGTTGAACGCCATCGGCACCGGGATCGGCACGTTGACGCCGACCATGCCGACCTGGATGTTGCGCACGAACTCGCGCGCCACCCCGCCGTCGCTGGTGAACACCGCGACACCGTTGCCGTACTGGTTGGCGTTGATGAGCCCGACCGCGGCGGCCAGGTCGGGCACCCGCACCACGCACAGAACCGGCCCGAAAATCTCCTCGCGGTAGATGGTCATCTCCGGGGTCACATGGTCGAACAAGGTGCCGCCCGTGAAAAAGCCGTTGTCGTAGCCCGGCACCTTGCAGTTGCGGCCGTCGACCACCAGCGTCGCGCCTTCCTTGACCCCGACGCCGATCAGCGTCTCGATGCGATCACGCGCGACCCGGGTGACGATCGGTCCCATCTCGACGCCGTCCTCGTGACCCTCGCCGATGCGCAGCGCAGCGGCACGCGCCGCGAGCCGTTCGACCAGGGGGTCGGCGACCGAGCCCACCGCCACCGCCACCGAGATCGCCATGCAGCGCTCGCCGGCAGAACCGTAGCCGGCACCGATCAGCGCGTCGACGACCTGGTCCATGTTGGCGTCGGGCATCACCACCATGTGGTTCTTGGCGCCGCCCAGCGCCTGCACCCGCTTGCCGTGGGCGCTGCCGGTGGCGTAGATGTGCTGGGCCACCGGGGTCGAGCCGACGAAGCTCACCGCCGCGACGTCGGGGTGCTCGAGCAGCCCGTCGACCGCGACCTTGTCGCCCTGCAGGACGTTGAACACCCCGTCAGGCAGGCCCGCCTCCTGCAGGAGCTCGGCCATCAGCAGGCTCGCCGACGGATCGCGCTCCGAGGGTTTGAGCACGAAGGTGTTGCCGCAGGCCAGCGCGATCGGGTACATCCACATCGGCACCATCGCCGGGAAATTGAACGGGGTGATGCCGGCGCAGACCCCGAGCGGCTGGCGCATCGACCAGGCGTCCATGCCGCGCGACACCTGTTCGGTGTACTCGCCCTTGAGCAGCTGCGGAATGCCGGTTGCAAACTCGACCACATCGATGCCGCGGGCCACTTCGCCCAGCGCATCGGGGTAGACCTTGCCGTGCTCGCGCACCAGGTGCTCGGCAAGTTCAGCGCGATGTTCCTGGAGCAGGGCCAGGTAACGGAACATCACCCGCGCCCGCAGCAGCGGGGGCTGCTGTGACCAGGCCGGGAACGCCGCTGCGGCGGCCGCGACGGCGGCGTTGACCTCGGCCAGATCGGCGAGGTGAAGGCGGCCGGCGACTTCGCCGGTGGCGGGGTTGTAGATGTCGCTGTGCAGTCCTGACTTGGTCGGAACACGCTGGCCGGCGATGTAGTGGGTTACTTCGTAGAGACTCATGGTTTGCTCCCTGTCAGCGGAACGCTGCCCTGATGGCCTTGCCCAGGCAGTCGAACAGTTCGGCGCCTTCAGCGCTGCGGTAGTAGGCGCCGCGCCCGGAGACGATGATCCTGGGATTGCGCTTGAAATACCGGTTGGCCGTGAACGGCATCCAATAGGGGTCGAGGTTGAGTGCCTCGGCGCTCAATTCTTTCTGCGCGGGAAGAACCATGAATGCATCTCCAACAAGGCGGGGTGACCCCCCCGCGGGGGCGCCGGTTGTTGCTGCAGCTTTGCCTTCAAGTATGCCTTACGATTCTATGGCGCTGCCGGTACCAGCGGCAAATCCGCGCCGACGATCCAGCCCTCGAGCGGGTCGACTCTAGCCGGCAGGCCCCAACGGGGCTGGCGCTCGGACCACGCCGCCTGCGCCAGGCACAACAGGGCCGCCAGGCGAGCGCCACCGTCATCGGCAATTACCGCGGCACGGTCGGCGCTGGCGATTCGCAAGCGCACTCCCAGCGCCGGGTGGCCGCGCTCGAGCGCGTCGACCAGCCGCTCGCGCTCCAGTTCGCGCACGTCACCGCGGCCACTGCGCACACCGCTGCGCCACACCCCCCGGGTGATGGTCGCAGCCACCAGCGCGGGATTGCCCTCGAGGGCAATGCCCGGCCCAGCGCCGTTGCGAATGCCGGGGATGGTGACCCTGGCAGCCAGCAACCGCGGGGCCCCGGCCTGGAAGCGCAGGGCATGGCGCGTCCCGCGCCGTCCCATTGCCGGCTCCGCCCCGGCAAGGCGCTCGGTGGCGCGCAACACCAAACGCTTTGCGCGGGGGCGCAGGGCACAGAAATCCCGCAACTGGACAGTCAACTCCGCGCGACCGAGGAGCTCGATCTCGCTGACCAGCCGATCCCAGCGCTGCGGCCAGGCGCGCGCTGCCACCAGTTCACGAGCCATCCCCAGCGGGAAATCGAAGGCCCCGACCCAGCGCCCGGAGCCGGACAACAACCGGTCAAACTGCGCCATCCCGATGCTGGCCTCGAAGCCCGCGACATCGACCCGGTCAGCCCGCGCCAGTGCGCGCGCCGCCCAGATCGGCCGCCGCGGCGACGGCCGGTCGTGAAACCCTACTCCCAGCAGCTGCGGCGCCGTCATTCAGTAGCGCCCCGGCACGCCGCTAAGCGCCACGCCCAGTCGCAGGATCGCAAATGCAAACCAGTTGACGATGCGCATCGGCCATGGACGCCGCAGGTGGCGTTTCAATTCGATCGCCTCGCCGCCGTCAGCGATGGCGGCATCCAGGCGCGCGCGCAACTCGGCCGCGAACACCCGATCGCCGACGACCACGATGGCCTCGCGGGCCAGCAGCAACGAGAAAGGGTCGATATTGGACGAGCCGACCGCGGCGGTGTCGTCGATCACGGCCGCCTTGGCGTGCAGGAAACTCTTGCGGTACTCGACGATCTCGACGCCGGCGCGCAGCAACTCGTCGTAGAGCGCCTGGGAAGCATAGTGTTGCAGGCGGTATTCGACCCGGCCCTGCAGCAGCAGTCGCACCCGCACGCCGCGCCCGGCAGCCAGCACGAGGGCACGGCGCATCCGCACCCCCGGAAAGAAATAGGCGCTGGCAATCAGGACTTCCCGGTGGGCACGGGCAATCGAACGCAAGTACCAGCGCTCGATGGTGCGCCGAAAGCGCAGGTTGTCGCGCAACACCAGCATCGCCCGGGTTTCGCCGTAGTGCGTCACGTCGCTGGTCACGGTATTGGGGAGTTGCAGCGCCATCGGCTGGCGCTGACCGCTGCTCCGCGGCCGGCGCAGCGAGCGGTTGACGACCACCGTTTCCCACCACAGGCGCTGCATCGCAAGATGCGCGGCGGCGGCCAGCGGACCGCGCACGCGCACCGCGAAGTCGAGCCGCGGATGCTCCTGGCGACCGTGATTGGGATCGTTATAGTCGTCGAGCAGGTTGATCCCGCCGACAAACACCGTACCTCCGTCGATCACTGCGATCTTGCGGTGCATGCGCCGCAGCCGCTGCCGATCGGGAGCAAAGCGGCGCCGCTCAGTCCGGAAGGTCTCGACGGCGATATCGGCGGAATCGAGCAGACGCGCCACCTCGCCGACCAATCCGGGCGTGCCGAAGCCGTCGATGACCAGGTGCACCTCAACCCCGCGCGCGGCCGCCGCGGCCAGCCGCGCGGCGATCTCGCGGCCGCTGTCATCGTCGGCAAAGATGTAGGTTTCGATAAAGATGCTCGCCTGCGCGGCATCGATCGCGCTGGCCAGCGCCGGAAAATACTGGGAGCCACACTCGAGCAGCACGACTTCGTTGCCGCCCCGCATAGCCGGCCTGAGGCTCTCGAACCACGGCGTGGCGACGAGGGTCGGGCCTGCGCTCATCGGTTCACGCCCGCTTCTTGCCGGCGCCGGCCCGGGGGCGCTGCGGTGGCCGTCGCGAATATGCCGGCGCACTGGGCGAGCGCGACGGCTGCACCACCAGTTCAGCGATCAGCGGGCTGTGGTCCGAGAGCCGCGCCCACTCCGGTCCCCGCAGCACCTGGGCATCGCGCACGCTGAAACCGCGCTGGTAGATCCGGTCCATGCGCAGCCAGGGCGCCGCCGCCGGATAGGTGCGCGCCGAGCGCACCCGACGCGCCAGCCACGCCGGTTCTTCGGCCAGACTGACGCCTAACCCCTCGAGCCGGTCCCGGACGAAATAGATCGCGCGCCGTGCGGCATGGAAACGGGGATTGCGGGTGTCGAACACCTCGAGCACGTCGAGCTCACTGCACAGCAGGGTCGAGAGCCGATTGCGCCAGTCATTGAAATCGCCGCCGATGATCAGCGGCGCGTCGGGGGGAACGGCGCGCTTGATCCAGTCGATCAGCGCATCGGTCTGGCGCATGCGACTGCGCGCCAGCAAGCCAAAGTGCACGACGAAGCAATGCACTTCGACGTTGCTGATCGCGAGCACGCAATGCAACACGCCGCGCTTCTCGAGCGCATGGTCGGAGACGTCGCGATTCTCATGGCGCACGATCGGGAAGCGCGACAGCAGCGCGTTGCCGTGGTGGCCGTGCAAGTAGTGGGCGTTGCTGCCGTAAGCCGATTCAAAGATGCGCTTGAGCGACGGCGAGCGCGCCAGGAAGAGGTCCTGCGGTTCCGCGGGCCATCCGTCCATCGTGCGCAAGTTACGTTCGTTGTGGCCCTGCACCTCCTGGAGGAGGATCAGATCGGCGTCGAGCTCGTGGATGCGGGTGCGCAATTCGTTGATCGTCGACACCCGGCGCATGCCGAGGAAGTCCCGCAGCACCCCCTTGTGGATGTTGTAGGTCGCGACCCGCAGCGTGTTGGGAGATTTCATCGCGAACTCACTGCGGCGCCGCACCCGGTTGCCGCGCGCGCCGGCAATTGCCTGATCGCCTCGACGTTGCTCCATGAGAAGCAGAGCTCGGCGGCCTCACGCCAGTGCAGCCACTGGGCGCGCAGATGCTCGCGGTCCGCGACCCGGACCGCCACCGGCGCCGGCAGCAACAGGCCGAAGACATGCTCGGCGTTGCGGGTCACGCCGGGCCCGTAGCGGGCACGCCAATGGGGAAAGATCTCGTAGTGGTTCTCGAGATGCCAGTCGATCAGCTGGCCTTCTCCGGGCGCGATACCGGTTTCCTCTGCCACCTCGCGCCGGCAGGTCTGCACCAGCGGTTCGTCGGCGCCCTCGCGGCTGCCCGTGACCGACTGCCAGAAGCCCGGATGATCGGAGCGTTCAAGCAGCAACACCTGGAGGTCGGCGGTATGGATAACGACCAGCACCGACTCCGGAATCTTGTACCGGGGCCCCTGCTCTAGCGTGCTCTCAGCCATCACTCCAACTCCTGCACCCGGCGCGCTTGGCGCCGGGCGTCGGCCGGCCTCACTCGATGCGAGCTTCCGGGTTGCGCAACCGGATGTGCAACTCGCGCAGCTGGCGCTCGTCCACCGCCGATGGCGCCTGGGTCAGCAGGCATTGGGCGCGCTGAGTCTTCGGGAACGCAATCACGTCGCGGATCGACTCCGCGCCCGCCATCATGGTAACAATCCGATCGAGACCGAAGGCGATGCCGCCATGGGGCGGCGCGCCGTACTGCAGCGCATCGAGCAGGAAGCCGAACTTCGCGCGGGCATCCTCGACGCTGATCGCCAGCGCGCGAAAGACCTTGCTCTGCACTTCCTCGCGATGGATACGAACCGATCCGCCGCCTATTTCCCAGCCGTTGAGCACCATGTCATACGCCTTGGCGAGACACTTGCCCGGATCGGTCGTCAGAAGATCGTCGTGGCCTTCCTTGGGCGCGGTGAACGGATGGTGGCAAGCCACCCAGCGCTGGTCTTCCTCGCTGAATTCGAACATCGGGAAGTCAGTAACCCAGAGTGGCTTCCAGCCGGCCTCGAACAACCCGTGGGCACGCCCGAACTCCGAGGTCCCGATCCGGCCGCGGAGTGCGCCGATGGCATCGTTGACGACCTTGCTGCGGTCGGCGCCAAAGAAGATCAGGTCGCCATCGCAGGCCCCGGTGCGCTCGATGATTGCCGAGAGGGCGGCGTCGTGGAGGTTCTTGACGATCGGTGACTGCAATCCCTCGCGGCCCTTGGCCACCTCGTTGACCTTGATGTAGGCCAACCCGCGCGCGCCGTAGATCGCCACGAACTCGCCGTAGCCGTCGATCTCGCTGCGGGTCAGTTGCGCGCCGCCCGGGACGCGCAACCCCACCACCCGACCGTCGGCGAGATTGGCCGCGGCGGCAAAGACCTTGAAATCCACGTCACGCATTACGTCGGTGAGTTCGGTGAACTCGAGATTGACGCGCAGGTCGGGCTTGTCGGAACCGAACCGGTGCATCGCCTCGCCGTAGGTCATCGACGGAAACTCGGCCGGCAGTTCGACCTGCTGCACGCTGGCGAAGACGCTGCGGATCAGGTCCTCGAAGATCGCGCGGATCTCGACTTCGCCCAGGAAGGAGGTCTCGCAGTCGATCTGCGTGAACTCGGGCTGGCGATCGGAGCGCAGGTCCTCGTCGCGGAAACACTTGGTGATCTGATAGTAGCGATCGAAACCAGCCACCATCAACAGCTGCTTGAAGAGCTGCGGGGACTGCGGCAGCGCGAAGAACTGGCCGGCGTTGACCCGCGATGGGACCAGGTAGTCGCGTGCCCCCTCGGGCGTCGACTTGGTGAGCATCGGGGTCTCGATGTCGACAAAACCCAGGGCGTCGAGATAACGCCGCACCGCCATCGTTACCCGATAGCGCAGCATCAGGTTGCGCTGCATCTGCGGCCGGCGCAGGTCGAGCACCCGGTGGGTCAGGCGGGTGGTTTCGGAAAGATTGTCATCGTCGAGCTGGAACGGCGGCGTGACCGAGGGATTGAGAATCTCGAGCTCTTCGCAGAGCACCTCGACCTCGCCGCTTCTCAGGTTGGGGTTCACGGTGCCCTCCGGACGACGGCGCACCCGGCCGCGCACCCGCACGCAGAACTCGTTGCGAATCTTCTCGGCGACGGCAAAGGTCTGCTCGCGGTCGGGATCACAGACGATCTGCGCCAACCCCTCGCGATCGCGCAGGTCGATGAAGATCACTCCGCCGTGGTCGCGCCTGCGCTGCACCCAGCCGAACAGGTTGACGCTCTGATCGAGGTGCTCGGCCGAAAGCAGCCCGGTGTAACAAGTGCGCATGATGGTAATTTCTCCGTTGTGGCAGCGCTCGCGCCGCGGGCCCCTGGCCCGGCGCTGGCCTGCAATCAGTCCTCGATTTGAATCTTTGTCCCGCCGTTGCCGCCAGCTGCTGCGCCGGGTCCGACCACGCCCATGGAGATGACGTACTTGAGTGCTTCATCGACGCTCATCGACAACTCGATGACGTCGGCGCGCGGCAGCATCAGGAAGAAACCCGGGGTCGGGTTAGGCGTCGTCGGGACGTAGACGGAAATCATGTGCGGCGAGACCTTCGCCAGCACTTCCGGCACCGGGGTGCCGGTCTGGAAGGCGATGGTCCAGGCACCGGTGCGCGGATACTGCACCAGCACGGCCTTGCGGAATGCCTGGCCACTTGACGAGAGCAGGGTGTCGCTGACCTGCTTGACGCTCGAATAGATGGTGCGCACGACCGGGATGCGTTGCAGCAACCCTTCCCATACCAGCAACAGTCGGGCGCCGACGAAATTGGTGGCGAGGAACCCGGTCGCGAAGATCACGCCCAGTGTCAGCAAGACCCCCAGGCCCGGCACCCGCAATCCGAACAGCACCTCCGACTGCCAGCGGCCGGGAAGCCAGGCCAGGCTCTGGTCCATCATCCCGACGATCAGGCTCAGCACCCAGAAGGTGATCGCCAGCGGCACCCAGATCAACAGTCCGGTGACGAAATAGGCGCGCAACTTGGGGCGTTCCTTGTTCATGCTGGCCTCCGCGTCGAAGGGGTTCACGTCCAAGCGATCAGTCCGAACTGGCGGCGGCGGCCGGACAGCTTGCGCACTGCGGCGCCGCGGCACCTGCCTCGGCTGGCTTGGAGGCCTCGGCTGGCTTGCCCGAGCCGCGGAAATCGGTCGCGTACCAGCCGTTGCCCTTCAGTTGGAAAGCAGCGGCGCTGACCTGCTTGGCGAGCGCGTCATGGCCGCAATGCGGGCAGGTGCGCAGCACCGGATCAGACATTTTTTGCAGCGCTTCGTGATCGTGACCGCAATCATCGCAACGGTAGACATAGATCGGCATAATTCGTTCCGTGGAGTCCACGCAAAAGTGATGGAAAACCTTGAATTATAAGCGCAAATGGCCCGTTTGAGCAGCCTTTTTGGGGGCTGCCCAACCGGGCCGGTTAATCGTCAGGGACCGATCAGCCAGACGAAACTATGGCTGCCAGGGCGTCTGCTGGCGCCCTGGGCGTCCTAGAAGGGAATGTCGTCGTCGAGTTTGTCGAAATCGGTCGACGTGCGCTTGGGCGCAGCCGCCGGAGCCGAGGACTGGCCGCGCGCCGAGCCGCCGGAGCTGCGTTCCTGCGCCGCCCCCCGGTCGGCGTCGTCGCCGCCGCGACCGCCGAGCATCTGCATTTCCTGCGCGATGATCTCGGTCGAGTACTTCTCGACGCCGTCCTTGTCGGTGTACTTGCGGGTCTGCAGGCGCCCTTCGATGTAGACCGAACTGCCCTTCTTCAGGTATTCGCCGGCGATCTCGGCGAGCCGATCGAAGAACACCACCCGGTGCCATTCGGTCTCCTCCTTGCGCTCACCGCTGGATTTGTCCTTCCAGTTGCGCGAAGTGGCGATGGAGACGTTGCAGACCGCGCCGCCGCTGGGCATGAAACGGGTTTCCGGATCACGGCCAAGATTGCCGACCACAATAACCTTGTTTACCGATGCCATGAAAGTCTCTCCTTACGATTCGATTGTCGGTCCCTGCCGTTCCTGGCCCTACTGGCCGGGAGCGGCAGGCAGTTCCTGTTCGACGCCCTGCCAGCGCCGCTGGCCGGCAGCCAAAACCAGCCAGCCGATCAGCGCGAGCGAATTGACCACCCATACGGCAGAGTCGCCGTAGCGCGACATCGCCCATCCGCCCAGCGCGCCGCCAGCAAACAGTCCCAGCGACTGGGTTGTGTTGTAGACCCCCATCGCCGCACCCTTGGCATTGCCGGGCGCCAGCTTGGAGATCAGTGACGGCAGGCTCGCTTCGAGGATATTGAAACCCGTAAAGAACAAGGTCAGCAAGACCGCAGTAACGACTAGGCCACCCGGGTGAGTGGCGAACGCCAGCTGGACGGCCAGCACCAGAGCGATCGCGCCCAGGAAAAGCACCCGCGGCCCGCCGCTGCGCTCGCGGCGCAGCGCGGCTCCCATCAGGGCGAGCGACACGACCACCACCGGCAGGTAGATCTTCCAGTGCTCGGGCAACGGCAGGCCGCTGCGCTCCACCAGGGCCCGCGGCACCGCGATAAACATCGCCATTTGCACCATGTGCAGGCAGAAGATGCCGCCGTTGAGCCGCAGCAGGTCGGGGTTGCGCATGACGCTGCGCAGCGCCCGGAGGCCGGGAGCATGCTCGAGCGGCGGGGGGGCGTCGGGAACGATCCGCAGCGTCACCCAGATCGCCACCAGGGCGAGAATCCCGGTCGCCGCAAACAGGCCGCCCATGCCAATCAGGCCGTAGAGCACCGGAGCGGCCACCAGCGAGACGGCGAACATCAGCGCGATCGAGCCGCCGATCATCGCCATCGACTTGGTGCGCTGCGACTCCCTGGTGCTGTCGGCGACCAGCGCGGTCACCGCGGCCGAAATCGCACCCGCTCCCTGGAGCGCGCGGCCAAGCACGGTGATCCAGATGTCGCTGGCGCTGGCCGCGACGAAACTGCCGATCGCGAAGATCACCAGTCCGACCACGATCACCGGCTTGCGCCCGAAACGGTCCGAAGCCATGCCGGCCGGAATCTGCAGGACTCCCTGGGTCAACCCGTAGATGCCCAGCACCAGGCCGATTAGCATCGCGTTGGTGCCGCCGGGAAGGTGGCGGGCGTGCTCGGCGAACACCGGCAGGATCAGGAACAGCCCGAGCATGCGCAGAGCGAAGATCGACGACAGCGAAATGCTGGAACGCAGTTCGAGTCTGGTCATCGACTGGTCTGAGGCGGACATTGGCTGATCCTGCTGGGTAGGGACGTGCGCTGGCTAGGGCTGGCAGGTATAGTAATCGATTGCCCTCGCGCAGCCCGAATTTCCCGGGCTGCGTTGAGCCAGCTGTCGACCGGGCTCCCCACGCGGGGCGCCGAGAAGGACCAAGGGCGCAATGGAATTAATTCGCATCCGCGGCGCGCGTACCCACAACCTGCGCAACATCAATCTCGAGATCGGCCGCAACCGGCTGGTGGTGATCACCGGCATTTCCGGTTCGGGCAAGTCCTCGCTCGCCTTCGACACCCTGTATGCCGAGGGCCAGCGGCGCTATGTCGAATCGCTTTCGACCTATGCGCGCCAGTTCCTGCAGCTCATGGAGAAGCCCGACGTCGACCTGATCGAAGGCTTGTCGCCGGCCATCGCGATCGAGCAGAAGGCCTCGAGCCACAACCCGCGCTCGACCGTGGGCACGGTCACCGAAATTCACGATTACCTGCGCCTGCTCTATGCTCGCGCCGGCACCCCCTACTGCCCGGAGCACCCCGAGAACGCGCTCGAGGCGCAGACGATCTCGCAGATGGTCGACACCGTACTGGCGATGCCGCCTGGGACCCGCCTGCTGATCCTCGCGCCGGTGGTGGCGGGACGGCGCGGCGAGCACGCGGAACTGTTCGACGACCTCCGCGCCCAGGGCTTCGTGAGGGTGCGGATCAGCAGCGACGCGGGCGGGACCGCCCCGCGGATCGTCGAATTGAGCGAACCCAACCCGGAACTGCCCCGCAACCAGAAGCACACCATCGATGTGGTGATCGACCGGATCAAGGTCGCGCCGCAGATTCGCCAGCGCGTCGCGGAATCATTGGAGACGGCACTGCGGCTTGCCGAGGGCCGGGTAATCATCGCGCCGATGGACGGGGGCGCCGAGCAATTGTTTTCGAGCCGCTTCGCCTGCCCGGTCTGCAGCCACGCGTTGCCGGAACTCGAGCCGCGGCTGTTCTCGTTCAACAACCCGATCGGCGCCTGCCCGCAGTGCGGCGGACTGGGCATCGTGCAGTTCTTCGACCCGCGCCGGGTGGTGCAGTTTCCCAACCTGAGCCTGCCCTCTGGCGCGATCAAGGGCTGGGACCGGCGCAACGCCTTTTACAACGAGATGCTGCGCAACCTGGCCGACTTCTACGGCTTCGATTTGGAGGCGCCGTTCGAAGAGCTGCCGGAAGATGTCCAGAACCTGATCCTCTACGGATCGGGGGCGCAGCAGGTGCCGTTCTCGTATCCCGATGCGCGTGACGGCGCGGTGGTGCGCGAGCACAGCTTCGAGGGGGTGCTGCCCAACCTCGAGCGGCGCTACCGCGAGACCGAATCGGCAAACGTGCGCGAGGAACTGTCGCGCTTCCAGAACACCCGCGCCTGCCCCGCCTGCGAAGGGACGCGACTGCGCGTCGACGCCCGGTTCGTGCGGGTCGGACCGCGCGGCGCCGACCGGCCGATCTGGGAGATTTCGGCCCTGACCCTGCGCGACGCCCTGATCTGGTTCGAAACGCTCGAACTCGAAGGGACCCGTCAGGCGGTGGGAGAGCGCATCAGCCAGGAAATATGCAACCGGCTGCGGTTCCTGAACAACGTCGGACTCGACTATCTGTCGCTTGACCGGGCCGCGGAAACGCTCTCCGGAGGGGAATCGCAGCGCATCCGCCTGGCATCCCAGATCGGTTCCGGACTCACCGGCGTGATGTACGTGCTCGACGAGCCCTCGATCGGCCTGCACCAGCGCGACAACGCGCGCCTGATCGAGACCCTGCAGCACCTGCGCGACCTCGGCAACTCGGTGCTGGTGGTCGAACATGACGAGGAGGCGATCAGGGCCGCTGACGAGGTGATCGACATGGGCCCGGGCGCCGGCGAGCACGGCGGCGAGGTCGTCGCCCACGGTACGCCGGCCCAGATCGAGGCCAATCCCGATTCGCTCACCGGTCGCTACCTGAGCGGCGCCCTGTCGATCGCCGTGCCGGCCAGGCGCCGGCAGCCCGGGGACGCCTGGGTGCGGATCCACGGCGCCAGCGGCAACAACCTGCGCGGGATCGACGCGGCCTTCCCGGTGGGCCTGATGATCTGCGTCACCGGGGTCTCGGGATCGGGCAAGTCGACCCTGGTCAACGACACCCTGCATGCAGCCGCAGCCCGCCACCTCTACGGCTCCAAGGAGGAGCCGGCGTTGCACAACGGGATCGATGGGCTGGAGCACTTCGACAAGGTGATCAGCGTCGACCAGGGACCGATCGGTCGGACGCCGCGCTCGAACCCCGCCACCTACACGGGCGTGTTCACGCCGATCCGCGAACTGTTCGCGCAAACCCCGGGGGCGCGCGAACGGGGCTATGGCGCGGGGCGCTTCTCCTTCAACGTCAAGGGCGGACGCTGCGAGGCCTGCGAAGGAGAGGGCCTGATCAAGGTCGAAATGCACTTCCTGCCGGACGTGTATGTGCCTTGCGACGTCTGTCACGGCAGCCGCTTCAACCGCGAAACGCTCGAGGTGCTGTTCAAGGGCCACAACATCGCCGAGGTGCTCGCACTGACCGTCGAGCAGGCCAACGAAGTGTTCGCCAACGTGCCGCTGGTGACGCGCAAACTGCGCACTCTGCTCGACGTCGGCCTGGGCTACGTGCGGCTGGGACAGAGCGCCACCACGCTCTCCGGCGGCGAGGCCCAGCGCGTGAAGCTCTCGCTGGAACTTTCCAAGCGCGACACCGGGCGCACGCTCTACATCCTTGACGAACCGACCACCGGACTGCATTTCCACGATGTCGCGCTGTTCCTCGAGGTCATCCACAAGCTGTGCGAGCACGGCAACACCGTGATCGTGATCGAACACAACCTCGACGTCGTCAAGACCGCCGACTGGATCATCGACCTCGGACCGGAAGGCGGCGCCGGCGGCGGTTTGATCATCGCCAGCGGCAGCCCGGAGGCAGTCTGCGACATCGCCGCGAGTCACACCGGGCAGGCACTGCGGCCGATGCTGGAGCGCGCACGCGCCACCTGAATCATCGCGCTCGCCGAACCTGGTGGGGTCCTGGATATCTTGGTGCTGCCATACTCCCTGTGGCACACTCGTCCTAATGCGTGCAAACTGAACAACGCCAGCGGCGCAGCGTTGCCTGCCTCTGACCGCCTTGATTGTTGCGGCAAGACCAGGACATTAGCCAAACCGGATCAGGCGCAAGGCAATGATTGTGGTCACCGGTGGAACCGGATTCCTTGGCCTGGCGATGGTGCGCAACCTCGTCTCGCGCGGCCTGCCGGTGCGCGCCGTTGGTCGCGATCCCAGCCGCTGTGACCTGCTCGAATCGCTCGGCGCCACAGTGGTGCGCGGCGATTTGCGTGATGGCAAACTGGTGTCGGATGCCTGCCGGAACGCAACCGCAGTAATCCACACCGGTGCGCTGTCAGCGCCTTTTGGACAGCGCAGCGCGTTCTTCTCCACCAATGTGGAGGGTACCGGCAATGTCGTCGCCGCCTGCCTGCGCCAGGGAGTGCGCCGGCTGGTTCACATTTCGTCGCCCGCGGTTGTTTTCGACGGCAACGATCAGGTCAACGCGCGCGAAGATGTTCCCTACCCGAGGCGCTATTCATCAAGCTATGCGTGGTCCAAGCGACTCGCCGAGGAATGCGTGCGCGCAGCAAAACTCGACGCAGTGATCCTGCGCCCAAAGGCGATCTTCGGCGAAGGTGACGTCGCCCTTCTGCCCCGCCTCGTTCGCGCGGCACGCGCCGGCCGGCTGCCCCAGATCGGCAATGGCCGTAACCTGGTAGATCTCACCTATGTCGAAAATGTCGTGCACGCCATCACGCTGGCGCTCGACGCGCCGCGTGCGGTTGGCGGCACCTACACGATCACCAACGACGAGCACGTCGAGCTCTGGCCGGTGATTCGGCGCGTTCTCGCCCACTGCGGCCTGGACACGAAGCTGCGGCGAATTCCAATTGCGGTGGCACTCGGCATCGGCCGCACGCTCGAGCTGTCAGCGCGTATTTCGGGTGGCGAGCCATTGCTCACGCGCTACACGGCCGCGATTCTGGGCCGCCACCAGACCTACGACATCGCCGCCGCCCGTCGCGACCTCGGCTACACGCCGATCATGCCCTTCGAGCGCGGACTCGAAGCAAGTCTGGCGGCGCTCCAGGGCGCCACCGACGCCGGAGCCGGCGCTTGATACCGGTTCACTTGCTAGACACCGGTCATTGCCGCTCGTGGGAACACCATCTGCTGAGCGGTGGGCGACGCCGGCTGATCGACGTGCCCTGCATGGTCGCCCTCATGCATCATCCGCTGCACGGCTGGGGGCTGTTTGACGCCGGCTACTCGCCGCGCATCCTCCAGGCAACCGCGGCGATGCCCTATCGCATCTACCGTTGGATCACACCGATGTCGGCCCCCGTGGAGTCGGCAGCAGCAACACAGATTGCGCGCTTCGGGATTACGCCTGACGACGTGCGCTGGATTGTGATTTCCCATTTCCACGCCGATCACGTCGCCGGCCTGCGCGACTTTCCCCGGGCCCGCTTCATCGCTACCCGCCAGGCCTACGAGGACGTGTGCGAGCGCCCCGGTGTCGGCGGGTTGCTCCGGGCCTATCTGCCGGCCCTGCTGCCCGATGATTTCGCGAGCCGAACGACCCTCGTCGACTCATTCCTGGCGAGCCCCCTCGAACCGTTCGGCGGCACCTACGACCTGTTTGGGGATGGCTGGATTCGCCTCGTCGCCCTGCCGGGACACGCCCGCGGCCAGATCGGCGCACATGTCGCGGCCGTCGGCGGGCCGATCTTCCTGTCGGCAGATGCCTGCTGGGTATCACGCGGATATCGCGAGCTGCGCGACGCGCACTGGCTGACCCGGCTGATCGTCGATGACGTCCGCCAGACCCGCGCGTCGCTCGAGAAGCTGCGGATTTTGAGTGCGGCAAACCCGGCGCTGCGCGTATTCCCGACCCATTGCCCCGAGGTGCGCGACCAATGGGTGCGGCGATGAGCCCTGGGTTCGCGCTGGCGCATTCCTTCTGGCTCGCCCGACACAACTTCCGTCGCCTGCACGGTGCGGCGCTCGCCGACTACCAGGATCGTCGTGCGCAATCGATCGTAGGCTTCGCGCGGCGCCACTCGCCCTTCTACGCCGCACTCTACGGCGCCGAGCCCGCAACGCGCTGGCGAACGCTGCCGACGATCGACAAGGCCGTCATGATGGCCAACTTATCCACCCTGAACACCCGCCAGGTCAAGCTTGAAACGGCGCTCGAGACGGCCCTCGCGGCCGAGAGTTCGCGCGACTTCCGGTCGCGCGTGGGAGACCTCACGGTGGGGCTGTCATCGGGCACCTCCGGCCACCGCGGCCTGTTTCTAATCGATGAACAGGAACAGGCGCGCTGGGCGGGGACAGTGGTCGCGCGCGTCGCGCCGCGCATCCGGCGTCACGGCGTACGAATCACGCTCTTTTCGATGTCGGGCAGCAATCTCTACCAGCGCCTGCAGCGCGGCTGGCTGAGCTTCCAACACTTCAACCTGGCCACCCCCATCGACGAAGCCGTGACGCGGTTGAATTCGCACCCTCCGGACCTGCTGGCGGGTCCGCCCAGCTACTTGCACGCACTCTCCGAGCGCCAGCTCGCCGGTGAACTGCGCATCCGCCCGGAACGCCTGATTTCAGTGGCCGAAGTCCTGGAGCCTCAAATCGAAACGCAACTGCGCGAGCGCTTCGCATGCGCAGTACACCAGATCTATCAGTGCACGGAAGGCCTGATCGGCGTCAGCTGCAAGAATGGACGACTACATCTGCAGGAAGACCTCGTGGTCGTGCAGACCGAGTCGGTTGAGGCGACGGCGGAATCGCAGCGGGTAACACCGATCATCACCGACCTCTGGCGGCAGGTGCAACCAATCATCCGCTACCGCCTGAACGACATCCTCGCTCTCTGCCCAGCCGAGGCCTGCTCCTGCGGTAGCGGCTTTCGCACGATCGAGCGCATCGAGGGCCGGCTCGATGACGTCTGCCGGTTCGCCGCAAGCGACGGGTCGCTGCTCTCGGTCTTTCCGGCGACGATCCGCCGCATGGTGTTGCTTGCCAGTGGCGCGGTGCGCGACTACGAGGTGATCCAGGAACGCGATTCGCAGCTGCGCGTGCGGCTCGCCCTCGCTTCCGGGGCAGAGCTCAACACGGTCGCGACACTCGTGCGCAAGGCCATCGAGGCCGGGCTGCGTGAGCAAGGAATAGCCGACGCAGATCTGGTGATTGAGGCGGGCGAACCCCAACGGTTTACCACCAAGAAACTGCGCCGAGTCAGGCGCCTTCCAGCCGAGGAAACCATATGACAGCAGCGGCCCCGCTTCGAATCCGACTGGCGGGCCTGGGCTCGTATCTACCCGCACGCCGCGTCACCACCCGCCAGCTCGCCACCGAGCTCGGGGTGGATGGTGACTGGGCCGAGCGCAGCACCGGGGTCATCGAACGCCGCTACGCTGGCGCCAGCGACACTACCGTCAGCATGGCGAGCGCCGCTGCCCACGCCGCGCTCGAGCAGGCGGACACGAGAGCGGATCAGCTCGATACCATCATTGCCGCCTCCACCTCGCGCCAGCAGCTCATTCCCTGCACCGCCGCGTTCATTCAGCGCGCGCTGCAGTGCCCCGAGGGTCGCAGCTTCTGCTTCGACATCGACGCCACCTGTCTAAGCTGGCTGGTCGGCCTGCACCTGTTGAGCCAGTTGGTCGCCACCGGACGCAGTCGCGCGACCCTGCTGGTGAGCAGCGAGATGGCATCGCGCTCGCTCAACCCCAAGGAACCGGAGAGCGCGCTGTTGTTCGGCGACGCGGCCGCGGCTGCCGTGATTCGTCCGAGTGCTGAGAATGAAGCCAGTTGCCTGAATCATGCAGCCTTCCAGACCTTCAACAGCGGCGCCGACCTGGCTCAGTTTGTGGGCGCCGGTACCGATCATCATCCCAACGACCCGACGACGCGCCCCGAGATGAATATGTTCAACATGAACGGCCCGGCGATCGTCCGGCTGGCGCGCCGCGCCGCGCCGCGATTCATCGAAGGTTTCTTCGCCGACGTCGGCGCCCAGCGTTCGGACTACGACACGGTGGTTGCACATCAGGCGAGCATCATCGGCATTCGATCCCTCACCAAGCATTTCGGGTTCAAGCCGGCTCAGGTCATCACCAATTTGGCGCAGCGCGGCAACACCATCTCGGCGTCGATCCCACTGGCGCTCTCCGAGGCCGTCGCTTCGGGGCGGGTGCAGCGTGGCCAGCGCATCCTGATGCTGGGCACCGGCGCCGGCCTTACCCTCGGCGCCTTGGATCTGGTGTTCTGATGGCTTTCCGGACAGCACCAATTGCCGAGAACTGGCGCAACTCGCTGTTCCGGTTGGTGCATCGCAACCAGTTGGTCTACGTGGCCTGCTTCGAGGATCCCGCCGTTGATCGCCTGGCACTGGAAATCAAGCCGAGCGATCGAGTGGTGACAATCACCAGTGGCGGCTGCAACTCTCTTGACCTGTTGCTGGCTGGCGCGCGGGAAGTCCATGCGGTGGACGTGAATCCGCTGCAGACGGCACTACTCGAACTGCGCATCGCCGCGATCCGCGGCCTGCAACACGACGACTTCTTCGCGTTGTTCGGCGGCGGCTGGTCGCCCCGCTGGAGCGAGATCTACCACGATGCGCTGCGCCGCGAATTGTCGGATGCCGCGCGCGCGTTCTGGGACGGACACATGCAGTGGTTCGCCGGACGCGGCTGGCGCCGACGTTTCCTGTACCAGGGCAGTGCCGGCCTGGTCCACAAACTGCTGCGCGACTATGCCTACCGGACCTGTGCGCTGGGGGACGCGATAGCAGCGCTGCTGGGCGCAACCACGGTTGCCGATCAGCGGGAGATCTACGCTCGCCATCAGATTCGCAAGCGCTTCGGAACGCCGCTGTTGCGCTGGTTCGTGGCGCGACCGCTGGCGCTCAGTTTGCTGGGCATTCCTTGGCAGCAGCGCCGCGAAATCGAGGCGCACCACCCTGGGGGCGTCGCCGGCCACGCACTCGACGCGCTCGAGCGCGCGCTCACGCAAACTCCGCTGCGCGAGAATTACTTCTGGCGCGGGGTGCTCGAAGGGGAGTACACCCGCGAATGTTGTCCCGAGTTCCTGAAGGAAACCGAGTTTGCCCGTCTGAAGGCCGGGCTGATCGATCGCCTGTTCACGCATTCCGGCACGCTCACCGACTTCCTGCGCGCTAGCAGCGATCCTGTGGATAAACTCTCGCTGCTGGATCATATGGACTGGATGAGCGGCTACGATCCCGCGGCCCTGGCTGAGGAATGGTCGGCGATCCTGGCGCGCTGCCCCAAGGGCGCGCGTATTGTGTTCCGCAGCGCAGCGCGTGAAGTTCGCTACCTTGAGCCGATTCGTGTCCAGCTTGACGGCCACGAGATAGCTCTGACGGACGTACTGGTGTCTTACCCGGAACGCTCGCTGGAGTTGTATGCCCGCGAACGCACCGGCATCTACGGGAGTATTCATGTCGTCGACCTCCGCCATGGTCACTAACGCCGCTCACGGCGGCCGTCTGCTCGCCGCGCACGGCGTGTCCAGGAAATTCGGCAAACGACAGGTGCTCAGCCAGGTCGATCTCGACCTGGCTCCGGGCGTTACGGTGGGGCTGGTGGGTGAGAACGGTTCCGGCAAGAGCACCCTGCTCCGGATCCTGGTCGGCCTGTTGCAACCAACGACTGGCACCATCGAGCGTTACGGCCGCATCGGCTATTGCCCCCAGGACGCCCTCGTGGTGGACGGTCTCACGGTCGACGAAAATTTCCGCTACTTTGCTGCGGCCTACGGCCTGCCCAGTGCGCGCTGGCGAGCACACGCCGAGTTCCTGCTCGAACGGCTTCATTTTGCAGCCGACCGGGCGCAGCTCGTGTCCAAGCTAAGTGGGGGCACCCGGCAAAAACTGAACCTCGCCGTGGCACTCCTGCATGAGCCCCAAATCCTGGTGCTCGACGAGCCGTACGCCGGCTTTGACTGGGCCACTTACCAGCGCTTCTGGGACCTGGCGCGAGAACTGCGCGCCGCTGGCACCACCATCCTGGTGGTGTCCCATTTGATCTACGACCGGTCGGAGTTTGACCGGGTGATCGAGTTGCGGGACGGTCAACTGATGGAGGCAATGCCATGAGCAACACCGCGCCGCGCCTGCTCACCGCATTTGTGCTGACAGCGATGACGCTGCTGCGCAACCGCATTGCACTCACGCTGTTCGTGCTGCTGCCGGTACTGTTCTACGCGCTGATCGCAATCACCACCACCGACGCGCCCGTGGCATTCACGCTCGCCGCGGTCTCGGGCGACACCATCATCGAAGTGAGTCGCCGCGAAGAGGCGATCGTCTTCATGGGTCTGGCCGCAGTCGGGTTCGTCAGCGCCTTCCTGGGCTTCTACCTGATCAGCCGCCAGACCGAAGTGAGCCGCCGACTCCTGCTATGCGGCTACCGATCGTGGGAGATCGTGGTCGCGCGGCTCGCGGTACTCGGCTGCGCGATCGTTGCCGTGGCCCTGTTCTCGGGAGCGCTGCTGCTGACGTTCTTCTCGCCCCAACACCTCACGCAGGTGGTATTGGGGTTTGCGCTGGTAGGCGCAGTCTACGGTTGCTACGGTCTGCTGGCAGGATCGATCTTTCATCGCGAACTCGAAGGCGTGCTGTCGATCGTTCTACTCACCAACATTGACGTTGCCTGGCTGCAGAACCCGATCTTCTACACCGAGTCCAAGAACAAGTTCGTGATCCAGTGGCTGCCGGCGCACATGCCCTCGCAGGTCAGCATGATCGGCGCCTTCACCGATCACTCTGTCGGCTTTCCGGTGGCGGCGAGCATCGCCTACGGGACCGCGCTACTGCTGCTTGCCGTGATGGTCTTCTGGTGGCGCATGCGCATCCTCGGCGCCAACGCCAACGACGCTTCCTAGCGCCAGCAGGGCATCGGCCGAGCGCCGCTCCGTCACGTCCCGGCGCTTGCCGCCCGTGCTGCGAACCGCGCGCGCACGCGCGCCATTTCAGCCGCATCGAGCAATTGCGGCGCGCCCAACTGGCACACCTGGGCGTACATCCGGCAGAGCGTCTCGACTTCGAGCGCCAGCGCCAGCGCCGCGCTGACAGTGGCGCCAGCCGCGGCCTGCCCGTGATTGGCCATCAGGCAGGCGCGGCGCCCGATCATCGCCGCAACCACGGCCGCGGACAGCTCCTGGGTGCCGAAGGTCTCGTAACGCGAGCACCTGAGGTCGTCGCCACCGGCGACCGCAATCATGTAGTGGAAAGCGGGAATGCCCTGCGCCTGCACGGCCGGCAGGCACGACAGCGAGGCGGCGAACGACGAGTGGGCGTGAACGAGGGCGCCGAATTCCGGGCGCGCCAGGTAGAGGTCGCGGTGCAGCCGCCATTCCGAGGACGGCGCGCGCGCCCCCGCTTCCGGCTGCGGGTCGTCGAGCCCCAGCCAGACGATGTCCGCGGCGCCCAGCTCGTCGGCGCCGAGTCCGGCCGGTGTCACCAACATCCCGGTCAGGCCACCACGGTGCCAGCGCAACGATACGTTGCCGGCACTGCCCTGGTTGATGCCCAGCTCCTGGGCGCGCCGGTAAGCCGCGATGATCGCGGTGCGGGCTGCGAGTTCCGTTTCCGGGCCGGTCCGGGACGATGCCGGGGCGCCGGTGCCAAAGCCAGCTACGCTCATCTCAGTGCTCCGCAAATAGCGCGGCGATCGCCGCGGTGCTCGCCGGGATCGGACCATGCTCGGTGACCAGCGCGGTGACCAGCGCCGCCGGGGTCAGGTCGAAGGCCGGGTTGAAGGCGGCCGAACCGTCGGGGATCACCTGCACTTCGGCGATCGTGCCGTCGGGCAGCCGGCCGCTCACGTGTGACAGCTCGCGCCCGGCGCGCGCCTCGATCTCGATCGCCGCGGCATCAGCCGAGCCGAGATCGATCGTCGAACTCGGGCAGGCGACGTAGAAGGGGATGCCATGGGCATGCGCCGCGAGCGCCTTGAGGTAGGTGCCGACCTTGTTGGCGACATCGCCGTTGGCGGCGACCCGGTCGCAGCCGACGATAACCGCGTCCACCCGGCGCTGCATCATCAGCAGCCCCCCGGCATTGTCGGCGATCACGGTGTGGGCAACTCCGGCCTGCCCCAGTTCCCAGGCGGTCAGGCTGGCGCCCTGGTTGCGCGGCCTGGTCTCGTCGACCCAGACGTGCACCGGGAAACCGATCTCGTCGAGCAAATAGAACGGTGAGAGCGCGGTGCCATAGGCGATCGTCGCGAGGCGCCCGGCGTTGCAGTGGGTGAGTACGTCGAGCGCCCGAGTCGGATCTCCGCCGCGGCGCAGCGCCTGCTCGCGCAGCAGCGCCGCCAGATGGGAGCCGATCGCACGATTGCAGGCGACGTCTTCCTCACAAATGACACCGGCCTCGAGCCAGGCGGCGGCCGAGCGCTCGCCCGGCGGCAGCGGCCGCACCCGGTCGGCCACGCGCTGCAGCGCCCAGCGCAGGTTGACCGCGGTCGGGCGGCTGGCGAGGAGCTCGGCGAAGTCCTGGCGCAGTGCTTCATCGCTGGCGTCGCGGCGCAGGCCAAACGCGAGCCCGTAGGCGCCGACGGCGCCAATCAGCGGCGCCCCGCGAACCTGCATCGCACGGATCGCGTGGCGGCAACTCTCCAGCGAATCGAGTTCAATCGTCACCTGCTCGAACGGCAGCCGGGTCTGGTCGAGCGTCATGACGCGGGAACGATCGTCAAGCCAGAGGGTTCTTGGGGGTGTCATTGGTGGCGGCGCCAGCACGGATCGGAAGCGCATAGCATAGCGCGGTGCGGGCACCGATCACCGCCCCGCGATCAGCGAGCGGTTTAGGCTATCCTGCCCCAAAAGTTCCGCGGCGCAACCGTCGCGCCGGCGGAAAGTCAGCCAAAGGTCGTGTGCAATGCTGGAAGCGTCTCTGCTGTCGGTATTCCTGCTGGGGCTGCTGGGCGGCGCCCACTGCGCCGGAATGTGCGGACCGATCGTCGGCGCCGTGGTCCTGGCGGGCCGCCGCGCGCAGGGGCAGGCCGAGCCGGCAAAGCCGATCAGGATCGTGGCCGCCGCCGACACTGCCGCCGCCGGCCAGGCAACCGACTGGCCGCGGCTGTTGTTCTACAACTTCGGCCGAGTCCTGAGCTATAGCGCCGCGGGCGCGCTGGCCGGTGCAGTCGGCTCGGCGGCCTGGTTCGCCAACCACGTCGCACCGGTACAGCAGTTGGCGCTCGCCCTCGCGGGCTGCGCGCTGATCGCGATGGGGCTCTATTTGCTCGGCGTCCTGCGGCCGCTGGGCGCGCTGGAAAGCGCCGGACGGCCGCTGTGGCGCCGGGTGGCGCCGCTGGCCGCACGCGTCCTGCGCGGACGCCGCCCGCTGCAGGCGCTGGGGGCTGGGCTGGTCTGGGGACTGATCCCCTGCGGGATGGTCTACGCGGTGCTGGTCGCGGCGCTGGCCAGTGGCAGCGCCGCCGACGGCGCACTGCTGGCGGCCGCCTTTGGCGCCGGAACCCTGCCCAACCTGCTGGCCATCGGCTGGGCGGCATCGCGCTCGACCCGCTGGCTGCGTTCAGGCTGGCTGCGGCACGCCGCAGGGGCGCTGATCCTGGTGTTTGGCGTGCTGGGAGTAGTGCGCAGCACCGGTCTCACGGGAATGCCGCTGCCCGGCCGTGGCCCGATGGGCCAGACCGCCGGCCACCACAGCGGCCAACAGCTAACCGGCAGTGAGCAAGGTGAGCGCCCCAACCAACCCTGAATCCTGCTATCACTGCGGCGAGCCGCTGCCACGCTCGGGCAGCTGGAGCGCAGTCATCGATGGCGCTGCCCGGCCGATGTGCTGCGCCGGGTGTGCGGCGGTCGCCGAAGCCATCCATGCCGCCGGCCTGGACGACTACTACCGCCATCGCAGCGCTCCGGCCCGGGGCGCTGCGGTGGTGCCAGCGGAACTCGCCAGCCTGGCGATCTACGACGAACCAGAGCTCCAGGAACGCTTCACCCGCAGCGCCGAGGCCGGCGCCGGCCCCTGCCTTGAGGCCACGCTGGCAATTGACGGGATGCGCTGCGGGGCCTGTGTCTGGCTGATCGAACGCGCCCTGGTTGGAGTCCCCGGGGTGCTTGGCGCCAACGTCAACCTCGCCACCGAGCGCGCAGTGGTGCGCTGGGATCCCGAACGCACGCCGCTGTCGCGGCTGCTGGAGCGCTGCCGCGAGATCGGCTACCAGGTCACCCCGTTCGATGTTCGCCTGCGCGAGGCGGCAATCGCACGCACCAGTCGAACACAGTTGCGCCGACTGTTCGTGGCCGGATTCGGAATGATGCAGGTGATGATGTACGCCTTCCCGGCCTACACTGCCGGCCCCGGCGAGATCGAGTCCGGCTTCGCGACGCTGCTGCACTGGGCCAGCCTGGTGCTCACGTTGCCGGTGGTGCTCTACAGCGCGCAGCCGTTCTTCGCCGGCGCGCTGAGAGACCTGCGCGCGCTGCGGCCCGGGATGGACGTGCCGGTGGCCATCAGCGTCGCCGTGGCCTTTGGCGCAAGCGTCTGGGCGACGCTCAGCGGTCACGGCGAGGTCTATTTCGATTCGGTGACGATGTTCGTCTTCCTGCTGCTGGGTTCCCGCCACCTCGAGTGGATCGCCCGCCGCCGTGCGGCGCGGGCACTCGATGCGATGGCCGCGGCGGCTCCTGAACAGGTGCAGCGGCTGCTCCCCGGCGAAGCTCCTGGCGGCATTACCGAGACCGTTCCGGCGGCGCGGGTCCGGGTCGACGATCTGATCGAAGTGGGCAGCGGCGAGCGCGTCGCGCTCGACGCCGTCATCGTCGCCGGGCGCACCAGCGTCGACCTGTCGCTGCTCACCGGCGAATCGGTGCCGGTGCAGCGCGCGGGCGGCGACGAAGTTCCCGGGGGAGCGCTCAACGCCGGGGCGCCAATCACGTTGCGGGTGTTGCGCCCGGTGGCCGAGAGCACGCTCTCGAGCATCGAGCGGCTCGCGGAACGCGCCTCCCAGGACAAGCCCCGGATCGCGCAACTCGCGGACCGGGCCGCGAGCTGGTTCGTTGCCGCCCTGCTGGCGCTGGCGCTGGCGGTGCTGATCGTCTGGTGGCAGCTGGATCCGGCGCGGGCGTTGCCTATCGCGCTCGCGGTACTGGTCGTCTCCTGCCCGTGCGCACTATCGATGGCGACGCCAGCGGCTCTGGCTGCAGCCAGCGGCGCGCTGCTGCGCCGCCACGTGCTGATTACCCGCGGCCCGGCGCTGGAAGCCCTGGCCAGTTGCACCGACGTCGTCTTCGACAAGACCGGAACACTGACTACCGGCACGCCCGGCGTGGTGGCGCTGGAGCTAGCCGAGGGCATCGAACGCGCGGCCGCGCTGTCCTGGGCGGCACGCCTCGAACACGGCTCGGCCCACCCGTTTGCGCGGGCGATCAGGGATTTTGCAGCCGCCTCGGGCTCGTTTGCCGAGACCGCGGCGGCCAGCCCGGCCACCCTGCTGGAGCGCGTAGCCGAGCCCGGGGCGGGGGTTGGAGCTACGCTGGTGACCGGCGCCGGCCGCCGGCTGCGTCTGCGGCTCGGTTCCGCCCAGTGGTGCGGGATCGAGTCGCCCAAGGCTACGGATCCGGGAACTGCAACGACCTGGCCGGAGGCCGACAGCACCGTCTTCATGGTCGAACTGCCAGCCAGCAACGAGGAGCCAGGCAGTTCGTCCGACCATGGCCAGCCGCGACTGCTGGCCTCGTTTGCGCTGCGCGACCGCCTGCGCCCGGAGGCGCCCGGCCTGGTCGCGATGCTCTCGCGCAGTGGCGTGCGCAGCCACCTCGCCTCGGGCGACCGGGAACCGGTGGTCGCACGCTGCGCCGCCGAACTGGGAATCGAGAGCTGGATCGCAGCGGCCACTCCCGACGCCAAGCTGGCGTTCGTGCGCACGTTGCAGCAACAGGGGGCGCGGGTGCTGATGGTGGGCGACGGCATCAACGACGCGCCGGTGATGGCGGCGGCCGACGTCTCGGTCGCGGTTGGGGGCGCCACCACCCTGGCGCGGGTGGCCGCCGACGCCATCGTGCTCACGCCCTCGATCGACGGCGTGGTCGACCTGGTGACCACGGCCCGGCGCTGCCTCAGGGTGGTGCGCCAGAATCTCGCCTGGGCCCTGGCCTACAACCTGGTGGCGATTCCGGCGGCGGCCTGCGGCCTGGTGCCGCCCTGGCTGGCGGCGCTCGGCATGGCGGGCAGCTCGCTGCTGGTGGCGGGCAACGCGCTTACACTGTGGTCGTGGAAGCCCTCTACCTCCTGATTCCCTTGTCGCTGCTCGCCGTGGCGGCAGCACTCTGGCTGTTCCTGCGCATGAGCGACTCGGGACAGTTCGACGATCTCGAGAGCCCGGGCCATCGCATCCTGCTCGACGATGACCGGCCCGCCGCGCGCCCGCCGGGGACGGAAGAATAAAAGCACGACAAGTTGCCGACGGCAGCACTCGCGCGAGTGAGCAGAAGGCCCCTTTTCATAGTATCTTCACACCACGCGAACCCAAGGGAGGCTCAAGCCCATGAGCTCATCTGCTGTCTCGGCCCACCCCGAGACCTACAACTACCGCGTCGTGCGCCAGTTTGCGGTGATGTCCATCATCTGGGGAGTGGTCGGGATGCTGGTCGGGGTGATCATCGCCTCGCAGCTCACCTGGCCGGCCCTGAATTTCGACATCGCCTGGCTGTCCTACGGCCGACTGCGCCCGCTGCATACCAATGCGGTGATCTTCGCCTTCGGCGGCTGCGCACTGATGGGCACCAGCTACTACGTCGTGCAGCGCACCTGCCAGACCAGGCTCTTCGCCGGTCCGCTGGCCGCCTTCACGTTCTGGGGCTGGCAACTGGTGATCGTGGCAGCCGCCATCACGCTGCCGCTGGGCTTCACCCAGGGCAAGGAATACGCTGAGCTCGAGTGGCCGATCGACATCCTGATCACGCTGGTGTGGGTGTCCTACGCGCTGGTGTTCTTCGGCACGATCGTGCGCCGCAAGATCCCCCATATCTACGTCGCCAACTGGTTCTACGGCGCCTTCATCCTGGCCGTGGCGGTCCTGCACATCGTCAACAGCGCTGCGATCCCGGTCAGCGCGCTGAAGTCCTACTCGGCCTACGCCGGGGTCCAGGACGCGATGATCCAGTGGTGGTACGGCCACAATGCGGTCGGCTTCTTCCTGACCGCCGGTTTCCTCGGGATGATGTACTACTTCATTCCCAAGCAGGCCGAGCGGCCGGTGTATTCGTACCGCCTGTCGGTGGTCCATTTCTGGGCCCTGGTGTTCACCTACATGTGGGCCGGCCCCCATCACCTGCACTACACCGCGCTGCCTGACTGGGTGCAGAGCATCGGCATGGTGTTCTCGCTGATCCTGCTCGCGCCGTCGTGGGGCGGGATGATCAACGGCATCATGACGCTCTCGGGCGCATGGCACAAACTGCGCACCGACCCGATCCTGAAATTCCTGGTGGTCTCGCTGTCGTTCTACGGCATGTCGACCTTCGAGGGCCCGATGATGTCGATCAAGACCGTCAACGCGCTTTCGCACTACACCGACTGGACGATCGGCCATGTGCACTCGGGAGCACTGGGCTGGGTGGCCATGATCTCGATCGGATCGCTGTATTACCTGATTCCCCGCCTCTACGGCCGCACCGCGATGTACAGCAGCCGGCTGATTGAGACGCATTTCTGGGTCGCGACCATCGGCATCGTGCTCTACGTCGCTTCGATGTGGATCGCGGGCGTGATGCAGGGCCTGATGTGGCGGGCGACCAACGTCGACGGCACCCTGACCTACGCCTTCGTGGAGTCGGTCAAGGCGACCTTCCCCTACTACGTGATCCGACTGGGCGGCGGGCTGCTCTTCCTGGGCGGCATGCTCCTGATGCTCTACAACGTGGCGATGACGATCCGCGCGGGTCGCTCTGAAGACGCGCCGATTCCCGCGCTGGCGGCGCACGCCTGAGCCCGGGAGGAGATCAACGATGAAAATGTCGCATTCAATCATCGAGAAGAACGTCGGGCTGATGGTGGTGCTGATCGTGCTGCTGCTGAGCGTCGCCGGCATGGTCGAGATCGTCCCGCTGTTCTTCCAGAAATCGACCACCGAACCGGTCACCGGGCTCAAGCCTTACGGCGCGCTGCAGCTCACAGGGCGCGACATCTACATCCGCGAGGGCTGCTACAACTGTCACTCGCAGATGATCCGTCCGTTCCGGGCCGAGACCGAACGCTATGGCCATTATTCGGTGGCCGGCGAATTTGTCTATGACCGCCCGTTCCAGTGGGGCAGCAAACGCACCGGACCCGACCTGCAACGGGTTGGCGGTCGCTACAGCGACCGTTGGCACCGGGTGCACCTGAACGATCCGCGCGCGCTGGTTCCGGAATCGAACATGCCGGCTTATCCGTGGCTCGAACGCACCCCGCTGACGCCGGAATCGGTCGCGCCCAAGATGACGGCGCTGCGCCGGCTCGGACACCCCTATAGCGACGAGGAGATCGCCAAGGCCGCCGACGAGTTGCGCGGCAAGACCGAACTGGACGCCCTGATTGCGTATCTCCAGGGACTCGGCACCGCCTTGCGGCCGGCGCGCTGATCATGGATATCAACCTGTTGCGCTCACTGATCACCGTGGTGAGCCTCGTGACCTTCATCGGGATAGTGGTGTGGGCGTTCGGTCCGGGACGGCGGGAGCGCTTCGACGAGGCCGCGCACCTGCCCTTTGCCGACGACGAAATTGCCGACCGGTCCGCGCTGAACAGCGTGGACCGCTGAATAGCGCGGACCGCTGACGGGAGCATGAACAATGGCTGACTTTGTGAACTCCGGCTGGGGTTGGTACGTGGCGATTGCCACGCTGGTATCGATCGCCTTCACTTTCGCGCTCGCGCTGGCGATGTCCAAGAAGCGTGCCCCTGGTGAGGAGCTGGGAACGACCGGGCATGTCTGGGACGAAGACCTGGAGGAATACAACAACCCGTTGCCGCGCTGGTGGCTCTACATGTTCTACCTCGGCTGCGCCTTCGGCCTGATCTACCTGGTGCTTTATCCCGGGCTGGGCGCCCTCAAGGGACAACTCGGCTGGACCTCGCGGGGCGAGTACGAGCAGGAGATTGCCAAAGCCAACGCCGTCTACGAGCCGCTCTTCGCGAAGTATCTGGCGCAGGACATTCCTGCCGTGGCGGCCGACCCCGAGGCGCGGGCAATGGGCGAGCGCTTGTTCCTGACCTACTGCACCCAGTGCCATGGCTCGGATGCGCGCGGCAGCAGGGGCTTCCCGAACCTGACCGACAATGACTGGCTGGGGACCGGCGATCCGACTTACATCCAGACCACCATCATGGAAGGGCGCGCCGGGGTGATGCCGCCGATGGCCGCGGCAGTAGGCGCCGCGGCCGACGTCGAGAACGTCGCCAACTACGTGCTGTCACTGTCGGGCAGCGCGCCGGACCCGGTCAAGGCGGCGCTCGGCAAGGAAAAGTTCGTGGCCTGCATGGCCTGCCACGGTGAGGGCGGCGTCGGCAACCCGATGATCGGCGCGCCCCGACTGGCCGACAAGATCTGGCTTTACGGCGGTTCACTGGCGACGGTCATCGAGACCATAAATCTGGGCCGCACCAACCAGATGCCCTCATTCAAGGATTCGCTGGGCGAAGGCAAGGTCCATGTGCTCGCAGCCTACGTGTGGGGGCTGTCGCAACCCCAGGGATCCGGGAGTGCCAAGTAGGGAGGCGCCCAGGCGCCGCATCAACAGATGAGCAGTTCACAGGGAGAAGGCGGGGGCGGCGAACAGGTAGTCAACCTCTACGAGGTGCGCCGCAAGATCTACCCGCGGGCCGTCCACGGCTGGTTCGCGGCTTGGCGTTGGGCGCTGGTCTGGCTCACCCAGTTGATCTTTTACGGCCTGCCCTGGCTCACCTGGAACGGCCGTCCGGCGGTGCTCTTCGCGCTCGAGGCGCGGCGTTTCTACATCTTCGGCCTGGTGCTCTACCCCCAGGATTTCATCTACCTGACCGGTTTGCTGGTCATCTCGGCGCTGTCGCTCTTCCTGTTCACCGCGGTGGCGGGGAGGTTGTGGTGCGGGTACGCCTGTCCGCAGACCGTCTACACTGAAATTTTCCTGTGGATCGAACGCGTCATCGAGGGTGACCGGCCCAAGAGGATGCGGCTCGACGCCCAGCCTTGGAGCGGTGCCAAGCTGCTGCGCAAGGCGGCGAAACACTCGGCCTGGATCGCGCTGGCGGCATGGACCGGGTTCACCTTCGTGGGCTACTTCACGCCGATCCGCACCCTCGGGACGGAGATTTTCGCCTGGCGCGTCGGTCCGTGGGAAGCGTTCTGGGTGCTGTTCTACGGTTTCGCGACGTGGGGCAACGCGGGGTTCATGCGCGAACAGGTCTGCAAGTACATGTGCCCCTACGCGCGCTTCCAGAGCGCTATGTTCGACCGCGACACGCTGATCGTGACCTATGACAGCGAGCGCGGCGAACCGCGCGGGTCGCGCTCGCGCAAGGCCGATCGCGCCGCCCAGGGGCTGGGCGACTGCGTCAACTGCGGGCTGTGCGTCGAGGTTTGTCCGACCGGGATCGACATCCGCAAGGGGCTGCAGTACGAATGCATCGGCTGCACTGCCTGCATCGACGCCTGCAACCAGATCATGGACCGGATGAGCTATCCGCGCGGCCTGATTCGCTACGACACCGAGAACGGTCTCGCCAATAACTGGGACAGCAAGCAGCTGCTGCGCCGGACGCTGCGGCCGCGGGTGCTGATCTACACCGCGATCCTGCTTGCCGTGACCACCGTTTTGTTCACCCAGATCGCGCTGCGGGTGCCGTTCTCGGTCGACGTCATTCGCGATCGCGGCGCGCTGGCCCGCGAAGTCGAGCACGACCTGATTGAAAACGTCTACCGCCTGCAGATCAGCAACAGCGCGGAAGTCGCCACCACGTTCGACATTGCCGTGGCCGGGATTCCGGGCGCATTCATCGCTTCGCAAGCCGAGGTCGAGATCGCGTCGACTGCAACCAGGCTGGTGGCGGTGCGCGTCCGCGCCGACCATCACGCCGCATCGCCCGGAAGCAACAAGCTGATCTTCGTGGTCAGCGAGCGGAACAATCCGCGGGTTGCAGTGCGCGAGAAATCCAGTTTCTACATTCCTCTCGACGACTGACCACCATGGCTCGCGCGCGCACCGACATCCAGCCCTGGTATCGCTATCTCTGGCCCTGGTTGCTGATCAGCATCCCGGCCTTGGCAGTGGTCGGCAGCGGAATCACGCTGTGGCTGGCGCTGACCTCCAATAATGCTCTGGTGGTCGACGACTACTACCGCGAGGGGCGGGCGATCAATCGCACGATCGCCCGTGATCAGGAGGCTGCTCGCCTTGGGCTGCGCGCCCGGATTGAAGACAGCAGCGAAGGGCTGCGCCTCGAACTGCAGGCGGCCGCGCCGCCACCGGAGTTTCCGGCGACATTGCGGCTGCGGCTGGTGCACCCGACCGACGCCGAGCGTGACCGCGATGTTACGCTGCGCTCCTTGGGACAAGGGCGTTACCTCGGGGCCGGCGAGCACCTGCCGAGCGTTTCGCGCTGGGCGGTTATCGTCGAGGATCCGGGATTGCGCTGGCGACTCATGACCGGCACTGAGGTGCTGGCCGCGCCGATCGAGATCATGGGGGGAACGAAATGACCGGCAACGAACCCAACACCCATCCGCAACCTGGTTCCTCGCCCAATGTCCCGGCACCGCAGGAAGCCGTGACCCGCGGCCGCTTCGCGATGCAGGTCCTGTGGCCGTCGTTCCTGGTCGCGGTTCCTTGCGTCGGGATATTCTTTTCCGCGGTCACGCCCGGCGAACTGACGGTCGTCCACGACT
This sequence comes from Burkholderiaceae bacterium, assembly GCA_024637395.1. Classification (GTDB taxonomy): domain Bacteria; phylum Pseudomonadota; class Gammaproteobacteria; order Burkholderiales; family Burkholderiaceae_E; genus JAGXFR01. Next base: position 31,889 of record JAGXFG010000027.1, on the reverse strand, counting down.
ACCTCGACGGCAGCGCCAAGGGCGCCTATACGCTCGGTTTCCTGTTGGCCTGGGTCGGACTCGCCGCCTCCAGCGCCCTGACCTACATTCTTGCCCACCGGCCGCGCTAGGGCCTCCCGGTCCCCGCCGCACGGCGCGCACCCCGGCGATCGGCGGATAACCGCCCGGCTTTCAATGGCCGGCGAATTCGACCATCGTATAGACTGCCAGACCAGCTCCCCGCAGCAGTCCGGAGCCACCCAGGTCGGGCAGGTCAATGATCGCCGCGGCCTCGACCACGTGCCCGCCGAGACGTTCGATCAGCCGGCGTCCCGCCATCATCGTGCCGCCGGTGGCGATCAGGTCATCGATCAGCAGCACCCGGTCACCGGGCACACAGGCATCGCCATGGAGCTCGACGGTGGCACTGCCGTACTCGAGGTCATACTCCTCGGAAATCGCGGTGAACGGCAGCTTGCCCTTCTTGCGGATCGGGATGAAACCGAGGTTGAGTTCATGGGCGACGACCGCCCCGATGATGAACCCGCGCGCATCGATGCCAGCCACCAGATCCAGCTTCGCGTCGATGTAGCGATGAACCAGGATGTCGATCAGCACCCTCATCGTCTTGGGGTTCTGCAGCAGCGGGGTGATGTCGCGGAACTGGACCCCGGGCGCGGGCCAGTCGCTGACCGTGCGAATGTGCCGTCGGATATAGTCAGTGTCGTCCAAGAAATTCCCCGTAGCAGTTCGTCCCCCGGATACTATCGCGTCTCGCCCCTGCGGGGCTCAGGAACGGAAATTGGAGAAGGCCGCAATGATCGCAGTCAAAGAACGCTACTTTGAGGACTACCGGGCGGGCGAGAGCTTCGAGTTGGGCAGCTACGCCGTTACGGAGAGCGAAATCATCGAGTTTGCAACGCGTTACGACCCGCAGCCGTTTCACGTTGACAAGCAGGCGGCAGCCGAGAGTCATTTTGGCGGCCTGGTGGCGAGCGGCTGGATGACCGCCGGCGCGCTGATGAAGATGCTGGTCGACGAGTTCATTTCGCCGCTCTCGAGCATGGGCTCGCCGGGAGTCGACGAACTGCGCTGGCTGGTGCCGGTGCGTCCCGGAGACCGGCTGCGGGCGCGAGTGACGATCCTGGCAGCGCGCCGTTCCGAGTCCAAACCGGACCGCGGGTCGCTGCAGGTTCTCCAGGAGGCGATCAACCAGAACGGCGAAGTCGTAATGACGATGCGCGGCTGGGGAATCTACAAGTTGCGCGCACCCTGAAGCCGCTCTTCGCGCACGATCACGCCATCGCTGGCAGTGGCAGATCAGGCGCGCGCTGGCGAGGGCTCGGGCCAACTGAGTTGCGGGCCACGCAGCCCCTCGAGCGCTCGCGACAGGCGCAACACCCCGAGGTCGTCGAAGCGCTGGCCGATCACCTGGACGCCGACTGGCAGGCCATCGCTGCTGAAGCTCCAGTTCAGCGACGCCGCGGGCTGTTCGCTCATGTTGTAGGCGAGCGTGAACGCGATGTGCGGCAGGGCGTCATGAGGATCGCCCCCGGGGCAGGGAATCCCGGCCTCGTAGGCGAGGATCGGTGAGGTCGGCGAAAGCACGAAGTCGAACTGGCCCACCGCCCGCACCGCAGCCTCGCGCATTGCCATGACCTGGCCGTACGCCCCCATCACGTCGGAACCCGAAAAGCTCCGCGCCCGATAGGTGCACCACTCCACGATGAACGGCAGGATCCGGTCGCGCTGCTCGTGCCCCATGGCAAGAACATCACGACAGGAACGAGCTTCGAAGAAGATCAGCATTCCCTCGAGCATCTCGGCGGTGAGAAAGGAAGTCATCGGTTCGACGATTGCCCCCGCTCCTTCCAGCGCCCGGGCGGCCTCGCGAGACGCCGCCAGGACTTCCGGGGCTACCGCCAAACCGACCCCCATCGTCTCCAGCAGTCCGACCCGCAGCCCACGCAAGTCGAGGCCGTCGAGCCCCTTGGCGTAGTCGATCTCCTGGTGGGGCAGGCTCATGAAGTCGCGCCGGTCAGGTCGGGTCAGGACATTCATCAGCATTGCGGCATCGAGCACCGTGCGGGTCATGGGACCGGCGACCCGGCCCATGTAGGGCGGGTCGATCGGAATCCTGCCGAGGCTGGGCTTGAGCCCGAACAGCCCGCAGTGGGTCGCCGGCAAGCGCACCGAGCCGCCGATGTCGGTACCCACGTGCAGCGGGCCATAGCCGGCGGCGGCGGCGGCGGCGGCTCCCGCCGACGATCCCGAAGGATTGCGGTCGAGCCGCCAGGGATTGCGGGTCACACCGTGGATCGACGATAGACCAGAGGAGAGCATGCCGAAATCCGGCATCGTGGTCTTGCCGAGCAGCACCAACCCGGCTGCGTGTGCGCAAGCTGCGGGCGGCGAATCCTTGCTCTTTGGCGCGTGGTCGCCGGCTGCGGTGCCCAGCGGGGCCGGGTCCCCGCGCGTGTAGAGGTTCTCCTTGAGCGTGATCGGCACACCGTCGAGCAGCGACGCTGGTTCTCGCCCTCGCCAGCGCACTTCCGCGGCGCGCGCCGCTGCCAGCGCCGAATCGCTGTGGATTCGGTACATCGCATTTAGCTCCGGCTCCCAAAGCGCGATGCGCGCCAGCAGCGAGTGCACCACTTCGACCGGTGACAGGGACTTCGAACGAAAAGCTGCCGTGAGTTCGGCGGCGCTCATCTCGTGGATCTTGGTCATCGACATTCCAGGTTCAGCTGCAACTGCAACCAGCTACAGGGAACCTATATTGTCGTCTTGCCGACGACCCTGCAAGCCCCGGCTCAGACCGTGTCAGGCCGCACCGGGGGCCGCAGTCGAGCGGTTGCCGGGGTTTTCTTGCCTCAACCCCGCTTGAAGTGCGCCCCGCGGCGCGCCAGTCGCTCCTGGACCAGCCGGCGCTGTTCGGGAGTGAGCGCCTGATAGATCTCGTTGGCAGAGCGCGAGCGGATCATGGCGGCATCGGCGATCGAGCGCGCCAGGTCGTCGCTGAGCGCCTTGGCCCTGGCCTCATCGAAATTGTCGGTGACCGTCAGTGCCCGCAGTTCCCTGATGGCGCTGCGCCGTTGCTTGGCGTTGGCGCGCAGTTGTGGCGCCTGGGCGTGCAACACCGCAAATACCTTGTCGCGCTGCTCCTCGCTGAGATCGAGCCCCCGCAACATGGCTCTGAAGCCGTGTTCCTTGCGGTGGCCGCCAAAGTGCCGCTTGGCGCCGTGATCCTGCCAACGGGCGCTCATCTGCGACGGCCCAGATCCGTCGCGCGTCGCGCCCGGCGCCGTCGCCGGCTGGGCCAGTGCTGCCAAGGGAATTGCTGCTGCGCAACAAACGGCTGCTGCCGAGCGCACCAGTCGAGCGTGAAGATTGGTCATTTCCTGCTCCTCGAAAAACGGTGAAGATTGCCCCGGGCCAACGACCCGAACTTGCCGCCCCAGTGTGCCGCAGGCGGGCTCAAGAGTGTGCAACCGACCGTAAAGCTTAGTTAGCAGTGGTAAGCCGATGCGTGCGGCAAGCAGAGCTTTCGCCGTGCCCGTATCATGGCGCCACGCTCATTTCTTCAGGCTGCTCTTATGACCCGCGTCCTGCTGGTTGACGATGACCGCGAACTGAGTGCGCTGCTCAGCGAATACCTGTCCCACGAGGGGTTCGAGGTAACCGCCTGTTACGACGGCGCGAGCGGCGCCGAGGCGGCGCTCGACGGCGATTTCGCCATCGTCATCCTCGACGTGATGATGCCGCATGTCTCGGGGGTCGAGGCCTTGCGGCGCATTCGTGCGCAGAGCCGGATACCGGTGCTGATGCTGACCGCCAAGGGCGACGACGTTGATCGCATCGTCGGCCTGGAAATGGGCGCCGACGACTACGTTCCCAAACCCTGCACCCCGCGGGAACTGGTCGCGCGCATGCGCGCCATCCTGCGCCGGTCCCAGCCCGAGCCGGTCCCGAGCACAGAGAAGATCAAGGTCGGCGGGTTGGTCCTTTGGCCGCAGCGCCGCAGCGCGCAGTGGAATGGGAGGCCGCTCTCGCTCACCGGAACCGAGTTCAACCTGCTGCGGATCCTGGCGCTCAACGCCGGACAGGTGGTAAGCCGCAAGGAGCTCTCGGAGCAGGGCCTGGGGCGCACGCTCGCGCGGTTCGATCGCAGCATCGACGTCCATCTGAGCAGCGTTCGTCAGCAGCTCGGAACCACACCGGACGGCCGCTCATGGATTCAGGCGGTCCGCGGCCAGGGCTACCAGCTGGTGACCATGTGAATCCGCTCGCCACTCCCGAAGAGGGGCTGCCGAACCGGCCCGGGCGGCTGTTCTGGAAGTTTCTCTTCGCCTTCTGGCTGTCCCTGGTGCTGGCCGGCCTCGGCGTCGGGGAAGCGGTGTGGCTCTACCATCGTCCCGCGCCCGGATCACCGACTGGAATCTCGACCAGTTCGCGCACTGCGCTGGGCGTTTCCACCGTCGCTGCCATCCTGCGCTACGGCGGGACCGAGACGATGCGCGAGATTCTCGAGGACCGCAAGCGTCGCGGTGGCCTGCACGTATTCGTCGTCGATGACAATGACCTGGATCTGGTCGGACGTCCGGTATCGGCAGCCGCCCTGCGCGAAGCTAACAGGGCGGCCGAGAGCTATCCTGAAGGGCCTTCCGCACAGCACGTCAGGGCACTTGACGGCCGCTCATACCTGGTCTTCGTCCCGCTCTCCAAATCGGGACTTGGCGGGCTGCGCTGGAGAAGCGGGCCATTGCCGCCAATCGAGCTGCTGGCGATCGGTCTGGTTGCCAGCGTGGTGGTCAGCATGATGCTGGCCTGGTATCTGTCCAAACCGATTCGCAACCTGCGCTGGGCGTTCGCAGCAGCCGCCCTCGGCCGGCTCGAGACCCGCGTTGCCCCGCTGATGGGCGCACGGCGTGACGAGATCGCCGACCTCGGCCGGGAATTCGACCGGATGGCCCAGCGCCTGCAGGCGCTGATCCAATCGCAACGGCAACTGCTGCACGACGTCTCCCACGAGATCAGGTCGCCGATGGCACGACTCCAGGCCGCAATCGGCCTCGCCCGCCAGGACCCGGCGCACTTCCAGGCGACCCTCGATCGGATCGAGCAGGAGGTCACCCGGCTCGACCAGCTGGTCGGCGAGTTGCTGACCCTGTCCCGGCTTGAGTCGGGATCCGACAGCGACCGCCGGGAACAGGTTGACCTGATGGAATTGATTGCCGACGTCTGCGAGGATGCCAGCTTCGAGGCCGAGGCCAGCGGGCGCACGCTGAGTCTTTCCGCCGCTGGCGAAGCCCATTCGCGCGCGCACCCCGAATTGCTCTATCGCGCCTTCGAGAACGTCGTGCGCAACGCCGTCAAGTACTCGCCGCCAGGCTCACACATCGCGGTCGAGGCGTCGCACGAAGCAGGGAACAAGCTGTCGCTGCGCGTTCTCGATCGCGGCCCCGGCGTCAGCGAAGAAGACCTGGCCAGGATATTCGAGCCGTTCTTCCGCGGCCGCGACGACCCGGCAACTGGCGGCTTCGGCCTGGGACTGGCCATCGCGCGCAGCGCCGTTGAGGCGCACGACGGCGCGGTCCAGGCCGCCAACCGTGACGGTGGCGGCCTGGTGGTCGAAATTTCCCTGCCCCTGACGCCGGACTGAGCCGCCCATTGGCGATCACCTCGCCCGAAGTCGCAGTCGAGACTCAGCGCGGCAAGTCTGAACCGCCCATCAGAAACTGGTCGACGGCGCGGGCGCACTGCCGGCCCTCGCGAATCGCCCAGACCACCAGCGACTGGCCGCGGCGGGCATCGCCGGCAGCGAATACCTTGCCGGCATCGGTACGATAGGCCCGTTCGCCCTCGACACTCGCCTGCGCGTTGCCGCGCTGGTCATGAGCCACGCCGAATGCGGCGAGCATCGTCGGGACCGGGGAAACAAAACCCATCGCCAGCAGCACCAGGTCGGCCGGCAACTCGAACTCGCTGCCTTTCACCTGCTCCATCTTCATCTGGCCGCTGGCTTCGTCGCGGAGCCATTTCAGGCGCGCTGCCTGGAGTTTCTCGACCTGGCCCGAATCATTGCCGAGCAAAGCGGTGGTGGCCACCGCCCAATCCCGCTGGCAGCCTTCCTCCTGCGAAGACGAGGTCCGCATCTTGTTGGGCCAGTAGGGCCAGGACTGCGGCTTGTTCTCGGACTCCGGTGGCTTGGGCAACAGTTCGATCTGGGTTACCGAGGCCGCCCCCTGCCTGATGCTGGTTCCGACGCAGTCCGAGCCGGTGTCGCCGCCGCCGATCACGATCACGTGCTTGCCGGTGGCGACAATCTGGTCGCTGATCCGGTCGCCGGCGAGGGCCTTGTTCTGCTGCCGCAGGAAATCCATCGCAAAGTGCACGCCCGCCAGTTCGCGGCCCGCCACCTCGAGATCACGCGGCTTCTCCGCGCCGATCGCCAGGACTACCGCATCAAAGTCCTCGAGCATCTGCTGAGCGTCGCGCTGCTCGAGCGCGGTGCTGCCGGCCGCGAGCGCTTCCGTGCCAGCCCCAACCAATACTGAGGTGCGAAAGACCACACCCTCGGCTTCCATCTGCTCGACCCGGCGGTCGACCAGTTCCTTGGCCAGCTTGAAGTCGGGGATCCCATAGCGCAACAGACCGCCAATCCGGTCGCTCTTCTCGAACACCGTAACCGAGTATCCGGCGCGGGCAAGCTGTTGGGCGCAGGCCAGTCCCGCCGGACCGGAACCGACGATCGCGACCTGGTGATCGTTGTTGCGGGTCGGCGGTTCGGGCACGACCCAGCCCATCTCCCAGCCCTTGTCGATGATGGCGTGCTCGATCGACTTGATTCCGACCGGGTCGGAGTTGATGTTCAGCGTGCACGCCGCCTCGCAGGGCGCCGGACAGACCCGCCCGGTGAATTCCGGGAAATTGTTGGTCGAATGCAGGGTATCGAGCGCTTCCTGCCACTGGTCCCGGTAGACCAGGTCATTCCAGTCCGGAATGATGTTCGCTACCGGGCAGCCGCTCTGGCAAAACGGGATGCCGCAATCCATGCAGCGCGCACCCTGCAGGGCCGCCGCCGCATCGTCGAGCCGCGCGACGAATTCCCGCGAATGGCGGACCCGGTCGGCGACCGGTTCGTAAGCCTCGGACAGTCGCTTGATCTCGATAAAGCCGGTTGGTTTTCCCATCTGCTTGCCTCAGGCGGTCAGGGGTTCGGCGCGCCGCGCCGCACGGGCCGCATGTAGTTCGGTCAATGCCCGCCGATATTCATGGGGGAAGACCTTGACGAAGAACTCGCGCGAGCGCTGCCAGTCCTCGAGCAGCTGGCGCGCGATTGCGCTGCCGGTAAACCGGAAATGCCGTTCGATCAGGCGCTTGACGATGACCTCATCGCACTCGTCGAGGTGCCAGATCGCAGGATCCACGTCGCGGCGCTGCTCCTCTTGCGGGCGCAACGGTTCAAGCGCCACCATCGACTGGTTGCAGCGCGACGAGAACCGCCGCAGCGCGTCGTGGACGTAGGCAATGCCGCCCGACATGCCGGCGGCGAAATTGCGGCCGGTCTTGCCCAGCACCACCACGGTGCCGCCGGTCATGTATTCGCAGCCGTGGTCGCCCGTGCCCTCGATGACCGCCGCGGCCCCGGAATTGCGCACTGCAAAGCGCTCTCCGGCCACCCCCGACAGGAACGCCTCGCCCTCGATGGCGCCGTAGAGCACGGTGTTGCCAACGATGATGTTGCGGTCCGACTCTCCCCGAAAATCGTTGGTCGGGCGCGCGATCAGCAGCCCACCGGAGAGTCCCTTGCCGACGTAGTCATTGGCTTCGCCAACCAGGTCGAGCGTGATGCCGCGCGCCAGGAAGGCGCCGAAACTCTGTCCGGCGGTGCCGTTGAACTGCACGTGGACGGTGTTATCGGGCAACCCGGCATGGCCATAGCGCCGTGCCACCTGTCCCGAGAGCATCGTGCCGACGGTGCGGTCGACGTTGCGAATCGGCAGGATGAACGAGACCCGCTCACCCCCGTCCAGCGCCGGCTGCGCCAGCGCGATGATCTTATGGTCGAGGGCGCCCTCGAGGCCGTGGTTCTGGGAGCTGACCCGATGACGCGGCACCTCGGGCGGCACGTTGGGCATCGCGAAGACACGGCTGAAATCTAGCCCCCGGGCCTTCCAGTTGTCGATCCCCTTGCGGGTGTTGAGCAACTGGGCGCAGCCGATCATCTCGTCAAAGCGGCGGAAACCGAGGCGCGCCATCAACTCCCTGACCTCCTCGGCGACGAAGAAGAAGTAGTTGACGACGTGCTCGGGCTTGCCCTGGAAGCGCGCGCGCAGCACCGGGTCCTGGGTGGCGACACCCACCGGGCAGGTGTTGAGATGGCACTTGCGCATCATCACGCAGCCCTCGACCACCAGCGGTGCGGTGGCAAAGCCGAATTCGTCGGCCCCGAGCAGCGCCGCGACGACGACGTCCCGTCCGGTCTTCATCTGGCCATCGGCCTGCACCGTGATGCGGTCGCGCAGCCGGTTGAGCACCAGCGTCTGCTGGGTCTCGGCCAGGCCGAGTTCCCACGGCGTGCCGGCGTGCTTGATCGACGACAGCGGCGAGGCGCCGGTGCCGCCGTCATGGCCGGCGATCACGACGTGGTCAGCCTTGGCCTTGGACACGCCCGCGGCAACCGTACCAACCCCGACTTCGGAGACCAGCTTGACCGAGATCGACGCCTGCGGATTGGCGTTCTTGAGGTCGTGGATCAGTTGCGCCAGATCCTCGATCGAGTAGATGTCGTGATGCGGCGGCGGGGAGATCAGCCCGACGCCCGGCACCGAATAGCGCAACTCGGCGATGTACTCGGAGACCTTGTGCCCGGGCAGTTGCCCGCCTTCGCCGGGCTTGGCGCCCTGCGCCATCTTGATCTGGATCTGATCGGCCGAGGACAGGTACTCCGCCGTCACGCCAAAGCGTCCCGAAGCAACCTGCTTGATCTTGGAGCGCAACGAATCTCCGGCCTTCAGCGCGATGTCCGAGACCACGCGCTCGGCGCCAAGCACCGAACGGATGGTGTCGCCGTCGGCGATCACCGACTTGCCGGCCTGCAATTCGGCACGGTAGCGCAGCGCGTCCTCACCGCCCTCGCCGGTGTTGGACTTCCCGCCGATGCGGTTCATGGCCACCGCCAGCGTCGCGTGAGCTTCGGTCGAGATCGACCCCAGCGACATCGCGCCGGTGGCAAAACGCTTGACGATCTCGGCTGCCGGCTCGACCTCGTCCAGAGGCACCGGGGTGCAGCGCTCATAGCGGAACTCGAAGAGCCCGCGCAAGGTCATCAGGCGCGCGCTCTGCTCATTGACGAGCCGCGCGTAGGCCCGATAGGTCGTCGGATTGTTCTGCCGGGTGGCGTGCTGCAGGTTCGCGATCACGTCGGGCGTCCACATGTGCTCTTCGCCACGGGTTCGGTACGCGTATTCGCCGCCGCAATCGAGCGCCTTGGCCAGCACCTGGGACGCGCCAAACGCCTCCTGGTGCTGGTGGATCGCTTCCTCCGCGATGTCAAAGATCGAGATTCCTTCGATGTTCGAGACCGTCCCGGTGAAGTACTTGTCGACCACCGCCCGCGACAATCCCACGACCTCGAAGATCTGCGACCCGCAGTAGCTCATGTAGGTGGAGATGCCCATCTTCGACATCACTTTCATCAGGCCCTTGCCGATCGCCTTGATGTAGTTGGCGATCGCGCGCTCGGAGCCCGGCCCCTGGCCGAGGTCGGCGTAGAGCTCCGAGAGGGTCTCGAGCGCCAGGTAGGGATGGACTGCCTCCGCGCCGTAGCCCGCAAGCACCGCGAAGTCATGGACCTCGCGCGCCGAAGAAGTCTCGACCACCAGCCCCGCCGTGGTCCTGAGCCCCTTGTCGACGAGGTGCTGATGGATCGAGCTCATCGCCAGCACCGCCGGAATCGCGACCTGTTCGCGGTTGGCGCTGCGGTCGGAAACGATCAGCACGTTGAACCCTTCGCGCACGGCGTCCTCGGCTTCGGCTGCGAGTGATGCCAGCCTGGCCTCGATCCCTTCCTTGCCCCATTCGACCGGATAACAGATGTCGATTTCATAAGAGCGGAACTTGCCGCCCGTGTACTGGGCGATCCGGCGAATCTTGGCCATGTCGCGAAAATCGAGCACCGGCTGCGAAACCTCGAGCAGCATTGGCGGATTGGTGTTGTTCAGATCCAGCAGGTTCGGCTTGGGGCCAATGAACGACACCACCGACATCACCAGCTGTTCGCGGATCGGGTCGATCGGAGGATTGGTCACCTGGGCGAACAACTGCCTGAAATAGCTGGTCAATGGCTTGCTGCGCTGCGAGAGCACGGCGATCGGAGCGTCGTTGCCCATCGAGCCGATTGCCTCCTCGCCCTTCTCGGCCATCGGGGCCATCAGGAACCTGACGTCCTCCTGGCTGTAGCCGGCAGCCTGCTGCCGGTCGAGCAGCGTCGCCTGGGCCCGCTCGGCCGCAAGGTCGTCGAGCACGTCGCGTTCATCGACCTCGATCTCGTCGAGCTTCACCCGGATCGCGTCGATCCACTCGCGATAGGGCTTGGCGTTGGCCAGTTGTCCCTTGAGTTCCTTGTCGTCGATGATGCGGCCCTGATCGAGGTCGATCAGCAGCATCTTGCCCGGCTGGAGCCGCCATTTCTTGACGATCCTGCTCTCGGGGATATCCAGCACTCCCGACTCCGAAGCCAGGATCACGATGTCGTCGTCGGTGATGCAGTAACGCGCCGGACGCAGGCCGTTGCGATCGAGCGTGGCGCCGACCTGGCGGCCATCGGTGAAGGCGATGGCCGCCGGGCCATCCCAGGGCTCCATCATGGCGGCGTGGAACTCGTAGAATGCGCGGCGCTTGGCATCCATCGTCCCGTGCTGTTCCCAGGCTTCGGGAATCATCATCATCATCGCGTGGGCGATCGAGTACCCCGACATCACCAGCAGTTCGAGCATGTTGTCGAAAACCGCGGTATCGGATTGCCCCGGGTAGACCACCGGGTAGAGTTTCTGGAGGTCCTTGCCCAGCACCGGCGAGCTCATTGCTCCCTCGCGGGCCCGCAACCAGTTGTAGTTGCCTTTGACGGTATTGATCTCGCCGTTATGGGCGACCAGCCGGTAGGGGTGCGACAGCGACCACTCGGGGAAGGTGTTGGTCGAAAAACGCTGGTGGACCATCGCCAGCGCCGAGATGAAGCGGGGATCCTGGAGGTCGAGGAAGTAGCGCCCGACCTGACCGGCCAGCAGCAGGCCCTTGTAGACGATCGTGCGCGCCGACATCGACGGGACGTAGTACTCCTTGCAGTGCTTGAGCCCCAGGTTCTGGATGTGGTGGCTGGCATTCTTGCGAATCACATAAAGCTTGCGCTCGAGCGCATCGGTCACCATCACGTCAGCGCCGCGGCCGACGAAGATCTGCCGGATCACCGGCTCGCGCTTGCGCACGAATGGCGACATTTCCATGTCGTGATCGACCGGCACATCACGCCAGCCGAGCAGCACCTGTCCTTCGGCGCGCACCGCGCGCTCGAGTTGCTGTTCGCAGGCGAGCCGCGAGGCGCGTTCCTTGGGCAGGAAGACCATCCCGACCCCGTATTCGCCGGCGCGCGGCAGCGTGATGCCCTGCGCTGCCATCTCCTCGCGGAAATACTGGTCCGGCACCTGCGCGATCAGGCCGGCGCCGTCCCCCATCAGGGGGTCAGCGCCGACCGCGCCGCGATGATCGAGGTTGCGCAGGATCTGCAGCCCCTGTTCGATGATCTTGTGGCTCTTCTTGCCCTTGATATGCGCTACGAACCCCACACCGCAGGCGTCGTGCTCATGACGCGGATCGTAGAGTCCCTGGGCGATAGCGCTGACTTCCGTATCCATCCTGTCTCCGAGGGCACGGCCGGATTGCTGGCCGGTCGGGCGAAAAACGCCCGCCGGAAGCAGCACTCGGCAGGCGTCGTAAAACGACTTCGGCGTAGACCGAGAATGCCGGACCGGCCGGTTCCAAGCCATTTTCGCACTGATTTATGGCGCAGTGCAGCGAAAAATATCAACTGCGACTATACCGCAGTCGGGGCCGGGTCGGTCAACCGCAACCGGGCTCAGGTCGCGTCGAAGTCGAACAGTCGCCGGTGCTCCCGGATCGCGTAGCGGTCGGTCATTCCGGCGATGTAGTCGGAGACCGCCCGGGCACCGAGTTGTTCGGCCCGGGCGCGGTGTTCGTCGGGAAGCAGCCGGTCGTCGCCGATGAAGGCGCCAAAGAGGTCGGCTATCACCCTGGTCGACTTCGCAGTCATGCGCACCACCCGATAGTGCCGATAGAGGTCGGCGTGCAGAAATCGCCTCAGCTGGGCAAGGCGCGGGCGCATCGCCTCGGAGAATGCGGCCAGCGCCGTGCCGGCACGGACATCGGCGACCGTCTCTGGCCGCAACTGCCCGATGCGCCGATCAGTCTCGGCGAGCAGGTCGCCGACCAGTTCGTCGATCATCCGCCGCACGGTCTCGTGGATCATGCGCCGATCCTGGATTCCCGGATAGCTGAGACGGACCGCGGCGGCATGGTCGCGGAACAGATCCACCTCGTCGAGTTGCTCGAGCGTGATCAGCCCCGATCTCAAGCCATCATCGACGTCATGGTTGTTGTAGGCGATCTCGTCGGCGAGATTGGCTACCTGCGCCTCCAGGCTGGGCTGGCCACCGACCAGAAAGCGCTCGCCGACCTCGCCGAGCGCCTGGGCACGCTCGCGCGTGCAGTGCTTGAGAATCCCTTCGCGGGTGTCAAAACACAGGTTCAGCCCGTCGAAGGAGGCGTAGCGGTGCTCGAGTTCGTCGACCACCCGCAGCGATTGCAGGTTGTGTTCGAAGCCGCCATAAGGACCCATGCACTCGTTGAGCGCGTCCTGGCCGGCGTGCCCGAAGGGCGTGTGGCCAAGGTCATGGGCGAGCGCAATTGCCTCGACCAGATCCTCGTCGAGAGCCAGCCGGCGCGCTATCGAGCGCGCAATCTGCGCGACTTCGATGGTGTGGGTGAGCCTGGTCCGAAACAGATCGCCCTCGTGGTTGACGAATACCTGGGTCTTGTACTCGAGGCGGCGAAAGGCGCCCGAGTGCACGATGCGGTCGCGGTCGCGCTGGAATTCGCTGCGCGGCGCGGCGGAGGGCTCGGATACCCGTCGGCCGCGCTGCTGGCCAACGCTGGCGGCATAGCTGGCGAGCGCCGATCCATCGGCAGCCCCGGGGGCCCGGGCGCTCATCGCACACACTCCGAGAGCGTGGCGCGCAGTTCAGGCTCGGGCACCGAGCACACCAGCGCCTGGCCAAGACCCTCGAGCAGCACGAACTTCGGGATGCCCTGCTCGGCCTTCTTGTCGACCGCCATCAGTTCCAGGTACCGCCCGGGATCCCAGGATGGCCCGGCAACCGGCAGCCGCGCGGCCGCAATTGCGGCGCGCAGCCGCTCGAATGCCCGGGAATCGAGCAGTCCCAGTCGGCGCGAGAGATCGGCCGCCATCACCATCCCGGCGCCCACCGCTTCACCGTGCAGCCAGGTCCCAAAGCCCAAACCGGCTTCGATCGCGTGGCCAAAGGTGTGGCCGAAGTTCAGCGTCGCCCGCACGCCGCTTTCGCGCTCGTCGGCGACCACCACCTCGGCCTTGATTTCGCAGGAGCGCACGATCGCCGCGCTCAGAGCCGCGGTGTCGCAGGCCAGCAGCCGGTCGCTGTCGCGTTCCAGTTGCGCGAGATAGTCAGGGTCCCGAATCGCACCGTGCTTGAGCATTTCGGCCAGCCCGGCCGAGAGTTCGCGCGCCGGCAACGTCGCCAGGGTGGCGACGTCGGCGAGCACCAGCCGCGGCTGATGGAACGCGCCGATCATGTTCTTGCCGGCCGGATGGTTGATGGCGGTCTTGCCGCCAATCGACGAATCGACCTGGGACAGCAGCGTGGTGGGCACCTGGACGAAGTCGACACCGCGCTGATAGACCGCCGCCGCGAAACCGGCAAGATCGCCGATGACGCCGCCGCCAAGGGCGACCACCAGGCACCGGCGGTCGAAGCGCCGGGCCAGCAGTTCATCAAAGACCCGTTGCAGGCTTGGCCAGTCCTTGTGCTGCTCGCCATCGGGCAGGACGACCTCGATGAACTCGGCGCTCGCGGGCCGCAGCCAGCGCGCGAGGCGCGCGCTGTAGAGCGGCGCGACGACGTCGTTGGTGACCACCGCCACCTGGCGGCCGGCAGCGAGCTCCGTGAGCTCCGGGCAACCATCGACCAGGCCGGCTCCGATCATCACCGGATAGCTGCGTTCGCCCAGAGCAACGGTCAGTTGGCGCACCAAGTCATTCTCCACAATCAGCCCCCTTCATGGCGATCCATCTTCCACAGCGGAGCGCTGCAGAGGTGCGGGTAGCTGAGCGATTATATCGGCCACCATCTGCGCCGCCGGCTGGCGTGCGCCGGAGACGATCAGATCCGCGACTCCGCGGTACAACGGCGTGCGCTCGGCGCACAGTTGCGCAAGCCGTGCATGCGGGTCGCTGGCCTGGAGCAGGGGCCGGTTGCGGTTGCGGCGCACGCGCCGCCACAACTCGGCCAGGGAAACATCCAGAAACACCACGTAGCCTTCGGCCGCGAGCAACTCGCGATTGTCCTGCGACACCACCGAACCACCGCCGGTGGCCAGCACCGTCCCGGGATCCCGGATCAGTTCCGCGATGATTGCCGCCTCGCGTCGGCGAAAGCCCTCCTCGCCCTCGTACTCGAAGATCGTCGTCACCGATACCCCGCAATGGCGCTCGATCTCGCGATCGGAGTCGACGAACCGCCGGTCCAGCGTGGCCGCCAGGCGGCGGCCGATGGTCGACTTGCCGGAGCCGGGCATGCCGATCAGCACGATGGGGGTGTCGGGTTCAAGCGTCATGTTGCCTTGCAATCCTGGCTGGACAACCGGCACCGGGCCTGAGCTTCGAAAAAAGGACGGGCCGGTTGGTTCCGGCCCGTCAGGATAACGCTTCAGACAGGCTGTCGCCTGCCGGGAATGCGCGCTCAGCGCGCCGCCGCGGTCTCGGTAACCACGCGCGGGGTGATGAACACCATCAATTCGGTCCGGTCGTTGGTGCGCTGGTTGTCCTTGAACAGGTAACCGAGCACCGGGATGTCGCCCAGCAACGGCACCTTGTTGGTGCGGTCGCGCTCGAATTGCTCGTAGATCCCGCCGATCACCACCGTGCCGCCGTTCTCGACCAGCACCTGGGTCTGCACCCGGCGGGTGTCGATCGCGAATCCGGACGGCGTCAGCTGGCCGACCGCGTCACGATTGACCTCGACCGCAAGGATAACGTTGCCGTCAGGGGTGATCTGCGGCGTGACCTCGAGTTTCAGGTTCGCCTTGCGGAATGAGATCGACGTGGCACCACTCGAAGTCGCTTCCTGGTACGGGAGTTCCGTGCCCTGCTCGATCACCGCCTTGTGCTGGTCGGCGGTAAGCACCCGCGGGCTGGAGATCACCTTGCCACGCTGGTCGGCTTCAAGCGCCGATAGCTCGAGGTTCAGGAAGCGCGTGAAGCGCGAGCCGAACAGGCTGATTGCGAAGCTTGCCGGTTGGGCACCCGAGATCGGGGCGGCGGGCAGGTTCACGAACTGCGTGTTGTCGATCGTGGTCAGCCGCCCCAGTCCGACGGCATTCGTGCCGGAGAGGGTGCTGCCGCGCTGCGACGAGAGGTCGGCAGCGCCGCTGAGGGTGCCCGAAATCGTCCCGAACGCGCCGAGCACCCTGGTGCCCGGATTGAAGGCCGGGACATTGATCGCGGTCGGCGTGCCGGTTACCGGATCGATGTAGCTGCTGGCGTTAGCAACCGTGGTCGAGATGTCGTTGTAGCCCAGTTTCACGCCCAGGTTGCGCGAGAACCGGTCGTCAGCCTCGACGATCCGCGCCTCGATCAGAACCTGCCGGATCGGGATGTCGATCTGGGTGATCATCTTGCGGACCGCATCCAGGCTCGTCGAAACGTCCTGCACGAAGAGCTTGTTGGTGCGCGCGTCGACCACGACACTGCCGCGTTTCGAGAGCACGCGCTGTTTCGGGTCCGAGAGCAGCTTCTGGAGGTTCTCGGCCTTCTGGTAGTTGAGCTGAAACACCTCGGAGTGCAACGGTTCGATCTCCGAGATCTGCTGGCGGTTCTCGAGGTCGAGCTTCTCCTTGGCGGCCAGCTCCTCGCTCGGGGCAACGACAATCACGTTGCCGTTCTTGCGCATTCCCAGGCCCTTCGACTGCAGGATGATGTCCAGCGCCTGGTCCCAGGGCACGTCCTTGAGCCGCAGCGTCAGGCTGCCGGTGACCGAGTCGGTGGTCACGACATTGAGATTGGTGAAGTCGGCGATTACCTGCAGCAGCGCCCGGACGTCGATCGCCTGGAAATTCAGCGACAGGCGCTCACCCTTGTAACCTTTGCCTTGCGAGAGCCTGGACGAGTCCTCGCGCAGCGGCTTGACCTCGACCACGAACTGGTTATCGCTCTGGTAGGCGTTGTGCTCCCACAGGCCGTGCGAGTCGATCACCAGCCGGGTGTTGTCGCCCTGCTGGAATGCCCGCACTTCGCGTACCGGAGTCGCGAAATCGCCCACGTCGAAGCGGCGGCGCAGGTTGTCAGGCAGCTTGGTATTGAGAAAATCGACGATCAGCGTATCCCCCTGCTGACGCATGTCGACGCCCACGCCGCTGCTCGAGAGCTGCACCACTACCCGGCCCTCGCCTTCCTTGCCGCGGCGGAAATCGACGTCGCGCAAGGCGTGAGTGGTGTTCTGGTCGCCGCGCGCAAACACGTATGGGGCCTGCGCGGTCGCGTTGTCGGTCGAAGCCGCGACCGGATCCAGCGTCACCACGATGTCACGGCCATCGATGGCGATGGTGTGCGTCATCGCCCGCTTGAGGTTCATCACCAAGCGGGAGCGGTTGCCGGCCTCGACGATCGCTACTGAGCGCACGTCACCCTGCCCGAGTTCGAAGCGATTCTTCCCCGAGGCATTGGCGGTGTCGGTGAAATCCAGCGCCAGGCGAGGCGGATTGGAAATCGTGAAATTGGGCGGAACTGCGGCCGGCACACTTTTCAGGCTGATTCTCAACTGCGTGGCGTTGCCCTGCTGTGAACTGGCAACCGCTTCGATCGAATTTGCGGTCTGCGCCTGCACGGAGACGGTAATCGTCAGCATCGCGGCAATGAATGCGCACAGCGCAGTCATGCCCAGACGAGACGCCATCCCGGGCAGCTGGCTGGAGCTCCAGTCTGGCCCGTTTTTCATGGTTGTTTCTCCTGAAGTTGCAGCACGGTCTCCCGCTCCACCCACGCACCCGAAGCGTCCTGAACCAATTCCTTCAAGGTGACCTCGTTCTCGGTAATTCTGGTAATCCGTCCGAAATCCTGCCCGATATGGTTACCCACCCGCGCCTGGTAAACCAACTTTTCCACCTGGACCAGCGCGGTCTCCTTGCCGGCCCGACGCAAGTGGCCGACGAGCTTGATCTGGTCGAGCCCGAAACTCTCGAGGGCCTCGCGCGGGCGCCGCAGGTCAGGCGCCAGCCCACCCTTGACGAGCCCGGCCCGCTCCATCATGGCGTTGATCTTCGCGAGCGAGAAGGGATCGACCTGGGCGGCATCATCATAGCGGAACGGCTCGAAACGCCGGGGTTCGTCGACCTTCTGCGCCGTGGGCGGAGTGGTCTTGCGCACCTGCTCCATCCAGGCGCGCAATTCCTCGTGATTGTCGCCACAGCCACCAAGCACCAGCACTAGCGCCGTGAGCGGGGCTGCGAGGAACAGTGCCTTGCGGATCACTTGGCACCTCTCTTCTTCGATTTTGCATTCTTCAGTTGGGTCTGGCGGCGCTGTTCGGCCACTTCCTCGGGATCGAGGTAACGATAGGTCTTCGCGGTCGCCTCCAGCGTCAGCATGTCCGTAGGACTCCGGTCGGCGGAGACGATAGACAGGTCGTTGAGAGTCACGATCCGTGACAGGTTGGAAACGTCACTGGTGAACGCGGCGAGGTCATGGTAACTACCGCTGAGCCGGATGTTGATCGGCAGTTCCGCGTAGTAATCCTTGATCACCACCTGGCCGGGCTTGAAGAGTTCGAACTGCAGCGACCGGCCCACGCCCGCCTGGTTGATGTCCGACAGCAACGCATCCATCTCGGCCTTGCTCGGCAACTGCTTCTCCAGACCACTGACGTACTTGGTGACCAGGGCCTTCTGCTCGCGCAACACCTCGAGGTTCACCGCCAGCTTCATCTTTTCCTGGAACTCGGCCTTGAGTTGCGCCTCCTTGCGCTCGCCGGCCTGGAGTTCATCGAACAGGCCCTGCCAATACAGCAGGTAGGAAAGGACCAGCAAGACCACGAAGAGCGCTGTCAGCAGGGTTATCCGCGGCACTGCCGGCCACATCCCCGGGTGGCGCCCCTGCAGGCCCTTGAACTGACCGCCGATGCCGCTCAAATCAATGTTGAATGCCATGATGTCCCCTAACCCTTGGGCGCAGGCTTACCGGGCCGCGCCCCCGCCGACGGCCGCTTGGCGCCGACCGCGGCGTCAGCTGGATTCTCGGTCACCTTGAGCAGGGCATTGAGCGTGAACTCGAAGAATTTCCGTCCGTCCTTGGCATTGGTGCCATTGGACACCACGACCGCCTTGATCTCGTTGAGCTCTGGATGCGCCAGCCACGGCGTCTCGGTAGCGAGACTGTGCAACAGCTCCGAGATCCGGTCGTTTGACTGCGCGTAGCCGTTGAGGACGACCTTGGCTGCCTTCTGCTTGATGCTTTTCAGATAGATGCCCTCGGGCGTGTGCTTGACCAGTTCGTCGAGCAGATGGA
Organism: Burkholderiaceae bacterium; assembly: GCA_024637395.1. Taxonomy (GTDB): domain Bacteria; phylum Pseudomonadota; class Gammaproteobacteria; order Burkholderiales; family Burkholderiaceae_E; genus JAGXFR01. The sequence continues at coordinate 13,018 of JAGXFG010000027.1, read as the reverse complement.
CCGGGATGGTGCGATCACGCTGGAGGTTCTCGACGGCCTGCCGGCGCGCCTTGAGGCCGTCGAGTTCGGCCTTCAGCGTGGCAATTTCCTTGATCTGGGTGTCGAGGACGACATTGGCGCGAGCGATGAAATCGTTGCGCTGGGTTTGGTTGGAGATCATCTGGTTGATGATCACACCCCCGATCAGCGCGACGCCCAGACCCAGCACCGCGGACAGGACCATCTCCGAGATGAAATTCTTCTTGCGCGCTTCCCTGCGGATATCGCGGTGCGGCAGCAGGTTGATTCGGATCACGGCTCGAACCTCCGCATCGCCAGTCCGGTGGCCACCAACAGCGACGGCGCGTCGATGCGCAATTGGCGCTCACGGATCGTATCCGCGATTTCCATCCCGCGGAACGGATTTACCAGCTCGGTCGCCACCTGGGTACGCTCGGCGACCGCCTCGCACAAACCGGGCACGACCGACGATCCCCCCGCCAGGAAGATCTGATCGACCTTGGTAAACGGCGTCGAGGTGAAAAAGAACTGCAGCGCCCGGCTGATGTCAGTAGCGCCCAGAGCCACGAAGGGTTTCAGCAGGTCTTCATGGTAGCTGTCGGGCAGGTCGCCGGCCCGCTTCTTTTGCTCTGCTTCCTCGAAGGACAGGCCGTAAAGGCGGACGATGTCCTGGGTCAACTGGACGCCGCCAAAGCCCTGCTCGCGTTCAAAGATCGCCTGCCCATTGAGAATGATCGTGACGTAGGTCTGCTGATCGCCGACCAGCACCACCGCAATTACCTGCCCCTCGCCGTTATTGGGAAGGAAGCTCGCAACGTGTTCAACGGTCGCGCGCACCGCATAGGGCTCGACATCCATGATCACCGGCTTGAGGCCGGCCATCTCGGCCACCATCACCCGCTCTTCGACCTTCTCCTTGCGCGAGGCGGCGAGCAACACTTCGACTTCGTCGGCGGTCTGCGCGCTTGGTCCCAGGATCTGGAAGTCGAGATTGACCTCGTCGATCGGGAACGGGATGTACTGGCTGGCCTCGGACTCGACCTGGAACTCGTAGTCCTCTTCGCTCAAGCCCGCGGTGAGGGTGATCCGCTTGGTGATCACCGCCCGCGACGGCAGCGCCAATGCCGCCTCCCGGGCGCTGAATGAGGCCTTGCGCAACGCCCGTACCAGCGCGTCGGCGATAACCTCTGGTTTCTCGATTACGCCTTCGACCATGGCGCCACGCTCAATCGGCTCGATCGCGTAACGCTCCAGGCGCATGGCAGTCTTGGAGCCGGCGCGAAGCTCGACCAGCTTGACGCTGGACGAACTGATGTCGATTCCAACCAGCGGTTGTGCCGCACGTCGGAACAGGCTCGGAAGTGTCAATGCCACAGTGGCCTCGGCTAGTAAAAAACTCTTAGAATCTAAGGGTTTACGTAACTTTTCAGCAAAATTGCATGAGATCGTACCAACAACGTTTACCAACTGTAAACCTTTTTTCCTTGGCGGCAACCCTGTCTCCGGCCTTCCGTCGCTTTCGAACGACCATCCGGCCGGTAGCTCGGACAGAGCCGTATAATGGCCCCCTTCAAGGCCGCCACGGCCGCTGCCCAGGATGCCAATAGTCCCAAGATCTTCCAGCTCGGCCATCGGTCGGCGCCAATCAGGAACCGGCCTGCCGGGGCTGCTGGCGCTCGCCTTCGCTGCCGCCGTCGCGGCAACGGTGGCAGCGCTGCTGGTCGGGGCGCTGGCAGTGTTGCTGGCCAACGATCGCCTGCCGCCGCTCGACGTCCTGGTTGACTACCGGCCGCGGATCCCGCTGCGCGTCTACACCGCGGACAACGTGTTGATCGGCGAGTTCGGCGAGGAGCGCCGCACCTTCGTGCGCTTCGCCGACGTTCCGGCGGTGCTCAAGGACGCCCTGCTCGCGGCAGAGGATGCCCGCTTTTTCGAACATTCCGGGGTCGATCTGGTGGGCGTGGCGCGGGCGGCGCTCGTCAACTTCGTCGCCGGCGGCACCGAACAGGGCGCCAGCACCCTGACGATGCAGCTGGCAAAAGAGTTCTTCCTCTCACCCGAGCGGACTTATACCCGCAAGCTCACGGAAATCCTGCTCGCCTTCAAGATCGAGGAAAGCCTCTCCAAAGAACAGATTTTCGAGCTCTACGTGAACCAGATCTTCCTCGGCAAGCGGGCCTACGGTTTCGCCTCGGCGGCAAAGACCTACTTCGGCAAGCCGCTGGAACAGATCACCGCTGCCGAGGCGGCGATGCTTGCAGGATTGCCCAAGGCGCCGTCGCGCTTCAACCCGCTGGTCAACCCCAAGCGCGCGGTCGAACGCCAGCGCTACATCCTGCGGCGGATGCGCGAAGCCGGGTCGCTTACCGAGGAGCAATACGACGCCGCACTCAAGCAGGAGCTGCACTACGTCCTGGCCCGCTCCGGCTACCGTGTCAATGCTCCCTACGTGGCCGAGATGGCCCGGCAAATTGCCGTCGAGCGCTACCATGATGAGACCTACTCGGCCGGCATCAACATCTACACCACCATCCTCTCGGCTGACCAGCAGGCTGCCAACGATTCGGTGCGCCGGGGCGTGCTTGCCTACGACCGCAAATATGGCTACCGGGGGCCATCGTCCTTTATCGACCTCGACAAGGACGGCGAACTCGCCGACACCCAGATCGAGGCTGCAGTATCGGAGGCGCTCGATGTCGACGACTTCCTGGCCGCGGTAGTGCTCGACGTCAGTCCGAAGAAGGTCACGCTCAGCCGCGGCCGGGGGCAACTGATTGAAGTCTCAGGCGGTGGGCTCAAGTTCGTTGCCAAGTCCCTCAGCGAGCGGGCATCGGCGGCGCGCAAGCTGCGCCGCGGTGCGGTGGTAAGGGTGATCAAGGACAGCCACGGAGAGTGGGAAATAACCCAGCTGCCGCAGGTCGAGGCGGCGTTGGTGGCGCTCAACACCCAGGATGGCAGCGTGCGCGCGCTGGTCGGCGGCTTCGATTTCACCCGCAACAAGTTCAATCGCGTGACCCAGGCTTGGCGCCAGCCGGGTTCGGCCTTCAAGCCGTTCATCTATTCGGCGGCGCTCGAAAAGGGTTTCATGGTGAGCACGGTAATCAATGACGCCCCGGTGTCGATCGACCCGGCGCTGACCGGTGGCCAGTTGTGGGACCCGAGGAACTATGACGGCAAGTATGAAGGGCCGATGGAGCTGCGCGATGGGCTGGCCCATTCCAAGAACATGGTGTCGATCCGGATACTGCAGAGCATTGGCCCGCAGTACGCGCAGGACTACCTGACGCGGTTCGGATTCGACCCAGCCCGCCACCCGCCCTACCTGACCATGGCGCTCGGGGCCGGCGAGGTGACCCCTTGGCAGCTGGCCGGCGCGTACGCCATATTCGCCAATGGCGGTTTCAGGATCGAACCGTACATGGTCAGCAGGATTACCGATTCAGACGGTCATGTCCTGGCGCAGGCCCGGCCCAGGCAGGCGGGTGACGAGTCATTACGGGCCATCGACGCGCGCAACTCCTTCCTGATGGACTCGCTGCTGCGCTCCGTGGTTGAGACGGGCACCGGAAGATCGGCGCGCGCCCTCCGGCGCCATGACCTCGCGGGCAAGACCGGCACCACCAACGACGCCTATGACGCCTGGTTCGCCGGCTACCAGCCGTCGATCGCCGCCGTGGCCTGGGTCGGCTTCGACCAGCCCCACAAGCTGGGCAACCGCGAGACCGGCGGCGGCCTGGCATTGCCGATCTGGATGGGTTACATGGCCAAAGCGCTGGCAAAAGTCCCCGAGCAGGCCCTGCCAGTGCCCGATGGCGTGGTCACGGTCGACGGGGACTACTATTACGCCGAAACCACTCCGGGACAGGGCATCGCATCGCTGGGGCTCACCGACGGCGGGGTCGCCTCGGGAGCCAACGCCGAGACCATCCGCGACCAACTGTTCTAGTCGTCGAGCACCAGCGTTACCGGCGCCGCACAGTGCGCGCTCACGCAGCGCGACAACACCTGCGCCAGGCCTTCGCCGCTGCGGGTATCGCACCACCTGCCGTCGACGTCACGAAAGTGGTATCCACCGCTGCGGTCGGCCAACCAGATTTCGCGCAACGGCGCCTGGCCGTTGACAATTATCTTGGCGCCGTCGTCGAATTCGATCTCCAGCAGATGGCCAGAGCGCATCGAATCGGCGTCCACTCCCGCTCCATCGAGCGCGTCCTCGATCCTCTCCAGCAACTGGTCACATCTGCTCAAAAAGCCCTGTTCGGTCATGCTAGACTGCCCCCGGTGAATAGCCGCTGGATGCTCGCCCCAATTCTAGCCTTGTCCCTGGCCGCGTCGGCCTGTGGCCAGCGCGGGCCGCTGTATCTGCCGGATCCCAAGGACCCGACTCAAAAGCTGCCGCCGCGCAGTTCGAACTCCGAACCTTCGAGGGCTGATGTCCACCATGCAGTGGTGTCGCTACCGCAACGATCAGCTCCTGGCTGAAGACGTCCCGCTGGCCGAACTGGCCGCCGAATTCGGCACTCCCACCTACGTTTACTCGAAAGCGGCGATCCTTGCAGCGTACCGCGAGTTCGCCCTCGCCGCCGAGGGACGCCGGGCGCTGGTGTGCTATGCCCTCAAGGCCAATTCGAATCTCGCGGTGATCGAGTTGCTGGCCCGCGCCGGCGCGGGCTTCGACATCGTCTCGGCGGGTGAACTGGCGCGTGTCCTGGCTGCCGGCGGCGATGCCGCCAAGGTCGTTTTTTCCGGCGTCGGCAAGTCAGAGGCTGACATCCGGGCCGCACTGGCGGCCGGCGTGCGCTGTTTCAACGTCGAATCAGAGCCCGAGCTGGAGCGCATCAACGCGATTGCCGGGACCACCGGGCAGCGGGCGCGGATATCGCTGCGCATCAATCCCGACGTCGACGCCGGCACCCATCCCTACATCTCGACCGGCCTGCGCGAGAACAAGTTCGGCATCGCCCACGAGCGCGCTCTGGCGGCTTTCGAACTGGCCGCGTCCCTGCCCCATCTCGAGGTCCAGGGCATCGACTGCCACATCGGATCGCAGATCACCGAGATCGCGCCATTCCTGGCAGCGCTCGACGAGCTGCTCGAACTGGCCGGTCGGATCGAGGCGGCGGGGATTTCCTTGTCGCACCTCGACCTCGGTGGCGGCCTGGGCATCAATTACCAGGGTGAGCAGCCGCCGTCACGGCGGGACCTGCTGGCTGCGATCTTCGCCAGGGTGGCTGCCCACCCGCTCGGCCGGCGCTACGAACTGATGTTCGAGTTCGGCCGCGCAATCGTCGGCAACGCCGGAGTGCTGTTAACCAGGATCGAATACCTCAAGTCGACTCCGGTCAAGGACTTCGCGGTGGTCGACGCGGCCATGAACGACCTGATGCGCCCAGCCCTCTACGATGCCTGGCACGGGGTCCTGCCGGTCCTGCGGCGCGACAGCGCGCAGGTTATCTACGACGTCGTGGGCCCGGTCTGCGAGTCCGGTGACTGGCTGGCCCGCAACCGCCCACTGGCGGTGCAGGCGGGTGACCTGCTGGCCATCGAATCAGCCGGGGCCTATGGGATGACGATGAGTTCGAACTACAACTCCCGGCCGCGCGCGGCCGAGGTGCTGGTCGATGGCGACCGCGCCCTGTTGGTGCGCCACCGCGAGACCCTGGAATCGCTCTATGCGCTGGAGCGGCGACTGCCGCCTGAAGCCTGAAGCCGGGCCCGTGCGCGCCGCCTGCGGACGTACTGGACGAGCCTGAAACCGAGCAGCGCCACGACCACCAGCGCGTAGATCCGGGGCTCGGCGAGATCATTCTTGCCCGCCTTGAGCCACCAGAAGTGCAGCACGCCCAGCACCGCAATGACGTAAACCAGCCGGTGCAGGGTCTGCCAACGCCGGCCGAGCCGGCGGATCATGGCGTTGGTCGAGGTCGCGGCCAACGCGCTCATCAACAGGTAGGCGGCCATCCCGGCGGTGACGAAGGGTCGCTTGATGACGTCGGAGAGCATCTCGGCCAGATCGAACCAGTGCTCAAACCACACGAAGGTCGTGAAGTGCAGGGTCGCGTAGAAGAACGCGAACAGTCCCAGCATGCGGCGCAGCACTGCCAGCCGGTTCCATCCCGACAGCACCCGCAGCGGCGTCACCGCCAGGGTGACGAGCAGCATGACCAGCGTCCAGGTGCCGGTCGAACGGGTCACGAACTCGACCGGGTTGGCGCCGAGCTGATTGGTCAGGCCCAGCACCAGCAGCCGGACGAGCGGCAGCAGCGCGGCCACGAACACGACCGCCTTGATGGAACTCGTGGGAAGGCGCATTTCCCGCTCAGCCGGCCCGGGCCGTCGGCAGCCGCGCCTGCGACGGGAGTACGAACATCGGCACAGTCCTCAGAACTGCCGGCGCAGGTCCATGCCGGTGTAGAGCGCAGCCACTTCAGCGCCGTAGCCATTGAACATCAGCGTCTTGCGGCGGTTCTGCAGGAAGCCATCCTCCCCGATCCGGCGCTCGCGGGCCTGCGACCAGCGGGGATGGTCCACTTCGGGGTTGACGTTGGAGTAGAACCCGTATTCATAGGGCGCGGAGCGATTCCAGCTGGTGACCGGCTGCTGCTCGACGAAACGGATCCGCACGATCGATTTGCCGCTCTTGAAGCCATATTTCCACGGCACCACGATGCGCACCGGGGCGCCATTCTGGCGCGGCAGCGTTTCACCATACAAGCCCAGCGTCAGCATGGTAAGGCGGTGATTGGCCTCGTCGATGCGCAGTCCCTCGACGTAGGGCCACTGCAGTACTTCGGATCCCAGTCCCGGCATCTGGCGGGCATCGGCCAGGCTGGTGAACTCGACGAACTTCGCGTTGCCGCGCGGCTCGACGCGGCGGATGATCTCGGATAGTGAATACCCCACCCAGGGGATCACCATCGACCAGCCCTCGACGCAGCGCAGGCGATAGATCCGCTCCTCGAGCGGCGCGAGCCGCAGCAGTTCGTCAATATCGAACACCTTCGGCCGGTTGACCTCGCCTTCGACGCTGACCGTCCACGGGCGAATCTTCAAGCTATGGGCATAGCGCGCCGGGTCGGCCTTGTCGGTGCCGAATTCGTAGAAATTGTTGTAGCTGGTGACATCGGCATAGGTCGTCGGCCGCTCCATGCTCGAGAGCACACTGCGCGCCGTGGCCAGCTTGGTTCGGTCACCGGCGGTCGCGGCCAGCGCGGCCTGGATCCCGCCCAGGCCGAGCGGCGCATAGGCCAGTCCCGCGGCCCCGGCGCGCAGGAGCGCGCGGCGATTCTCGAAGAGGTGGCGGGGGGTGATCTGAGCGGGCGCAATCCGCCCGATCCTGGAATTGTCGCTCATGCCCTGGGCTCCGTCGGCTGACTTGGGTGTGCGTTGATGCCGGGCGGATCAGAAATGGCCCGGCAGGCCTAAGATACGCTCGGCAACCGGCAGCACCCGAAAGGGCGACATGGCGGCAGGACTACCGCCGTCGCCCCGCGCCCGGTCAGGCCGCGCTTGCGGGTCGGCCCCCGGCCGTCAGCGCAGGCCGGCGATATAGTCGGCGATCGCGCTGATCTCGGCATCCGACATCCGCGCCGCGATCGCACTCATCTGCGCACTGTTGTTGCGCGTGCCCTGCCGAAACGCCACCAGCTGCGCCGCGACGTATTCCCCAAACTGGCCGCCCAGGCGCGGGTACTGGACCGGAATGCCGGCACCGCTCGGCCCGTGACAGCCCGAACAGGCCGGAATGTTCTTGGCCGCGATCCCGGCGCGGTAGATCTTCTGCCCCAGTATGGCCAGGTCCTTGTTCTTGGCCGCGGCCGGCTGGAGCTTCTGCGAAGCGTAGTAAGCGGTAACTTCGCTCATCATCTCGGGGGTCAGCATCATCGCGAAACCGGCCATCAGCTGGCTCTGCCGGTCGGCAGCGCCACCACCATCCTTGACCCGGAAGCTGAGCAATTGGCGCAGCAGATACTGCTGGCTCTGGCCAGCCAGCTTCGGATTGGCTGGCGCCGTCGAGTTACCATCGAGACCGTGGCAGCCCGCGCAGACCTGGGTCACGATCGCCGGCGGAGACTTTGGCGCCGCGGCTGGCTCGGCCGCCGCGGCGGCGTGCGCTGGTGCGCCCAGGAGCAGTGTCAATGCCGCAACACCAACCGCATCCCTGAATAATCCCTCAATCAGTTTCAATCTTGACATTGTCCCCACCCTCGCTGCCCTTCTGCCAAACGGCGCGGCTTGTACAATACACGGTTTCTGAAGACCATGAGCAACTTGCCGAAGCTCCTCCACACTGCGCGATTCCATACGACAGTAGCCAAACTCGCGCAACTGCCGCGGGGCCAACTGCCGGAAGTTGCGTTCGTCGGTCGCTCCAACGCCGGCAAATCCTCGGCGATAAACGTATTGTGCCAGCGCAAGCGGCTGGCGTTCTCAAGCAAGAGCCCGGGACGCACCCAGGCCCTCAACTATTACGCGCTCGGCAACCCTGATCAGGAACCGGTTGGATTCCTCGTCGACACGCCCGGCTATGGTTTCGCCAAAGTGCCCGGGGAAGTGAAGGCCGAGTGGGATCAACTGGGCGGCAACTATCTGCGCCACGGCTCCGGCAACCTGCGCGCAGTAGTGCTGCTCATCGATATCCGGCGCATGATTACGGATCGGGATCAGGCGCTGATCGAATACCTGCCGCCCGCGACCCCGCTGCTGGTGTTGATCACCAAGGCCGACAAGCTCGGTCGAGCCGAGCAGTGGGCCAATCGTGAAACGATTCGGCGCGAACTCGCCGATTTCGGCATAACCCCGGAGCGGGCCAAGCTGGTTCTGTTTTCGGCACTCAAGCGCACCGGTGTGATCGATGCCGCCTCCCAGATCAGTTCCTGGATACTGGGAATAGACGGCGGCGAGGCGGATTCCGGTGCGGCCGGCGAAGATCGCGCGCCGTCGGACACTGACAATGGCCGATCCGGGCCACCAACAACGGAGCAATAACTGATGACACCGATCTTGATACCGCGTTCCTACCCGGCGACCAGACCCCGGCGACTGCGCCGGGACGATTTCTCGCGCCGCCTGGTGCGCGAGAACTCGCTCAGCCCGGACAACCTGATCTATCCGGTGTTTGTCCACGACGGCAGCGCCCGCCGCCACGCGGTGGCCTCGATGCCGGGGGTCGAGCGGCTGTCGCTGGACCTGCTATATCCGGTGGCCGAGCGCTGCCTCGAACTAAAGATCCCGGTGCTGGCGTTATTCCCGGTGATCGAACCCGAGCTCAAGACTGCCGATGGCCGCATCGCCGCTGATCCCGAAGGCCTGGTGCCCAGAGTCGTGCGGGAACTCAAGCGCCGTTTCCCCGAGCTGGGGCTGCTGACCGACGTCGCGCTCGACCCCTACACCAGCCATGGCCAGGACGGCCTGATCGACGAGAACGGCTACGTGCTCAACGACCCGACTACCGAGGTTCTGGTGGCACAGGCCCTGGCCCAGGCCGAGGCCGGGGTCGACATCGTCGCGCCATCGGACATGATGGATGGACGCATCGCAGCGATTCGCCAGGCGCTCGAGGCGGCCGGTTTCATTCACACCCGGATCATGGCGTATTCGGCCAAGTACGCATCGGCCTTCTACGGGCCTTTCCGCGATGCAGTGGGCTCGGCTGGCAACCTGCAAAAGGGCAACAAGAAGACTTACCAGATGGACCCGGCCAATTCCGACGAGGCACTGCACGAGGTTGCGCTCGACCTGCAGGAAGGGGCCGACATGGTAATGGTCAAGCCCGGCATGCCGTATCTCGACATCGTGCGCCGGGTCAAGGAAACCTTTGCCTGCCCGACCTTCGTCTACCAGGTCAGCGGGGAGTACGCGATGCTCAAGGCTGCGGCAGCCAATGGCTGGCTTGACGAGCGCGCGGTAGCGCTCGAGTCGCTGCTGGCGATGCGGCGTGCCGGGGCCGACGGCGTGCTCACCTACTTTGCGCTGGATGCAGCCGCCTGGCTGAAAGAAGGCTGACTTGATCCGCGGCCTGCTCCTGTCAGGGGGCGTGGCGCAGGTCGTCACGCCCCCATTCGCCGCCCCCCCCGAAGGCGCGTTCCTGTGGGTCGACTGTGACCGTGACGACACCAGGTCGTGGATCGAGCCGGTCTCGGCCGTCACCGGCACGCGGGTGTTGGACAACCATCTCTCGGACCTCGAGAACCTCACCCACCGCTCGTTTTTCGACTCCACCAAAGACTACGAGATGATCGTTTTCCGGGGGCTGACGACGCGCTCGGATCCGGAGAAAAACACCACCGTGATCCGTTTGCGGACCAGCCCCAGCGTCTTCTTCCTCTTTCCGCGCTGCCTGGTCACCGTCCGCTCGGTAGACAGCCGGATCGTCCCGGCACTGCACGAGCGCCTGATGACGCCCGGGCAGCCGCTGCCGTCCAGACCGGAGGATCTGTTGTTGCGCATCCTCAGTGCCATGGTCGACCGTTATCTCGATTTGCGCGAGCCGCTCAGCGATCAGCTGGAGCGCTGGCAGCGGGAGTTGCTCGACCCGCGCCGTCCGTTCAACGACTGGCTGACGCTGCTCGACGGCCGCAGGGAGGCGCGCCGCCTCGAGCAGCTCTGCGAAGAACAGCGCGCGGCCATCCAGGAGTGGCTGGACGAGCGGCTGGAGCGCGGCGCCGCCCCCCGCACCGCCGGTTTCTCACCACTGAACGACGTCCTCGAGGTGCGCGTGAACGACCTCATCGAGCACATCGAGCGGATCCTGGTGCACGCCCGGCGGCTCGGCTCATCGGTCGAGTCGGCCGTGCAGCTGCACTTTTCGCTGACGGCACACCGGACCAACGAGGTGGTGCGAACGCTGACCACGATCACCGCGATCTTCCTGCCGCTGACGCTGATCACCGGCATCTTTGGCATGAACTTCGAGGCGATTCCCGGCCTGCATTCGCCGCTGGGTTTCTGGATCACGATCACCGCGATGGTCGTCATCGCCTTGGCGCTGCTGGGGTACTTCCGTACGCGCCGTTACCTGTCGGAGAATCCCCGCAAGCACCAGCGCCACAAGGGCTGACGCGGCCGGGTAGACCCCGCGCCTACTGTCCTGGCTCCGGGCCGGTCTGCGACCGCACCCAGTGCGCGTAGTCGAGCGCAACCTGGTCGGGAGCCCACGCCAGGATCTCGGGAACTTCATAGGGATGCAATTCCCCGAGCCGGCTGATCAACGCTGCCTGCACTGCGGCGCACGTCTTGAACAGCACCGACACCTCGGTGGCCCGCTCGATGACGCCTTGCCAGCGGTAGATCGACGTGCCGCTTGCCCCGATATTGGCGCATGCCGCCAGCCGCTCGCCAACCACGGTCTCGGCGATTAGCGCAGCGCTTGCAGCGTCAGGCAAAGTGGTCAGGACCACCACGACAGCATCTGCGCCAGGCTTGCCGTTCATGTCGCAAATCGCCTGTGGGTGAGGGTCCGCGCCGCCCAGAGCGCCACCAGGGTATAGCCGAGCAGGAGCGCCGTGCTGCCCACTGCCCCGGCCGGTGCCTGGCCGAGCGCGAGCGGCCGCGCCAGATCAACCGCTGCCGCAAGCGGCAGCGCCCGCCCGATCACCTGCAGCCATTGCGGCAGCGCGCTGACCGGAAAATAAACGCCGGAAAGAAAGGTCATCGGTGTCAGGATCACGGTGAAATAGTAGGCAAAGAAATCATAGCCCCGTGCCAGTGCGTTGAAACACAGCCCCATGGCGGAGAAGCACATCCCGGTGAGTACCAGCACCGGCAACACCCCCAGCAGGCTCCAGTGATGCGACAGTCCCAGTGCCCAGGCCACGGCGAGGATCGCAAGGCCCGAAAAGACTCCCTTGGTAGCAGCCCAGAGCCACTCGGCAATGAAGATGTCGTCGAGTTCGAGCGGCGCGTTGAGCAGCGACTCCCAGGTGCGCTGCACGTGCATGCGCGAGAACGCGGAGTACAGCGACTCGAAGCTTGCCGCCATCGCCGCGCTCATCAGTATCGCCCCGCCAGCCAGAAAGGCAATGTAGGAAATCTCGCCGACCTCTCCCACCAGGCGTCCCAGGCCATAGCCAAAGGCGACAAACATGATCAGGGGGTCGGCAATATTGGCCAGGAGGCTCTCGACAGCGAGCTTGCGCCAGACCAGCAGGTTGCGCTGATAAACCGCGACCCAGCGCAACGAGACGGCAGCGGTCAGGAACCTGGCCATGGTGTCCCCGGGATCAGTCGCGCAGGTCGCGGCCGGTCATCTTGAGGAAGACGTCCTCAAGATTGGCCGGACGCAGCAGAACCCGCAGCCCGGCGTCTTCGCGCGCCGCGCGCGCCGCTGCCGAGCCGTCGCTGCAATAGAGAAAGGCCGTGTCGCCGATCAGTTCGGCACGGTCCCACATTCCGGGCAGGGCGTCGCGCAGCCACTGCTCGAGGCCCTCGCCGCTGGCCTCGACCACCTGCGGTTCGATCTCGCGCGCGACCAGACGCGCCGGGGAATCCTCGGCAATGCTCACGCCGTGGTCGATGATCGTGACCCGGTCGCAGAGGCGCTCTGCTTCTTCCATGTGGTGGGTGGTCAGCACTATCGTCTTCCCGGCCGCCAGCAGGCTGCGCAGGCGCTCCCAGATCAGGTGCCTGGCCTGTGGATCCAGCCCGGTGGTCGGCTCGTCCAGGAACAGGATTTCGGGATCGTTGATCAAAGCCCGCGCGAGCGTCAGGCGCCGGCGCATGCCCCCCGAGAGCGCTGCCAGGTTCTCGTCACGCTTGTGCTCGAGGCCGGCGAAAGTGAGCAGTTGCTCGATGCGGCCGGCCAATAGCGAGCGCTCGATCCCGAAGTAGCGCCCGAAAACCCGCAGGTTCTCGGCGACCGAGAAATCAGGGTCGAGCGCGTCGGCTTGCGGGACCACGCCCACCCGGGCGCGCAGTTCACGGCCATGGCGTGACACTGACTGGCCCAGCATCTGGACCGAGCCTTCGTCGGGATCGAGCAGGCCAAGCATCAGGCGCAGGGTCGTGCTCTTGCCGGCAC
>JAGXFG010000026.1 GCA_024637395.1 Burkholderiaceae bacterium | reverse complement strand
CTCCACCAAGCGGTGGAACGCCTCGGGCAACTCCCCATCGGACAACGAGGCCGCGATCACTCGATCCTTGAGTTCGACGCCGCCGGCTACCAGGTGCGTCACCGTCATGCGGTTCTCTGTCAGTGTGCCGGTCTTGTCGCTGCACAGCACCGTCGTGGCGCCCAAGGTCTCGATGGCGTTGATGCGGCGCGTCAGTACGCCTTCCTTCGACAGCCGCCGAGCGCCGAGTGCCGGAAACACGGTCAGCACCACCGGATACTCCTCGGGGAGCATCGCCATCGCCAGTGCAATACCGGCGAGCAGGGCCTGCAGCCAGTCCCCGCGCAGCAACCCATGCACCAGCACCAGCGCCAGGCTCAGCGCCAGGGCCAGCAAGGCGAGGTTGCGCACCAGCTTGGCCGTCTGTTTCTGTAGCGGTGAGCGCTCTTTCTCCACGGTACCCAGGGCCGTTCCGATGCGCCCGATCTCACTTCGGGCACCGGTGGCGGTGACCCGCGCCAGCGCGTGGCCCTGCACGATCAGCGTGCCGGCATAGACTCTGGGCAGGTCGTCACCTCCTGGCCGGGCCGTGGTCGCTTCGTTAGCATTCGGGCCAGGCGCCAGTTCAGCCGCCTGCGCCGCCCGTTTGCCCACCGGCACGGACTCGCCGGTTAGTAGCGATTCATCGGCCCGAAGGCCGTCGGCCGACACCAGCAAGGCATCGGCGGGAACCCGGTCGCCCTGGGTCAGCTTCAGTAGGTCGCCGCGCACCACCTCGGACCCGGCGATTCGCTGCGGCTGACCGTCGCGGATGACCAATGCGCGTGGGCTGGTCAGGTCACGCAGGGCTTCGATTGCACGCTCGGTCTTGCCCTCCTGATACAAGGTCAGTCCGACGGTGACGACCACGAAGCCGAAAAGCGTCAAGCCTTCCTGCAGGTCGCCGAAAACGACGTATAGGGTTGCGGCCGCGAGCAGTAACAGGAACATCGGTTCGCGCACGGTGTCGCTGGCGATCGACAGCAAGCTGCGTCGCTCCCCGCCGGGCAGCGTGTTGGGGCCGTCCTCGGCAAGGCGCCCGGCGGCCTGCGCCGCAGACAAACCGGATTCGACGCTGATTACCATCGCCTTCGATTCCTGTCTTCTTGCACTCGACGTACTCCGCTCGAAGAAACATAGGCGCAGGGGCCGTACGAGTCTGTGCGGTGGCGAACATCAGGCTCGGTCGGCTCAAATCATGTCCACGACCGACGCGTTCGGTTCGATCGGTTGACGATAAACGAAATCACGCGGGTAGTGGCGCACGGCCGGATACCCGGCTACGCTGAGAACCACCATTCAAAACGACCATGGACACCGGTGCGCAACCTCTCAAAGTCAAAACTGCTTAGCCACCGCCAATGCCCAAAAAGGCTGTGGCTCGAGCTTAACCGTCCCGACCTGGCCGAGATCTCCGCCGCGACGCAGCTGGCCTTCGACTTCGGGCACGAGGTCGGGGATGTCGCGAGGAAACTCTACGACCCGGCGGGCGAAGGCGTGCTCATCGACGCGCAGCGCGACGGGTTCGCCGCGGCTTTCGCGCAGAGCCGAAAACTGCTGGCATCGTCACAGCCCATTTTCGAGGCCGGGTTCGTGGCCGAGGGAGCGCTGGCCTTCGCCGACGTCCTGCTTCCCGCCACCCAGGATGGGAAACGAGTCTGGCGCATGATCGAGGTCAAGTCCTCGACCGCGGTCAAGGACTACCACCGTGACGACATCGCGATCCAGGCGTTCATCGCCCGCAGCGCCGGCGTGCCGCTGGCCTCGATCGCCCTCGCCCACGTCGACAGCAGCTGGCAGTACCAGGGCGACGGCGACTACCGGGGGCTACTCGTCGAACACGTAATGACGCGCGAGGCGTTCGCGCGCAGCGACGATGTCCAGTCCTGGATCGAGGCAGCGCAGCACACCGCTCTCGAGCAAAGTGAACCAGACCTGCGCACCGGGGCGCACTGCACCTCACCCTTTATTTGCGGGTTCATCGACCACTGCCGAGCGCAGGAGCCAACGGCCGAGCACCCGGTGCAGTGGCTGCCGCATCCGACCAATGTCCTCAAGAACTATGTTGCGCGACACGCGGTGACCGACATGCGCGACGTTCCCGACCGCCTGCTCAGCCGCCAGCAGCTGCGCGTCAAGGAGCAGACCCTCGCCGGCAAAGCCTTCTTCGACGCCGAAGGTGCTGCGAAGGACCTCGGCAAGCACGCCCTGCCCGCCATCTTTCTCGATTTCGAGACGATCCAGTTCGCCGTCCCGCGGTGGCAGGGAACGCGCCCCTACGCGCAGATCCCGTTCCAGTTCAGCGTCCATCGCCTTGAGCCTGATGGCACGCTAACAGCGACCGGGTTTGTCGACCTCTCGGGAGACGACCCATCGGAGCCGATCGCCCGCGCGCTCATCGCCGCCTGCGGTGAGTGCGAACCGATCTTCGCCTACAGCGCCGGTTTCGAGAAGGCACGCATCAGTGAGCTCGCCGCCCGCCTCGAGGAGCTGTCGGCGCCGTTGCTCGCCATCCACGAACGCATCGTCGACCTGCTGCCGATCGCCAAGGGGCGCTACTACCACCCCAGCCAGCAGGGCAGCTGGAGCATCAAGAAGGTGTTGCCCGCGATCGCCCCTGACCTGAGCTACGGCGATCTCGCCGGGGTGAACCACGGTACCGGGGCGCTGGTCGCCTACCTGGAGGCGGTAAAACCCGAAACGACACCGCAGAGGAAGGCCGAAATCGAGGAGCAACTGCGGGCTTACTGTGCGCTGGATACGTTGGCGATGGTGCGCTTGTGGCGGTTCTTTGGCGGGGCGCGCGCGACCGGCACCTGAGCCATAGCGCGCAGGCGATCCCGACGCGCGAGCCGCGGCGTTGCCAATCCACGCAAATCCAGTTGCTCTCGCGCGCAATCCGTGCAAATCTCGCGTGCCATGCCCCAATCACCCGTTCCGCGCCGCGCACTCGTCCTGCTCGTCATCCTGACCTTGGTCTGGGGCACGAACTGGCCGCTCTTCCCGCTGGCGGTGCGGGAAATTTCCGTCTGGACCTTCCGCTCGGTCTCGCTCCTCGTCGCTGGCCTGGTCCTGCTGGCCGTTGCCAGGGCCCGCGGCCAGTCGCTGCTGATTCCGCGCCGTCACTGGCCGGCGATCGTGATGGCGACCTTCACCTTCCTGGTAGTCTGGAACATCGCCAGCACCTATTCGGCGGTGTTGATCCCGTCCGGACAGGCGGCAGTGCTCGGCTTCACGATGCCGCTGTGGGCCGGGCTGATCTCCTGGCTGGTCCTCGGTGAGCGCCCGACGCGCCGCCTGCTGGCTGCAATCGGTTTGGGCAGTATCGCGGTCACATTGCTGATGGTCCCCAACTTCCGGGCCTATGGCAATGCGCCGCTCGGCCTCGCGCTGGGCCTGCTGGCCGCCGTGGGCTGGGCGGTCGGCACGCTGATCCTCAAGCGTCGCGTCATCGCCGTGCCGGCCACCGTCCTCACCGGCTGGCAGCTGCTGCTCGCCGCGCTGCCGATAACGATTGGCGCCCTGCTGCTGGGCGACGGGCACTGGTTCGTGCCGAGCTGGCAGTCGATCGCGGTGATCACCTGGATCACCCTGGTGCCGATGTGCGTCGGCAATGTCAGCTGGTTCGCGATCGTGGGCCTGTTGCCCGCCAATGTCGCCGGGCTGTCGTCGGTGATGGTGCCGGTGGTCGCGATGGTTTCGGGCGCGATCGTCCACGGCGAGCCGCTCGGGCCGATGCAGTTGGCGGCGATGGCGTGCAGCGTGGCGGCGATCTGGCTGGCCCTGCTCAAGCCGCGCGCGCCAGTCCCGCTCAACCTCGGCTGAACCATTTCTTTCGGAACCCCGCCGATGAACAAAGCCGGCGCCGCCGAAATCCCGCTGCCCACCGCGACCGGAGCCGTGTTTCCGGTGCTCATTGCGCTCGGCTTCTGCCACCTGCTCAACGACCTGATGCAGTCGCTGATTCCGGCGCTGTATCCGATGCTCAAGGCGCAATTCCACCTGAATTTCACCCAGGTCGGCCTGATCACGCTGTCGTTCCAGCTCACCGCCTCGCTGCTGCAACCGACGGTCGGTTTCTACACCGACCGGCGACCACAACCCTATTCGCTCGCGATCGGCATGGCTGCCACACTGATCGGTTTGCTGCTGATGTCACTGGCACACAGCTACGAGATGCTGCTGTTCTCGGCCGGCCTGGTTGGCATCGGCTCGGCGGTATTCCACCCCGAGGCGTCGCGCGTCGCGCGCATGGCTTCGGGGGGGCGCTTCGGATTCGCGCAATCGATGTTCCAGGTCGGCGGCAACCTCGGCGGCGCGATCGGCCCGCTGATGGCCGCGCTCATTGTCCTGCCGCGCGGCCAGGGCTCGATCGCCTGGTTCTCGCTGAGCGCCTTGCTGGCGATGACGGTGCTCACGCGCGTGGGCGCCTGGTACGCAGCGCACCAGGCGCGCCACTCCACCGCCGGCACCCGCGTTGTCTCGGCCGCCAGCGGGATGTCGCGGCGGCGGGTGCTCTTGTGCATCTTCCTGCTGATGCTGCTGACCTTCTCGAAGAACGTTTACACGTCGGGCCTAAATACCTTCTTTACCTTCTACCTGATCGAGCGCTTCCAGCTCTCGGTGCATGACGCGCAGATGCGGCTGTTCCTGTTCATGAGCGCGATCGCGGTGGGAACCCTGATCGGCGGGCAGCTCACCGACCGGATCGGCCGGCTGCCCATGATCTGGATCTCGATCGTCGGGGCACTGCCGTTTACGCTGGCGCTCCCCTACGCGAACCTGTTCTGGTGCGGAGTGCTCACCGTCATCATCGGGATGCTGATGGCTTCCGCCTTTCCCGCCATCCTGGTCTACGCGCAGGAGTTGCTCCCCGGGCGCGTGGGACTCGTTTCCGGAATGTTCTTCGGCTTTGCCTTCGGCCTGGGCGGCCTCGGCGCGGCCGTCATGGGCCGCATCGCCGACGCCACCAGCGTGTCCTTCGTCTTTCAGCTGTGCTCCTACCTGCCGTTGATCGGCCTGCTCACCTGGTTCCTCCCGAACCTGGAGCCGCCACGCGCTGCGCGACTCCTTCGACGGCATTCGTGATTCCAATTGACAGCTGTACCCCGCGTCGCTAGCCTACAAGCCAACTGATCTGACCGGCTCGGCTACTGTCGCTCGCAAGTTGGATTCCGGTCGCCCCATCCACCCTGCGGAAGACGATTCCCGGCTATGGACGAGCTTTTCGAGCGATTCGCGCACGCTGTCGACGGCATGGCTGGCCTCAGCGGATACCCGCATACCGGTCGGCACCAGGAATGGCTCGATCGGCTCGAGATCAATTTGCCGGAGCTGGACGTCTTCGACGAATTGCGGCCACAGCCGGAGATCGGCTACCTGACGCAGCCGCCGGCAGAAATCTCATCCGGCGGCACATCGATTTCCGACGACGACGATGGCGGCGGTATCGCAGCCATCGCGCACGCCGCGCGCGCCGCACCCGCGCGGGCTGCCGAGTCCGCGAAGACGGCCTTGGCCGCCGCGCGCCAGCAGCACGATCTAAGAGCCTTCATCAGTCTCGCCGATGCCGAGTCACTCGATGCGTCCGCGGCATCGGCCGCCCGCCGCCTGCGCGAGGGCGCACCGATGCCACTGATGGGCGTCCCGATCGCGATCAAGGATCTCATGGCGGTGGCCGGCTTTCCGCAGACCGACGGCAGTGGTGGGCCGATGCCGCAGCCTTCGACACACGACGCGGAGGTGGTGGCGCGACTGCGCAACGCCGGCGCTCTGGTCATCGGCACGGCTAACCTGCACGAACTCGCCTACGGCATCACCAGCCAAAACCCGCACTACGGTTGGGTCGTCAACCCGCGAGGTTCTGAGTACATCCCGGGAGGCTCCAGCGGCGGGTCCGCCGCGGCCGTCGCAGCCGGTATCGTCAGGTTAGCCCTGGGATCCGATACCGGTGGATCAATCCGCCTGCCGGCCTCGTGTTGCGGAGTGGTCGGGTTCAAGCCGAGCTTCGATGTGGTTCCCCGCGACGGCGTGCAGACGCTGGGTGCGAGCCTCGATCACATTGGCCCGATCGCCGCCAGCGTGGCCGACGCCGCGCTCGCGTACTCGATCATGGCCGGACAACTTGCAAGCACCGTGAGCGGCGATTCGTTGGCTGGCATGCGCGTGGGAGTCCCACGCAACTACTTCTTCGACCCGCTGGCCGCAGACGTAACGCGCGCGGTGAGCGCCGTGCTTGAACGGATGCGCGACGATGGCGCCGAACTGGTAGAGATCGACCTGCCCGGCGTCGAGAACAGCGCCGCACTGCAGTTCGTAACCCTATGCAGCGAGGCGACCGATCACCACTGGCGACGCCTCTGCGAACGCCCCGAGACGCTGGGCGCCGATGTGCGCTCGCGCCTGGAAATGGGCCAGTTTCTGCCGGCCACCTGGTATGTGCGGGCCCAGCGCGGCCGTGCCGCCTTGGCTGCGATGTTTGAGACGGCGTTGCGCGGTGTGGACGTCCTGCTCACCCCGACTCTGCGCATCGAGCCGCCGCGCTCCAACGCAAGCGCACCGACGATCGGCAAGCAAATAATCCCGTTGCACACTGCCATGACTTCGCTCACCATGCCATTCAACCTGACCGGCATGCCGGCGCTGACAATGCCCTGCGGAAATGGCGACAACGGACTGCCGATCGGGGTGCAAATCGCCGGTCGGCGCGGCGATGATTGGCGGGTGCTGAACGTCTCTGCACGACTAGAAGCCATACTGGCCACAAACCCCTGGAGGAGGATCTCATAAGAAATCTGCATCGCTTCGCAATTGCTGCATCGGCGACCGCCTTTGCAGTCGTCGCCTGCCGACGGACTTGCGCGCCGAGTTCGTAGACGATGAAGAAGCGCACGGCGGCCCCCGCCCCGCCCGTCACCAGAACCGTTTTGCCGGCGATCGACCCGTCCACGGTCACGGCGCGGTAGGCGGTGAGAGCTGGAATTCCCAGGCAGGCGCCTTCTTCGAAACTGGTCTCGGGGCTGAGCACAACCTCCTGCTCCGAGCTGATCGATGACACCCGCGCCGTCGCTGTGGGGGAATGACCTTCGGACCACTCATCAGCCGTGAGCCCACGCGAGTCTTCCAGTCCGATGGATTCACGCCCGATGCGGCGATCCTTACCCGTAACGCGCCCGGCCCGGTGTTGGATCGGTCAATTGTCCAACCCAAAGAACATCGGGAGCGGGTCCGTTGCTCTCATACCATTCGGCTTTCGGGCGATTCTGCTGCTGGTCTCAGCTCTCCACTCAATGAAAGTAGACGCCGCCGTTGACGTCGACAATGGCCCCCGACATGTAGCTCGCGCCCTCACTGCACAGGAAAGCGGCGGCCGCGGCGATCTCTTCAGGACCGCCCATGCGTTGGATCGGGTAACGACTAGGGTCGTAGCCTTTTCCTGCTGTCATTCCCGTGAGAATCGGACCGGGCGCGATGCCGTTGACCATCACATTGTGGGCAACGCCCTGTCGCGACAGCCATCGGACAAAGGCGTGCAGGCCCCCCTTGGAAAACGCGTAGTGGGGTCCGGAGCGCTCACCGCCCATCCACCCGGCCATCGAACCGCACAGCACGATGCGCCCTTCCCGCGCCGCGAGCATGGCTGGCAGGAACGCGCGTGTCAGGTTGATCGGGCCCTTGATGTTGACGTTGATTACCAGTTCGAGCGAGCGCTCCCAGTCGTCTGCCATCCAGTCGTCCGTCGGAGCCACGCCGGTGGTATCGACGAGTGCGTAAACGGGCCCAACGCGGCTTGCCGCGGCCTCGACTTGCTGGCGCTGACTCGTGTCGAAGACATGGATCTCGGCCTTGGCAGCCGCCGGGCCTACCTTCTCTCGAATCGCCGCTTCACCGGCAATGTCAGCCAGCACCACGGTCGCACCCTGCTCGACACAAAGCCGCGCCGTCGCGCTGCCGATGCCGCCGGCCGCGCCGGCGATCAGGATTCGGCGTCCGGTGAGGTCAAACGCTTTTCTGGTGGTGGTCATGCGTTGGCTCGATGGGGTTACAGAGGGAGTGTCGGCGCCTGTTCAAATTTGAGCCGCCGTGCCGATTCAACATTGAGTCGGGACTGATGCCAATCTTTTGACGGTCGGCCGTGGATAAGTGTAGCGTTTTTGCCCGGTTCATCGACCTTCTCGATACGGCCAGGTCCGCGGGGCAAGACGCGCAAGGCGTAATGCTTGCGGGACTTCTCGCTTTAGCGCAGGTAAGTTTGCTTACCAATCCCATTCGTTGGCCGGGAGATTCCGCGCCGGCCTAGGAACCGGTATTCCTTCCAGCGCAAGACAAGGTCATCACCCGGTAATGCGCCAGAACGCCAATGGTCGCGCGCTAAGCCCGACGTGGCGAACGCAGCGCCTCAGTACGCCTTCGCAAACAACATCCGGAAATCCGCTTCGGTCGTGTGTCGCGGGTTCCAGCGATTGTAGTCAGCTGCGAAACTCCGGCGGGCGAGTTCGTCGATGCTATTTTCGGTGACACCGAGGTCGCGCAGGCGCGCAGGAATGTTGAGGTCGGCGCACAGCGAGCGCATGGCTGAAACAGCTTCGCGTCCGGCGTCAAGATCGGACACTCCGCTCACGTCGACGCCAAGGATAGACGCCACGCGGGCGTAGCGTTGCGGGTTGGAGTGGATGTTGAACTCGGCGGCCGTCGGCAGGCACAGCGCATTCGCGAGCCCATGCGGGATCGCGAACAACGCGCCCAAGGGCAATGCCATGCAGTGCACGTTGCCTAGCCCTGTGACGCCGAAAGACATCGCGGCCAGAGACGAGCCACAGAGCATGTCCATAGCGGCTTGCGTGTTGTTGCGGTTGGCAACGAACCGGCGGATGCTGCCGGCAATGAGGGCCATGGCGTGTAGGTTGACGGCGTCTGAAAAAGGGTTTGCGAGCTTCGAGATGTACGACTCGAAAGCATGCACGAAGGCGTCGATGGCCGAATGCGCGGCCACGTGCGCGGGCATTGTACTGACCGCGCCGGGATCAAGGATCGCGACCTGTGCCGGGCTGAAGGCGGCATGGCGGATCGCCATCTTCACGTGTCGTGTCGTGTCGGTGATGACGCAGGCCGACGATACCTCCGACCCCGTGCCTGCGGTAGTTGGAATCACGAACAACGGCAGCGGGCGTACAGAAAACTTCTCTATGCCTTCGTAATCAGAAATCTTTCCGCCGTTTGTCATCAGGAGCGCGACGGACTTGGCGACGTCGATCGTGCTGCCACCACCAATCGCGACGATGGCGTCGCCGCCCGCAATGCGGCAATGCTCGTAGGCCAGGTGCACGGTTGTGTCGCTGGGCTCGGGTTCGATGCCAGTGAACATCTTCGGCGCCCTGCCCTTTTCCTGCAACAGCGCGCGGGTTCGCGTGACGATGTCGCTTTCGGCCAGCGCCGGATCGACGATAAAAAGGACGCTCTTGCAGCCCCAGTCCTGCACAATCTGCGGCAATCTAGTGTGCGCATCGACGCCAAATACCAGCTTTGTGGGGCATGAGAACGAGGAAGTTGTGGAAATACTCATGATGGTGATTCTTCAGGTTCGGAATCGTGACCGGACTCAGGCGCGCGGCAACGCAACCCGCACACAGATATTCTTGACCTGCGTGTACGACAGAAGCGCGTCCAGGCCTTTCTCGCGGCCGAAGCCAGATCTCTTGTAACCTCCGAAAGGCAGCTCGACGCCCCCCCCGGCACCGTAGCAATTAATGAAGACCTGCCCAGCCTTGACTCTTTGCGCGAGCCAGTGGGTCGCGCCGACGTCGCGTCCCCAGATGCCCGCGACCAGTCCGTAGTCAGTGCCATTCGCAAGCGCGACTGCTTCTTCAAGATCGTCGAACGGCACGATGGTCAGCACTGGCCCGAAAATTTCTTCCTGATGCACACGCATGCTGGCGCTTGCGTTGTCCAGAATGGTCGGCATGACGAAATTGCCGTTTTCAAGGTCGGTACCCGGCAGCGCCTTCCCACCGCTTAGCACTGCGGCGCCTTCAGCGCGGCCGATATCGATATAGTCGAGCACCTTGCGCCGTTGCGCGGCGCTCACGAGTGGGCCGATGTCCGGATCCTGGATGCCCGCGCCGACGGTCAGTGCGCGCGCGGCTTCGGCCAGCCGATCGGCCAACTCGCGGTGAACGCGGCGTTGCACCAGCACGCGCGATCCCGCCGAGCAGGTCTGCCCCGAGTTCGGGAAGGCGGAGCGAAGAATCGTAGGCGCAGCGTCCGCGAGCTCGGCATCGCCCAGCACGATGTTGGGCGACTTACCGCCTAGTTCCAGCAGCACCGGGACGATGTGTTCGGCCGCGGCGCGCATGACGCCGGCTCCGGTCGCGACCGAGCCGGTGAAGACAATCAGATTGACCCCGGGATGCGAAGCCAGCGCCGCGCCGGCTTCATGGCCGTAGCCTGGCACGACGTTCAGCACGCCATTTGGCAAGCCTTCTTCATGGCAGATACGCACCAGCTCCAGCACGCTGAGGCAGGCGAGTTCAGCGGGTTTGATGACTACCGTGTTGCCGGTGGCCAAGGCAGGTGCGAGGCCGCGTGAGGCTATTTGCAGCGGGTAGTTCCAGGGGACGATTTGAGCCGTTACACCGAGCGGCTCGCGCACCGTGAAATCGACGTAATCGGCGCCCAGCGGAATCGACGTGCCGAGCACCTTGTCGGCCACGCCGGCGTAGTATTCGAAGAATCGCGATGCAGCCACCGCATCGGCCTGTGCCTGCTTCAGTGGCTTGCCGGTATCCAGGCTTTCGATGCGCGCAAGGTGGTCCTTCTCGGCCAGGATCCGTTTGGCAATGGCCGCGAGCATGCGGGCGCGCATCACCGGCGCACAGTCTGCCCATGCTGGACCTGCGAGTTGTGCAGCGCAAACCGCCGCATCGATCTCGCCCGCGCCACCACGGGCGATGGTGGCAATCGTTTTACCAGTTGCCGGGTCCAGCACGTCAACCCTCTGCCCGGAAATTGCCGGTATCCACTGTCCGTCGATAAAGCAGTCGTAAGAAGTCATTGAAAGATCCTGCAAGCTTAGTTGTCGGTTTGACCTGCTGACCTGCGCCCTTTAGCCGCACCATACGCTCAATCATGCCCCCCCGGCGGCGATTTCCCGCTCACAACTTGCTGCTGCGGCCATGACACTGCGATCCGATCCCACAGCATCTGTGCGGCGCTCGAGAGACTGCGGTTGCGACGCCGGATGATGTAGATGGGTCGCACCGCCTTCTTGTCCCGAATCGGAATCGCCGTGACGCTTTGGCGCACGCACAGCGGGAGCGTCGAACGTGGCACGACGCTCAGGCCAAGACCGCAATCGATGAGGCCCGCCAGGGTCCCGAACTGAGCCACTTCAAAACCGCTGTCGCACACATTCACCCCAGCCAGCACCGATTGCAGATGCTGCCAGACACTGCCGCTGCGAACCACATTGATGAAGACGGCACCGTCGAGTTCCCGCAACCACACGCTGGCGCCCCTGGCCAGCGGGTCGTCGGCCCGGCAGACCAGGTAGAACGGCTCGTTGAAGAGCAGTTGCGTCTCGAACTCGAGCTCATTGCCCGGCTGGGCATTGACGCCGAAGTCCACCTCTCCGCGCAGCACGAGTTCAAGACAACGGTCCGAAACCACGTCGTGCAGTTGCAGCGCGATGCCGGGGTGCTCGTAGCGAATTTCCGCGAGCATTCGCGGCATCCATTCGACACACAGCGACGGCGGCGCGGCGACAGCGATCTTGCCGGTGCGATGCGCGGCGCGGTCCCGCAATTCACTCATCGAGGCGCTGATTTCGGCGGCGATCCGATGCGCGCCCGCCGAGAAGGACTCGCCCTCGGGAGTGAGCGCCACATTGCGCGTGTCGCGATCGAAAAGTCGCGCACCGACCAGCCGTTCGAGCCGGCTGATCGCCTGGCTGAACGCCGACGGCGAGACGTTGCACCGCCGCGCCGCGACCCCGAAGTGGCGGGTCTCCTCGAGCGCGAGGAAGGCATCGATCAGACGGCCGGATAGGTCCATCGGGTGATTATGTAGCAAATCAGGATAGTCATTTGAGAAAATCCAGTAGACCGATACGGCATACCGGCTCATAGTTATCCGATGAGTGGGAACGGGAGCGAGACCTGATGGGCGGGGAACCGACAGTTCAGCCGCGGATGCTGTCTGGTCTGCTCGTGGTGGAAACCACCGCCACCCCTGCGGCTGCGTTCGCGGCGGCCCTCGCCGGCGACTTCGGGGCCACCGTCATAGTATGTGAGCCGCCGCGGCATGGCTCGGCCCTGCGCCGCATCGGCCCCGCAAACGTGCAGAAGGTCTGGTGGCCGATCATTGCGCGCAACAAACTCTCCCTGGCGATCGACCCGGCGCAGGCCGAGGCACTGCCCGTGCTGCAGCGTTTGGCCACGCGCGCCGACGTGCTGGCACGTGACGACTGCGCGGCCGGCGTGCGGCTCCGCGACCTGCTGGGCGCCACACCGCACGCGGTCGATATGCATCTGTTCGCGCCGGGCGCCGACCGACCCGACCTGTGGCCGTGGAGCACAGCACCGGAATTTGCCACGGCGGCCAGCGGCATGATGGCGCTGACCGGCGCGGGCGACGGCCCCGCGACGCAACCCGAGATCCCGCTGGCCGACTACACCGCCGGCATGATGGCGTTGTCGATCGCCTTGGCCGAACTGCGCGCTGGACGGCGCGCCGGTCGTCCGCCGGCGCCGGTGCCGATGGCACTGCATGAAGCCCTGCACCGGATGAACGAGTGGAACGTCGTCGTGGCCGCCGCTCAGGGAGCTGCCGAGCCGCGCAACGGCAACCGCTTTCCGATGAACGCCAATATCGGTAACATTTTTAAGACCCGCGACGGCAAGCTGTTGACCGTCTCCGCAGCCACTCCGGCGGTGGCCGACCGCTTGCTGCTGATGATCGGCGGGCCCGCGCTGCGTGAGGACCCCCGCTTCAGTACTCCCGCCAGCCGTCGCCTCCACATGGACGATCTGGATCTGGTCATAGCGGAGTGGATGGCCCGCCATGACGCTGACGAGGCCATGCGGCTGGTGCTCGAGAACGACGTGGTGGTGGGGCCGATCTGTGACGCAAGTGACGTGCGCGCGCAGCGTCATCTGCGGGAACGAGGCGATTTGATCCGCGCGACCGACGCGGCGGGCAACGTTTTCGCCATGCCGGCGGCGTTGCCGCTAACCTCTCCTGCCGCGGGGAGCGTGCGGCACGTTGGACCGGCGCTCGGGGCCAACACCGACGAGGTCCTGGCCTTGCTTGAGTTTTCGAAGGCCGAAGTTGCCCAATTACGCAGTAGTGGTGCAGTCTGGCAGTGATAGCTTTCTTGACAACAACATCCATGGGGAGACGACAAATGAAAAACTTCAACCGCTTTGGTCGACTGGTGTGCACAGCGGCCGCAGTGGCCGCTGCCGCGGCGTTCAGCCCGGCCGCCCTTGCGCAGGGCAGCCAGTCCTTCGTCATCATTGGACGGGGCTCGACCGGGGCCACCAGTGATCTCGCCTTCACGGTGCTCGAAGAGGCCCTGAAGCGCTCATACCCGGGAGAGCAAATCAACATCCGGCGCTTGCCGGGGACCGCGACGGCGACGCCACCGCGGGTGCAAAGCCGCGAGGCCCAATTCGGCCATGGCGTCGGTGAGAGCGTGATGGATGCGTGGAACGGCACCAGGACCTTCAAGGGCCGGACCCCGATGAAGGACCTGCGCTATCTCGGCACTTATCTCGGCTTCCTGATGCGTCCGTCAGCCAGTCCCACCTTCGTGACCACCGCTGACAACCCGGTTAAGTCCTGGGAAGACCTCGCCAAGCGCCGCATCGGCGTCGGCCCGGCTGACAGCCTCACGTCCACGATGGTCAACGTCGGTCTGGAGGGTGCCAACCTGTCCTATGACAAGATCAAGCAGAACGGTGGTGTGGTGGTCAACGGCGACTGGAATCAGCAGATGGGGATGCTTGGAGACGGGCAACTGGATGCCGTCTTCTTCACCGGTGGTCATCCGTCACCGATCATCATGCAGTTCGCCGCGAACAACAAGCCGCGCCTGGTATCGATGAGCGACAACATCGTCAAGACGCTGCTGGAGCACTACCCGACGTTCGTGCGCAACGACATGCCGGCCGGCACCTACGAATGGCAGAAAGAACCCGTGGTCGGCGTGCAGTTGTCCCTGGGCTACATCGTGCACAAGGATCTGCCCGAAGACGTGGTCTACAAGGTCTGCAAGCAGCTCTACGTCGGTGACAATGCCAAGATCTGGGGCGACGTGGTGCCGGTCTGGAAAGGTGCCGAGAAACTTGCCAGCCGCGCGGCTTCAACCGTGTTCATTCCGCTGCACCCCGGTGCCAAGCGCTGCTTCGACGAGGCTGGCATAAAGATCAACTATATCGGTGCCGGCAAGGACGCCACCAATTAGCCCGCGGCGCGGGGCCGGATGACGACGGATCAGTGACGGCGGGGATCGAGTATGGGCATCGGCAGGAAGGTCGGCAGCGAGCACGGCGACCCGGGAGGGACTACCCTCGGTGGGCCGGCCGCTGCGGTCGCCACCCACCTTGATCCCACCGTCGAACGGCTGATCGCCGATGACAGCGTTACGTCACCGCTGCGCGCCGCGGTGCGCAACGGCAACGTCGTACAGCGCTGTCTGGCCGCCGCGATCATGTTCTTCGGCCTGTTTCTCGGCGTCCTGATGGTCTATACCGCGGCTTTCGGCGGCATCACCGGATACCTGCAGCGCATCGTCTTCGTGTTCGCCATCGTCTCGCTCGGGCTGCTGGCCAAGTCCCCGGGTGGCGTGCCCTGGCACCGACGCGGCCTGCCCACGCTGTTGACTGATCTCGTGGTCATCTTGCTGCTCTTCGCCGGCCTCGTCTATGTGCTCAACGACTATGACGAATTCGCGCGCCGGATCGGCTTCCCGCTGCCGAGCGACCTAGCCTTCGGCATCTTGTTCCTGGTTGCCACACTGGAAGTGACCCGCCGCTTTCTCGGCCTGCCGATGCTGGTCATCATCACAGTGTTTCTGACGCAGGCCCTGTTTGGCGCGCACTTCCCGTGGGTCTTCAATGCCCCGAACGTGCGCTGGCAAACTCTCGTCGAGGTCCTGTTCATGCAGGATCAGGGAATCTTCGGTCCGACCACCGCGGTCGCTGCCACCTACCTGATGCTGTTCCTGATGTTCGGGGCGATGCTGGTACGCACCAACGCGATGAATTTCTTCCAGGATCTGTCGCTCGCGATCATGGGTCGACTGCATGGCGGGCCGGCGCACGTCTCGGTCATGGCCAGCGCACTGCTCGGTACCGCTTCCGGGTCGGTCGTTGGCAATGTCGCGGGGACAGGAAGTTTCACCATCCCCTTGATGAAGCGGACTGGCTTCAAGCCCGAGTTTGCCGGTGCCGTGGAAGCCGTGGCTTCGTCCGGCGCACAGATCATGCCTCCGGTGATGGGTTCCGCTGCCTTCCTGATGGCCGGCTTCCTTGGCATCAGCTACTGGAATATCGTGCTCGCCGCGATCATTCCGGCAGCGCTCTATTTCATCGCGCTCTTTGCGCAAATCGGCCTGCGCGCCAACCGCTTCAAGCTGGGCTCGTTCCAGGGCGTACTGCCGCGCCTGCTGCCGGTGCTCGCCTCCGGCGGCCACTTCATTCTGGCGATTGCGGCACTCGTGGCCCCGTTCTTTTTTGGGGCCTCACCGCAACGGACCGCATTGCTCGGTGTCGGAACGCTGTTCGTGCTTTCGCTGGTGCGGCGCGGAACCCGCATCCCGCTGGCGCGTCACCTTGACGCGGTAATCGACGCGATGGCCAACAACATCCCGGTCGGCGCCGCGGTGGCGGCCGCGGGCATCCTGATGGGCACGGTCTGGGTATCCGGCGCCGGCAACCTGCTGGCCGATTTCGTGATCGTAGCTTCCCACGGCATTCTGCCCGTCGCACTGGTGCTGACCGCCCTGATCGCGCTGGTATTGGGCATGGGCCTGCCAACGCCAGCGGTCTACATCACGGTGGCCGTGCTGATCGTGCCGGGTCTGGTGCGGATGGGAGCACCGGAATTCGCCAGCCACATGTTCGCCTTCTATTTCGGCATTCTGGCCAACGTCACGCCGCCAGTTGCGCTCGCCGCGTATGCCGCCGCGAGCATCGCGGGATCTGATCTGAACAAGACCGGATTCCAGGCATTCAAGCTGGCTTTGGCCGGTTTCATCGTGCCGTTCATCTTCGTCTACGACACTTCCCTGCTGATGTCGGGACCGTGGTATGCAGTGACGATCGCCACAGTGACCGCAGTGATCGGGGTATTCCTGCTCGCGATGACGGTGGAGGGCTGGTTCCGGATCCCGTTGAAGGTGATCGAACGCGTGTTACTGGGGATCGCTGCCCTGTGCATGATCTGGAGCAATCGTCTGACCGAGGCGGTGGGCATCGCGCTGGCCATTGTCGCCTTCACGATGATTCAGGCACGCTTCTCCTCCGGTCGCAAGCTCGCCGCCAAGGCGGCGGTTGCGGACGCCTCCATCAAACGGGACGCTTGATGACGCCGCGCACCAGCAATCTGATCGTCTGGGGCGGTGTCCTGGCCATAGTTGTGGTGATCTGGCTTCTGGCCGTGCGGCGCAGCCTGCACTTCAGCGACCCGGTGGCATTCCTGATCGTCGTCGCGGGTGCCGCATTGGCGCTCACCGCACTGCTGTGGTGGGAGATTGCCAGCGACCCCACTGATGCCGACCCCACCGACCCGATTCCACCACCTACTGGAGAAGAGAAGCCATGATCTGGCCCCTGCGAACCATGCTGTTCATCCCTGCGCACAAGCTCGACTGGGTCCGCAAGGCGAGTCGCTCGCAGCCCGATTCAGTGGTACTGGATCTCGAGGACGCCGTTCCGCCAGCGCTGAAGAAGGAAGCGCGCGCGCTGGTCCGGGAGGGCATCGGCTTGTTGCGCGACCAGGGCATTCACGCCTTTGTGCGCATCAACGCCTTGAGCCAGGGCGGCGCCGACGATGTGCCGGAACTTGCGACCGAGGGTTTCAGCGGGGTGATGCTGCCCAAGGCCGACAGCGTCGAGGAGATTCGCGAACTCGACCGCCTGTTGTGCCACGCCGAAGGCAAGGCGGGGCTGGCGCTGGGGTCGGTCGCAATCATGCCGCTGCCCGAGACCGCCCAGGGACTGTGGGCCGCGCGCGATCTGGCTGCGGCCAGCACGCGTTGTCGCGGGATTATCGCGGTGGTCGGAGGCCCGGTCTCGGGCGACGTCGCGCGCGCCGTCGGGTTTCGCCCGAGCATGGAAGGCAGCGAGCAGCTCTACCTGGCCTCCAAACTCGTCCTCGACAGCCGGGCCGGCGGCGCCCCCTACCCGATGGGCAGTCTGATTGGCACCGGACTCGACGATCTCGACAGCGTGCGGGTGCTGGCCAAGCGCGCGAAGGCCCTGGGCTACAGCGGTGCCGTCCTGATCCACCCCAGCCACGTCGCGGTTGCTGCCGAGGTGTTCACGCCCAGTCCCGAAGAGGTCAAGTACTTCGCCGGACTGATCGAGGCGATGAGCGCGGCGCAGGAGCGCGGCGACGGTGCCGTCAACTACGAGGGCATCATGGTCGACTACGCGATGTTGCCCTACGCCGAGCAAATCGTCGCCGAGGCGCGGCGTCGTCAATCCTCCCCTCAATAGCGCCGTTCGGACAGGACCTGTTGCCATGACCAACCGGGATGCCCCCGCCGCCCAAGTTCCAGCTCGCCCGCTCTCCGGGGTGCGCGTGGTAGAGGCGGGCCTCGTGATCTCGGGTCCGTTCTGCGCGAGCCTGCTGGCCGACTTTGGCGCCAGTGTTATCAAGGTCGAACGCGAGGATGGTGGTGACCCGGCACGCCTGATGGGTCCGCGTGTTAACGATGTCTCGGTGTGGTGGGGTGTGATGACACGCGACAAGCAGTGCATCACGCTGGACCTGAAGGCCGCGCCCGATCGCGAACGCTTTCTCGAACTCGTCGCGCAGGCGGACGTGTTGGTCGAGAACTATCGTCCCGGCGCAATGGAGCGCCTCGGTCTGGGCTGGGACACGCTGAGCGCCCGCAATCCGGGCCTGATCATGCTGAGCATCTCGGGATTCGGCCACACCGGGCCCGACGCGAAGCGCCCTGGTTTCGGCAAGATCGCCGAAGGGTTGAGCGGCGTCGTCCCCCTCACCGGCCGGCCCGGTGAGGTCCCGCTGCATGTCGGCTTCAGCCTGGCCGACACCGCGGCCGGACTGATGGGCTGCATGGCCATCAACATGGCGTTGCTGGATCGGGAGCGCAATGGCGGTCGCGGAGCGCGCATCGACGTTGCGCTCTACGAGCCATTGCTGCGGATGGCGGAGCTGCAATTGGCACTGCATGACGTCGCGGGGATCGCGCCGCAACGCACTGGCAGCAACGACCCCTACTGCTGGGGTGCCGATCCGCACTGGGGCGCAACCCCCGGACATGGACGCAGGTACGTGGCCGCGGCCTGTAGCGACAGGCATGAAATTCTGGTGTGTTTGGATGGCGCCTCGGCCCCGGCAGTGGCGGCACTTGCCGGCGTGGCGCCCGGGTCGACGATGGTCGTCCTGGATGCGGCCCTGCGGGCATGGACCGCCACCCAGGACGTCGCAGCCGCGGGTGAGCAGCTGCGCGCGGCGGGCATCGAGGCGGCACGAATCCACAACGGGCTCAGCATGGCGGAGTCACCGTACTTTCTCGCGCGTGGCGATGTCCAAAGGACCAGCGATCCGGCGGCGGGACAACTATCCGTGCCGGGTCAGCTGCCGCTGCGCGGACCGCGCAGCGGCCTGAGGCCGTTTCACGCTGCGCAGTTGGGCGAACACAATGCCGCGGTGTTCAAAGGTGAACGGAAGGCCAGCGCTGCGCTCGACCTGACCCCCGACCGCCCGGACTGACCGACTACCGTTTGGTGGTCATCAACAGCCCCTTCATCACCAAATATTGGACGCCCCCTCGGGAGCGTGCACAACGATGAGCCACCCTTCCACCATCGGCGAAATGCAGGTGCGTTACGGCCCGCGTTACCGCTGGCTGTTGTTGGCCTCGGTCATGATCGGGACGATGGCCACGATCATGTCGTCGACCATCGTCAACGTAGCCATCCCCGACATGAGCCAGCATTTCGAGCTC
This sequence comes from Burkholderiaceae bacterium, assembly GCA_024637395.1. Classification (GTDB taxonomy): domain Bacteria; phylum Pseudomonadota; class Gammaproteobacteria; order Burkholderiales; family Burkholderiaceae_E; genus JAGXFR01. The sequence continues at coordinate 3,823 of JAGXFG010000026.1, read as the reverse complement.
GGCCAGGACCGGGCGCAATGGGTCACGTCCGGGTTCATGGTGGCCATGGCGTCGTCCATGCTGACCACCCCGTGGCTGCTCATGCGCTACGGTTACCGCCGCACCTATGTGGGCAGCATGGTCCTGCTGCTGGTGGGCGGCATCAGCGGCGGATTCTCCAACAGTTTCGCTCTGATGCTGGCGGCGCGCGTGGCTGAAGGACTGGCGGCCGGCGTCGTCCAGCCGATTCCCGCCATTATCATCATGCGGGCCTTTGAGCCGCACGAGCAAGGGAGCGCGAGTGGCTTGTTCGGCATGGGCGTCGTTCTGGCGCCAGCCATCGGCCCCAGCATTGGCGGCGTGCTGGTCGACTGGTTCGGGTGGCGCTCGATCTTCTTCATGGTGGTGCCCTTCTGCCTGAGTGCGCTGTGGCTGGCCTATCGCTATGTCCCGACCACCGCGCCCGGTGGCGTTGCGGCAAACCGTGGTGGTGCGATCCTGGACTGGCGCGGTATGTTGCTCGTTTGTTCGGGCATCCTGTGCCTGCTCAACGGCATGGTGACGCTGCGGAACGGCTCGTTGGGCCTGGCGGCTCTGCTGCTGGGCGCCGCCATCCTGGCGCTGGTGTCCTTTGTCCACTGGCAGCGACGCATGGCGGGCAGTGGCCGGCACCCGCTGATGAATCTCGCGCTGTTCGGCTATCGCCAGTTCGCGATGGGTACGATTGTTTCTTTCATCTACGGAACCGCGCTATTTGGCTCCACCTATCTGTTGCCGGTCTATATGCAGCGGGGCCTGGACTTGTCGGCATCCTTCGTCGGCAGCATCCTGTTCCCCGCAGGCCTTGTGCTGGCCGTCACGATCGCCATGGTGGGTCGACTCGCCAACCGTCAACCCACACGCCGATTGGTCAGCATAGGACTGGCGCTGTTGACCTTGTCATTTCTCCTGATGAGCACGGTTGAACTGGGCACTACGACCTGGGCGCTGGTGGCCTGGGCCATCCTGGGGCGCATCGGTCTGGGCTTCATTTTGCCGTCGCTCAACATCGGCTCACTTCGCAGTCTGGAAAGAGACCTGCTCTCGCAGGGTTCCAGCACGATCAATTTCATTCGCATGCTCGGCGGCGCGATCGGCGTCAGCCTGTGCGGAATTGTTCTGGAATGGCGCCTGGCCGCACACGGTGACTCGTTGACTTCGGCCGCCAGCAGCCCGGCCCGGCTTGACGCTTTCAACGAATCCTTCATGATGCTCGCGGCACTTTGTGCGCTCGCGCTGCTTGCCGCGTGGCAGCTTCGCGAAGCTCCGGAATTAGTCCGGTAAACAAGCTCTTGACGCTTCACGACTAGGCGTGCGATGAGTGCTTGCCCGGCACCACGAACTTCGCGAAAGTATCTCCAGCGCTTTGGCGTGGCCGGCAGCCCACTGCGGAGGGGTTCAGCAGTTTGGAGGCCGCTGGGGTCAAGACAATCATCAACGTTCGACATGATCACGATGACTCCGACCTCCTGGCCGGAACAAAGCTGAAGTACATCTGGATACCAACGCGGCCCTGGAACCCGAAGGAAGATGATCTCGGGTCATTCTTCAAAGTGATCCAGGAGCAGAAGAACTGGCCTGCCGGTTGACGGCCTACGGCAATGCACGCCTGGTGTGTGCGACAGCGTACAGAACAAGTGGCACCGGCCGATTATTCTGGAAATGCTGGAACGTAGCCTTTGATCTATTGCTTGTTGGGATGCCGGCTCTTGCGGCGATGCTTGATCGCTGAAAAGCATGAGCCGGTCGATGAAACCGACCGCTAAGGAATTGAACATGAGCGTGAACAAGGACCAAGCCAAGGGCACCCTGAAAGACCTGGGGGGCAAGATCCAGGAAGAGACCGGCAAGCTGGTCGGCAGCACGGGCCAGCAGGTCAAGGGGCTGAAGAACCAGGCCGAGGGAAAGGTTCAGAAGGGGGTTGGCGACCTGAAGGAAGCCGCCAAGAAGTTATGACCGCTCGGCTGAGTGCGCGCCGGCGACCGCTTCGCGGGCATGTTCGTCCCATGAAGGCAGCTCTCCTCGGGCTTCCTGCCCTTGTGGTCGGCGGCGTTCTGATGGCTGGCTGCGCGGCAATCGAACGCGCGCCGCTGCCCATGGCTCCCGCGCCCGCCGTTCAAGTTGCAGAACCTGCCCGAGCGCAATCCCCGGTCGTGAACCAGGCCCCGAAAAAGCTTGCCGTAGCGCCGCCGCCAGTGAAGACGCAGAAGCCAACACCGCCGCGCGTGAAGCCTGCACCACCGCCGCCGCTCGATCTCAAGTCACTCGAGACCCGACTGAAGGAAACGAAGGCGATCGGTATCTTCACCAAGCTCACGCTCAAGAACCAGATCGACGACCTGCTCGAGCGGTTCCGAGCCCACTACGAAGGGCGGATCAAGACCTCGCTGGTCGAGCTGCGACAGTCGTTCGACATGCTGGTGAAGAAGACGCTCGCGCTGCTGCAGGATGCCGACCCGCCGCTGGCCGGCGCACTTGCATCGTCGCGAGAATCCATCTGGGGCATCCTGTCGGATCCCAAGAAGTTCGCGACGGTTTAACCGGATCGACGGGAGATGAGCATGAACACTCGTACCGACACCTGGATCTTCGCCGCCTTGTGGGCCGTGCTGGTTGCCACGCCGGCCTTGGCAGCGGATGACGCCGCACTCGTCAAGGACCTCACGTCCGTGATCGCGCTGCTGGGCTTGCCGTGTGGCCAGGTGGTCAGCGCGACGCCCCTGAAGGACGACGATCACATCGCGACCTGCCAGGATGGCAACCGCTATCGCGTGTTCATAAACGCCGACGGACGCGTCGTCGCCGAGCGGCTGAAGCCGTAGTCGATAACCGCCGGCGTGTTGTCGCTGGAGCGCTGCATGTTCGCCAGCGCACAGATGCTCTGGCAGGTTTGACTCAGAGTATCAAGAGGTACACCAACCTGCTGTGCCCAAACGGGACCAGCTTCACCCATACCAATTCAGGGAAGTAATAGCACCATGAATAGAATCATTTGGCTCGTCGGCGCCGTCGTGATCGTCTTGTTCGTGTTGGGGTATTTCGGCATGCGTTGAGCGCGGGTCTCCACGGGGTGGGTTATTGGTCGTTCCGGTGGGTCGTAAGATCTGACGCGGCGTCCGCATCGACGAGCCACCGCAGGTGGCCAGCACGCGGCGCGACGATCTGGGCCGGCAACAAATCGGGTTGATAGGGGCTCTCGCGTACGCGACGCAGGATAGCCGCCTTGGCGCGCCCGGAGATCAGGAAGACGACCTCGGCGGCGGCGTTGAGCACCGCCGGGGTGAGCGTCACGCGCACCGGGGAACCATCTGCGGGAGACACCGCCCTGACCCAGCGGGCGGGCTCGCGCAGGGCGGTCGTGCCCGGGAAGAGCGAGGCGGTGTGACCGTCCGCGCCCATGCCGAGCAGGACGAGGTCGAAGCGCGCGCCGGGCACCAGGCGCGGCGGACCGTCGGGAGTGGCGAAGGTCTCGCGCAGGTCGCGCTCATAGGCTCGGGCGGCCTCGGCGGGCTCGTCCTCGCCACGGATGCGGTGGACGTTCGCCGCGGGAATGGACACCCGTGCGAGCAGCGTCTCGCGGGCCATTCCGTAGTTGCTCGCCGGATCGTCCGGCGCTACGCAACGCTCGTCGCCCCAGAACACCTGGACTCGGGGCCAGTCCACGCGCGCGGCGTATGGCTCGGTGGCAAGGAGCCGGTACAGGCCCTGCGGGGTCGAGCCGCCGGAGAGCGCCACCGCGAACCGGCCCGACGCCCCGATTGCGTCCACGGCAGTGGCGACCCACAGTTCGGCAGCGGCGTGCATG
>JAGXFG010000025.1 GCA_024637395.1 Burkholderiaceae bacterium | reverse complement strand
GCTTTACGTGAGCTCGACCTCAAACTGCGCGCGGCGCAGATCGATGTCAGCAAGGACGCCTGAGGGTCCAAACAAAACATCGCTGACGTGAAGAAATTGTGCCAATTCCACTTAAAGCAACTCTCCCAGAAAATCTTCCTCGGCTGCGGCAGATGTGTGTTTGCGAGACTCGTAAGGCAACTAGTTTTACGTACGCACGATGCCGGCGCCGCACCCGTAAGTGCTTGTTATAATGGGTTATTTCTCAGAACCCCCGCAGTGTATCGGGGCGAGATTGCAGGGCTTCAGGTTGGTGCCGACTGCCCGACTCGAACGGGCGACCTACCGCTTACAAGGCGGTTGCTCTACCAACTGAGCTAAGCCGGCTACTTTATTCTGGTGAGTTTGGGCTTGCCGCGACCGCGCGGCCGCGTCGGCGGCGGTGAAATGCCGTCGTCGCTCCCCTTGTCGGTTCCTGTGCCGGGCTGCGGGACAGGCTCGACGCCGCGCAATTTCTTTGTCCCTTCATTCCCGGGCGCCGGCTGGTCGGCGGCGCCGGTGTCAGCGGCCCCGGTGTCAGCGGCCCCGGTGTCGGAACCAGCGGCTGCCACCTCATCGACCTCGAACGCCATGCCGTGTCCGCTCTCGCGCGAGTAGATCGCGCTGACCCGGTCCACCGGAATGCGCAATTCGCGCGCGGCACCGCCGAAGCGCGCCTGGAATTCGATCCAATCATTGCCGATCACCAGCCGATTGGTCGCCGATCCCGCAAGGTTGAGGATGATCTCGCCGGCGTGGACATGCTCACGCGGCACCACCGTGCGCTCGTCGACCGCCACCGCCAGGTAGGGCGTGTAGCCATTGTCGATGCACCACTCGTTGATGGCGCGAATCAGATAGGGCTTGGTCGAGGTTGGTTCCATCGAATCCCCGTCGGTGGCGCCGCGCCCTGCAGACCGGCAATCGGTTGGAGGAGCGGCGCCCAAGGGTAGAGATCAGCGGCGCATTACCTTTTCCGAAGGTGTCAGTGCCTCGATGAAGGCGGGGCGGGAGAACAGGCGCTCGGCGTAGCGCAGCAGCGGTGCGGCGCTCTTGGGCATTTCAATGCCGTAGTGATCGAGCCGCCAGAGCAGCGGGGCGATCGCGACGTCGAGCATCGAGAACTCGTCACCCAGCATGTGCTTGTTCTTGATGAATATCGGCGAGAGCTGGGTCAGGCGATCCCGAATCTGGGTGCGTGCCTGCTCAACCAGCTTGGCCAGATCGCGGGTCTGGTCACGGCGCTCGAGCTGCTGCACGTGGGCGAAGAGCTCACGCTCGAAATTGAACAGGAACAACCGGGCCCGGGCCCGCATCACCGGATCGGCCGGCATCAGTTGCGGATGCGGGAAGCGCTCGTCGATGTACTCGTTGATGATGTTCGATTCGTACAGGATCAGATCCCGCTCGACCAGGATCGGCACCTGGCCATAGGGATTCATGATCGAGATGTCCTCCGGCTTGTTGTATAGATCAACGTCGCGGATCTCGAAATCCATCCCCTTCTCGAAAAGGACAAAACGACAACGCTGACTGAACGGGCAGGTAGTGCCGGAATACAGGACCATCATGGTAGGTATTTCCCCTATCTCTTGGTATCTCGGTAGAGGCGCGATTCTACTCGCCCCACCGATTCGTGCAGTAAGTCCGCTCGCGGCGCTAGTGGACGTCTCTCCAGAAAACCCGGTTGAGGTTCCAGGCAGCAGCGGCAAATATCGCCAAAAACAGCAGTACCCAGACCCCGACCCGGGTTCTGGTGTTGGCGCTCGGATCCGCCATGTAGGTCAGGTAGGCGACCAGGTCGCCAACCGCGGCGTCATACGAGGCGGCGTCGAGCTTGCCGCCTTGCGCGGGTCCGAACTTGATCGTGCTGCCGTGCTCGCCACCGTGCCCGGTGACCTGCTCGCTCTTCTCGCTCGATACGCCGTTACGGTCGTAGGTGGTCGAAACACGAACGGTCCCGGTGACCTTGCCGGAAGCCGGGTCCTTGACCGCCATCACCTCCTCGATCGTGGCGCCCCTCTCACCCTGGAGTTCCCAGAACACGTGGGGCATACCGACGTTGGGGAACACCGCGTTGTTCCAGCCGCTCGGCCGGCTGGCGTCGCGGTAGTAGGAACGAAGGTAGGTGTAGAGCCAGTCGGCGCCCGAACCGCCACCGGAGGCGCGGGCCCGGGCGATCAGCGACAGGTCGGGCGGCGTCGCGCCAAACCACTCCGTAGCGTCGGCCGGTGACATCGCGATCTTCATCTGCTCGCCGACCTTCTCCCCCGCCAGCATCAGGTTGGAACGGATCTGCTCCTCGGTGAGGCCCAGGTCGGTCAGCCGGTTGTAGCGCATTACCGCGGCCGCATGGCAGTTGAGGCAGTAATTCACGAACAGCCTGGCGCCGTTCTGCAGCGCGACCTGGTCGTTGAGCTTATCGGTCGGGAAACGATCGAGCGCTGGGCCCGATTCGCTCGCCCCGGCCCCCAGCGGCAGTATCGTCGCGACCGCCAGCAAGGCCGCCATCACTGCCTGGCGCATCGAATTTTTCATCATCTCCATCTTTCTCCAGTGCACGTTCGCGCAGGCGGGATCAATGTGCCCGAAATACCACGCGCTCCGGGATCTCCTTGAAGGAACCCATCGTGCTCCACCACGGCATCAGCAGGAAGAAACCGAAATAGCACAGCGTCGCGATCTGCGATAGCAGCGTGCCCACTGGCGAAACCGGCTGCGTGCCAAAGAATCCGAGAGTCACGAACACGACCACGAACAGTCCCAGCAGGACCGAATGCCAGCGGGGACGATAGCGGATCGACTTGGCAGGGCTGCGATCGAGCCAGGGCAGCGCGAAGAGGATTATCACCGCCGAGAACATCGCCACCACGCCCCAGAACTTGGCGTCGATGACGAAGAAGCCCGCTGTCAGCGCGACCGTGATGGCCACGGTCGCAACCTTACTCAGCAAGCTTCGCGAGGTGAGCAGCACCAGCACCGTGTATGCCCCGAAGAACGGGATCAGCCAGCGGAACATGAAGTCGTCGGTAATCGCGCGCAGGATCGAGTAGAACGGCGTGAAGTACCAGACCGGCGCGATGTGGGCCGGGGTCTGCAGCGGATTGGCCGGATAGAAGTTGTTGTACTCGAGGAAATAGCCGCCGAATTCAGGTCCGAAGAACACCACCGCCGAGAACAGGAACAGGAAGACCGCCACCCCGAGGGTGTCGTGGACGCTGTAATAGGGGTGGAATGCAATGCCGTCGAGCGGGATGCCATCTGGCCCCTTCTTCTCCTTGATCTCGATCCCGTCTGGGTTGTTCGACCCGACATGGTGCAGCGCGATGATGTGCGCGGCCACCACCCCGACCAGGATCAGCGGGATGGTCGCGACGTGGAAGGCGAAGAAACGGTTGAGGGTAGCGTCCGAAACCACGAAATCGCCCCGGATCCAGATCGACAACTGCTCGCCGATGTAGGGGATCGAGGAGAACATGTTGACGATCACCTGAGCGCCCCAGTACGACATCTGCCCCCAGGGCAGCAGGTAGCCCATGAACGCCTCGGCCATCAGGATCAGGAACAGTCCGCAGCCCATCAGCCAGATCAGTTCGCGCGGCTTGCGGTACGACCCGTAGAGCATCCCGCGGAACATGTGCAGGTAGACCACGATGAAGAATGCCGACGCGCCGGTGGAATGGAGATAACGGATCAGCCAGCCCCAGGGCACGTCGCGCATGATGTACTCGACCGACTGGAACGCGAGCGCCGCATCGGGCTTGTAGTGCATCGTCAGGAAGATGCCGGTGACGATCTGCAGTCCCATCACCACCATCGCCAGCACGCCGAAGAAGTACCAGAAATTGAAGTTCTTCGGAGCGTAGTACTCCGACATGTGCTCCTTGAACATCTTGGTCAGCGGGAAACGCTGATCGATCCAGCCTATCAGGCCGGTGGTCTCCACTTGGTTTTCCTGCGCCATCTTGATGTCCCTCGGATCAGGTCATGGGTGCTGTCAGGGTAGTGCTCCTGCACTGTTCCCGGTACAGACCCGCGTGGTCAGGCCTTGTCGTCGCTGCCGATGCGCAGGCGCGTATCCGACACGTATTGGTAAGGTGGCACCTGGAGGTTGTCCGGAGCCGGTTTGTTCTTGAACACCCGTCCGGCCAGGTCGAAAGTCGATCCATGGCAAGGGCACAACCACCCACCCTGCCAATCGTCGGGAAGCGAAGGCTGTGGTCCGGGCGTAAAGCGCTCGGTGGGCACGCATCCCAGATGCGTGCAGATGCCGATGATGACCAGATATTCCGGCTTGATCGAGCGCCACTGGTTGCGCGCGTAGTCCGGTGTCGGAAAGGCGCTACGCTTGGATTCTGGGTCGGCCACCTCGCTGGCGGTCTTATCCAGCGATGCGAGCATCTCGGGGGTGCGGTGCAGCACCCATACCGGCTTGCCCCGCCACTCGACGCGCTTGAGCTCTCCCGGCTGGATCTCGCCGATGTCCACTTCGACCGGGGCACCCGCCGCCCGCGCCCGCGCCGAGGGCGCGAAACTGCTCACGAACGGTATCGCCACCGCGGCGCCACCGACGGCACCGATGGCACACGTGACCCCGATCGCCGTGCGCCGGGCGGAGTCGACCTTTTGTTCAGAATCGCCCATCTTTGCGTTCCCGCTGGTTGATACAGCCCTAAATCCTAGCTTGTTCCGCCAGTACCCGTCGATTATGCAAGGGATTGGCGCGCTAGCGCCGGGGTTGCGCCAAATTGGCTCAATCGGGCCACTGTACCGGAGCCGGCATATCGATTTCAAGCCTTTCGTCCGCGGCCGAGACCCGGCAGCAGCGTTTCACACCGGATTATCGTCGTCGACGAAACCGTGCCATATACCCAGTTGCGCCGCGACCGCCTCACCCAGCGCCTGAACACCGAAACGCTCGGTCGCGTGGTGCCCGGCCGCGAAATAGACAATGCCGGCTTCGCGTGCCAGGTGGGTGGTGCGCTCGGAGATTTCGCCGCTCACGAAGGCATCGGCACCGTGGGCGATCGCCTCCTCGAGCTGGTCCTGGGCCGCCCCGGTACACCACATCAGGCGCCGGATCGGTCGGTCAATGGCGCCGACTACCAGGGGTGAGCGCCCGAGGCGCTGGCGCAGCCGGATCGCGATCGAGCGCACGCTCGTGGCGCGGGCGAGTTCGCAGACCGACAGCAGGCCGTAGCGCCCGACCCGGCCATCGACCCGCCAGCCCAATACCCGCGCGAGACGGGCGTTGTTGCCGAGTTCGGGATGGGCGTCGAGCGGCAGGTGGTAGGCGAACAGGCTGATGTCGTGCTCGATGAGCAGCCGGACCCGCCTGAACCTGACCCCAGTCAGGCGCTGGTCATCGCCGCGCCAGAAGAGCCCATGGTGCACCAGCAGCGCGTCGGCGCGCAGTGCAGCGGCCCGGCGGATGGCGGCGGCGCTCGCGGTTACGGCGCTTACCAACCGCCGCACTTGGGCTTTGCCTTCCACCTGCAAGCCGTTTGGGCAATAATCCTCGAAGGAGTCAGGCTCCAGAAGTTGGGCAAAAACCTTCTCCAGCGCCACGCTCTGCACTGCCACCACCCTGGAATCCCGATCCTTGGTTGTCATGCTAAGAAAGCTCTGGTTGACCTTCGCACAAGCGGCCACAGTTGCGCTCGCAGTGCTGTTCGTCGTCGCAACCTTCCGTCCGCAATGGATTCCGGCGCGCCTTTGGTCGGCCTCGGGAACGGCAACCCGTTCGGCCCAGTCCGGTCTGCGCTCGTCACGTCTCGGCAGCGAGCGACAGGACGCCATTCTGTCATATAGCGGCGCGGCGCAGCGGGCGATACCGTCGGTGGTGAACATCTTCACCAGCAAACAACTCCAAGAACCCGATGACCCGCCCGGCAACGACCCCCGTTTCAGGCGCTTCTTCGACGAGCAATTCGCGCAGCCCCAGCAAACCTACAGCCTGGGATCCGGGGTGATCGTCGCGAGCGATGGCCTGATTCTTACCAATCACCATGTGGTCGAGTCCGCTGACGAGATCGAGGTGCTGCTCTCCGACGGCCGCCGCACCCCGGCCAGCGTCGTCGGCAGCGACCCGGACACCGACCTGGCGGTCCTGCGAGTCGAGATGCGCGAACTCCCGGCGATCGCGTTCGGCAAATCGGAGGAGGCGAAGGTCGGCGACGTGGTGCTGGCCATCGGCAACCCGTTCGGGGTCGGCCAGACGGTGACTATGGGCATCATCAGCGCACTCGGACGCAGCCAGCTCGGCATCAATACCTTCGAGAACTTCATCCAGACGGACGCCGCGATCAATCCCGGCAACTCCGGCGGGGCGCTGGTCGACGCCGAAGGCCGGCTGCTGGGCATCAACACCGCGATCTATTCGCCCAGTGGCGGCTCGCTGGGAATCGGTTTCGCCACTCCGGCCAGCAGCGCGCTGCACGTGATGGAACAACTCGTTCGTGACGGTGCGGTGACCCGCGGGTTCATCGGGGTCGAACCGCAGGACCTGACTCCGGAGCTGGCCGAGGCGTTCCAGCTGCCGCTCAAGGAGGGGGCAGTAATCGCCGGCCTGGTGCGCAACGGCCCGGCGGAAAAAGCGGGGGTGCGCGTCGGCGACATCCTGATCGCAGTCGACGGCCTGGCCATCAAGAACACCACAACCATGCTCGACACCATTGCCAAGCTGTCGCCGGGCGTCACCGCCACCTTCCGGTTCATGCGCGACAACCGGCAGATGGACATCAAGATCGTGGTCGGCAAGCGCCCGACGCCGCAGCCCCGGCCGCAGGAGGCGCGGCCGCGCTAGACGAAATGACCGGGGCCGATCAACCCTCGGCGGGTTCCTCTTCGGTCGCCGGAGCGCTGCTGCGCGCCTTGACGAAGCGTCCGAACACTATGCCCAGTTCGTAGAGCAGGCACAGCGGCACCGCCAGCATGAACTGGGAGATTACATCAGGCGGGGTGAGCACGGCGGCGATCACAAAAGCGGCGACGACGACGTAGCGCCGCGCCGCCTTCATCTGCTCGATGCTCACCAGGCCGGACTTGAGCAGCAGCATCTGGACCACCGGAACCTCGAAGGTCAGTCCGAAACCGAAAAAGATGGCCAGCGTGAAATCCCAGTACTTCTGGAGGTCCTGAAGGGTCTCGGCGCCGGTGCGCTCGGACATCATAATGAAGAACCGGTAGGCGGCCGGCAGCACGAAGGTATAGGCAAACGCGATCCCGACCAGCAGGAAGAACACGCTGGAAACGATCAAGGGCAGCGCGAAGCGGCGTTCGTGTTCGTAAAGGCCGGGAGCGACGAAAGACCAGGCCTGGTAGAGAATCCACGGCAGGGCCGCCAGCACCGCCGTCATGAACGACACCTTGGTCAGGGTGAAGAATGCGCCCGCCTGGTCGGTAAAGATCGGCCTGCTGCCGGCGGGCAGGACCTGGTACAGCGGCAGCGAGAGGAACTTCATGATCTCGCCCGAGAAATAGAAACAGACGGCAAACAGCACCAGCACCACGACCAGCGACTTGACCAGGCGGTCGCGCAGTTCCACCAGGTGCGAGAAGAAGCTCTCTTGTTCGCTCATAGGTGCGCCTGGCGCTGGGGAAGCTTGCGTCGCTTGCGCCCGAGTTCGGCTTCACGCGCCTCGCGCCGCTCGCGCAAGCGGTCGCGCGTCTGGCGCACCGAATAGACCGCGTTCCAGTCGGTGGGAGCATAGTCGTGCTCCGGCTGCTCACCCTCGACGGCTGCGTTCAGCGAATCAACCTCCTTCTGAGCCTCAGCCGCGCCCTTATCGACCGATTTCTTGAGTTCATGGGCAGCCTCGGTGACTTCAGCCTGCATCCGGCGGAGTTCCTCGATTTCCATGTGCCGCCCGACATCGGACTTGACGTCATTGACGTAGCGCTGGATCTTACCGAGCCATTCCCCGGCCTGGCGCGCGACCCTGGGCAGGCGCTCGGGGCCGAGGATGATCAGGGCGATCACCGCCGCGATCAGGAGTTCAGAGAAGCCAACGTCAAACATTGGGATTCATAAATGCAAAGAGCGACCAAAGCAGGCCGCTCGACCAGGCGGGCCCGGAGATACCGTGCCCGGGGTGGTGCCACGCCGTCAGTGCTTTTCTTTGGCGTCGACGTCGATGGTCCGGCCCGACTGCGGCTCGTCGGAGTCGGTCGGTTTCTCGGTGCCTTCCTTGATGCCTTCCTTGAAACCCTTGACTGCGCCACCGAGGTCGCTGCCGATGTTGCGCAGCTTCTTGGTGCCGAAGACCAGCATCACGATTACCAGCACGATCAGCCAGTGCCAGATACTGAACGAACCCATACTTCAACTCCCGTCTACGTGCGTTTAATGCCCGAACCCAACGGCTCCGGGCCACCGATCACATGCAGGTGAAGATGATACACCTCCTGCCTGCCGACCCTGCCGTTGTTGACGACCACCCGGAACCCGTCGGTCGCACCCAATGAGCTGGCCAGCTGCCCGACGCGGCCCATGATCCGCCCCAACAGCCCGGCATGCGCCAGGTCGGCGTCATAGAGGTTTTCAAGGTGCATCTTCGGAATCACCAGGAAATGCACCGGGGCGCTGGGATTGATGTCGTGGAATGCGAGAATTTCGTCGTCCTCGTAGACCTTGCGGCACGGAATCTCGCCGCGCCCGATCCGGCAAAAGAGACATTGATCGCTGGCTTCGCCCATTGCTTTCAGCTCCCCTAGTCGCCTGCTTCAGTCGCCCGCGACGTCGCCTTCCCGCGTCCCCCGCAGCGCTTTCTCTTCGAGCCCTGACTGTCCCTCGCGCCGTTCCAGCTCGGCGAGCACGTCGGCCGGGCGCAAGTCGAAATGCGCGAGCATGATCATGGTGTGGAACCACAAGTCGGCGGTCTCGGCGACGATGCGCGCCGGCACGCCATCCTTGGCCGCCATCACGGTTTCGGTCGCTTCTTCGCCAACTTTCTTCAGGATCGCATCGGTGCCGCGCTGAAACAGCCGCGCGACGTATGAACTCTCCGGGTCGGCGCCGTCACGGCGCGCTTCGAGCACGTCGGCAAGCCTTGCCAGAACATCCTGGGCACTGCCCGAGCCACCACCCTGCTTCACTGCACTCACTTGTAGAGCCTCCCCGGATCGACCAGCACCGGATCGATTATCTGCCACTGCTCGCCGTCGAGCCGGCTGTAGAAACACGATTCACGCCCCGTATGGCAGGCCACGCCACCAGTCTGCTCGACCAGCAGCAGGACCGCGTCGCCGTCGCAATCAAGCCTGATTTCGCGCACGGTCTGAAAATTTCCCGATTCCTCGCCCTTGACCCAGAGCCGGGCACGCGAACGCGAGAAATACACCGCCCGGCGCGTCGCGGCAGTGCGCTCGAGCGCCTCGCGGTTCATCCAGGCCAGCATCAGCACCCGGCCACTGGCCGCGTCCTGGGCGATCGCCGCCACCAGCCCGTCGTCGTTCCAGCGCACCCGCGAAATCCAGCCGTCGCCGGGTGGCACGTCAGTGGGGCGCTGCTGCGCACTCACCGGGTCGCTCCCGAGAGTTCGCGCACCGGAATGCCGCGCTCGGCCATCACTGCCTTGGCTTGCGCCACCGTGAACTCGCCAAAGTGAAAAATGCTCGCGGCCAGCACCGCGTCGGCGCGGCCGATGGTGACCCCGTCGGCGAGATGCTCCAGGGTGCCCACGCCGCCCGAGGCGATCACCGGTATCGCCACCGCATCGCTCACCGCCCGGGTGAGTTCGAGGTCGAAACCGGCCCGCGTGCCGTCGCGGTCCATGCTGGTCAGCAGGATTTCCCCGACCCCGAGTTCCGTAACCCGCCGCGCCCACTCGATTGCATCCAGCCCGGTGGGCCGTCGCCCGCCGTGGGTAAACACTTCCCAGCGCCCGGGCCCGCTGGCCTTGGCGTCGATCGCGCAGACGATGCATTGCGAGCCATAGCGCGACGCGGAATTCCCGAGCAACTGGGGATCGAGGATTCCGGCGGTGTTGATCGCCACCTTGTCGGCGCCGGCATTGAGCAGCCGGCGGACATCCTCGACCACGCGCACGCCGCCGCCGACGGTGAGCGGAATGAACACCTGGTCGGCGACTGCCTCGATCATGTGCAGGATCATGTCGCGATCGTCACTGGAAGCCGTGATGTCGAGGAAAGTGAGCTCGTCAGCGCCCTGTTCATCGTAGCGCCGGGCGATCTCGACCGGGTCTCCGGCATCGCGCAGGGCGACGAAATTGACGCCCTTCACGACCCGGCCGGCGGTCACATCAAGGCACGGGATGATCCGCTTGGTGAGCACAATCAGTCCGACAACTCGTCGGCCAGCGACTGGGCGGTGGCAAAGTCGATCGTTCCTTCGTAGAGTGAACGCCCGAGGATCACCCCGGCCACCCCGTCGGAGGAGATGGCGCAGAGTCGCTCGATATCGGCCAGGCTCGAGACTCCGCCAGAGGCGAACACCGGGACCAGCAATTCGCTGGCCAGGCGCTGCGTGGCCTCGATGTTCACGCCCGAGAGCATGCCGTCGCGTCCGATATCGGTATAGATCACCCCTTCGATGCCGTAGCCCTGGAACTTGCGCGCCAGGTCGAGCACATCGTGTCCCGTGAGTTTGCTCCAGCCATCGGTGGCGACCTTGCCGTCGCGGGCGTCGAGCCCGACGATGATCTGCCCCGGGAACGCGCTGCAGGCATCATGCAGGAACCCTGGGCGCTTGACCGCTGCGGTACCGATGATCACGTAGCTCAGCCCCTCGTCGAGGTAGCGTTCGATGGTATCGAGGTCGCGGATCCCGCCGCCGAGCTGGACCGGGATCTGGGTCCCGACTTCCTCGATGATCGCCTTGATCGCCGCGCCGTTGCGTGGTTTGCCGGCGAACGCGCCGTTGAGATCGACCAGATGCAGGCGCCGCGCGCCAGCGTCCACCCAGCGCCGTGCCATCTGCGCTGGATCTTCCGAAAATGTCGTGGCGTCATCCATGTCGCCCTGCTTCAGGCGCACACAGTGGCCGTCCTTGAGATCGATCGCCGGTATGAGCAACATGGTCTTCTTACTGATTATCAGGAGGAGTCGGGGAGAATCCGGCGCCGCGCACGGCTAGGGATTCCAGTTGCAGAAATTCTGGTAGAGCCGCAGCCCGTCGGCAGCGCTTTTCTCGGGGTGGAACTGGCTGGCGAAAATATTATCCTGCGCCACTGCAGAGGTAAAGCGCACGCCGTGCTCGGTTTCGCCGACGGTCAGGGCCTGCGCATCGGCGGGCTCGGCATAGTAGCTGTGCACGAAATAGAAGTTGGAGCCATCGGCGATTCCGGCCCACAGCGGGTGGGGCCGCGTCTGCCAGACCTGGTTCCAGCCCATGTGCGGCACCTTGAGGCGGCTGCCGTCGGGACGAATCATCGCATCCGGCGGAAAGCGCAGCACCCGCCCGGCGAACACCCCCAGCCCCGGGGTCGGACCCTCGGCGCTTTCGTCGAAGAGCATCTGTTCGCCGACGCAGACCCCCATGAACGGCCGCTTCGCCGCCGCCCTCAGCACCGCATCGCGCAGGCCCGCGGCTTCGAGATTGCGCATGCAGTCAGGCATCGCGCCCTGGCCAGGGAAAACCACCCGGTCGGCGGCGTCAACCTGCGCCGGATCGCCGCTGATCACAACTCGCGCGTGCGGCGCGACATGCTCCAGCGCCTTGGCGACCGAGCGCAGATTGCCCATTCCGTAGTCGACGACCACGATCAGGCCCAAGGCGCCCCCTCCGCTGCGATCGGCGCGACGCGATCATCGGCAGCGCTGGAACGGCGCCCTGGCAGAGATCCCGTCAAAGCGTTCCCTTGGTCGACGGAATTTCGTCGCCGCGGCGCGGGTCGAATTCGACCGCCGTGCGCAGCGCCCGCGCGAAGGCCTTGAACACCGTCTCGCACTGGTGATGGGCATTGCTGCCGCGCAGGTTGTCGATGTGCAGGGTCACCTGGGCGTGATTTGCGAACCCCTGGAAGAACTCGTGGGCAAGATCGACCTCGAAGCCGCCGATCATGTCGCGCGCGAACTCGACGTGCCACTCGAGCCCGGGCCGGCCCGAGAAATCGATCACGACCCGCGAGAGCGCTTCGTCGAGCGGCACATAGGCATGGCCATAGCGATTGATCCCCTTGCGGTCGCCGATCGCCTTGGCAACGGCCTGCCCGATTGTGATCCCGACGTCCTCGACGGTATGGTGGCCGTCGATGTGCAGGTCGCCGTCGGCGCTCACATCGAGGTCGATCAGGCCGTGACGGGCGATCTGGTCGAGCATGTGATCGAGGAACGGCACGCCGGTCGCCAGTTGCCGCCGGCCGGTGCCATCGAGATCGACCCGCACGCTAATCCGTGTTTCTGCCGTCTTCCGGGTCACTTCTGCAATACGTTTCACCGCCGCACCTCCCAGGTTTTGCGCCCACTACGCACGCTGCGTGTCGCGTAACGCTGCGAGCAGCGCCGCATTCTCGCGCGCGTCGCCCACCGTCAGTCGCAGGCAGTTGCTCAGCAACGGATTCATTTTACCCACGTCGCGGATCAATACCCCGCGTTCACGCAAGCCCGCCGCGGTTGCCGGGCCGTCGGCAACCCGGATCAGCAGGAAATTGGCCTGCGAAGGAAATACCTCGCACCCGGGCACCGCGGCCAGTTCCCAGGCCAACTCGGCGCGCGCGGCGCGCAAATCTGCCGCCTGGGCCTCGAACACTGCCAGGTGTTCGAGGGCAAAGATCGCCCCGGCTTCGTTGAGCGAGCCGACGTTGTAGGGCGGTCGGACCTTCTCGAGTTCGGCGAGCCAGGGCGCAGCCGCACTCAGGTAGCCGATTCGCAGCCCCGCAAGTCCCAGCTTGGAGACGGTGCGCAACACTGCCAGGTTCGGAAACTCCGGCAGGCGGGGCATCCAGGTGTCGAGCGCGAAGGGCTGATAGGCCTCGTCGATCACCACCAGCCCGGGCGCGGCCGCAATGATCGCTTCGATCGCACTGGTTTCGTAACAGTTGCCAGTCGGATTGTTGGGGTAGGCAAGATAGATCAGCGCCGGGCGCTCGGCGCGAATTGCCGCCAGCATCGCCTCGGTGTCGAGGGTGAAATCGGGACGAAGCGGGACGCCGACGAAGCGACTGCCGGCGAGCCGCGCACCCATCTCGTACATCACGAACGACGGCCACGGCGAGAGCACCACGGCGCCCGGCCGGGCCGTCACCACCGACAGCATCGCGATCAACTCGTCGGAGCCGTTGCCGACCACCACGTCGTAACCGGCTGGCACCTCGAACTTCGCGCGCAGCGCGGCCCTCAGCTCGGCGTAGCTGGGTACCGGGTAGCGGTTGATGGCGACCTCGGCCAGCCGCTCGCCCAGCGACCGGCGCAACTCCGCCGGCAGGCGATAGGGGTTCTCCATCGCGTCGAGCTTGACCATGCCGCCGGCGTCGGCAACCTGATAGGCGTGCATCGCCAGCACGTCGGTGCGAATCACTCCGGCCGGACCGGGGCTGCCCTGGGCGGCCGGGGTGCCGTCGCCCTCGAAGCGCAGTTCGGCGCTGCGGGCATGGGCCTCGAGCCCCTCGGCCCGGGCCAGCAGCGCTGCCACTTTCCCGAGCGTCCGGGCGCCGGCACGCGACACCTCGATGATGCTGGTGCGCTTCTGGAAATCGTAGACCCCCAGGGGAGAGGAGAAGCGCGCCGTGCGCATGGTCGGCAATACGTGGTTGGGACCGGCACAGTAGTCGCCCAGCGACTCCGAGGAATATTCGCCCAGGAAGATCGCACCGGCGTGGCGAATCCGCTCCGCCCAGCGCGGCGCATCCTGCGCCGAGATCTCGAGATGTTCGGGGGCGATCTGGTTGGCTACTTCGCAGGCCTCAGCGAGGTCGCGCACCTTGATCAGCGCGCCGCGATCCGCCAGCGAGCGCGCGATCACCGCGCGCCGGGGCATCGTCGCAAGCAGGCGGCCAATCGATTCCTCGAGCGCGTTCAGGAACTCTGCGCTGGGCGAAAGCAGGATCGCCTGGGCGAGCTCGTCGTGCTCGGCCTGCGCGAACATGTCCATGGCGATCCAGTCGGGCGCGGTGTGCCCGTCGCAGATCACGACGATCTCGCTCGGCCCGGCAATCATGTCGATCCCGACCTTGCCGAACACCCGACGCTTGGCCTCGGCCACGTAAGCGTTGCCCGGACCAACGATCTTGTCGACCCCCGGCACGGTCGCCGTGCCATAGGCCAGCGCCGCGACAGCCTGGGCGCCGCCGACCGCGAAGACCCGGTCGACCCCGGCGATCGCGGCGGCCGCGAGCACCGCCTGATTGCGCACCCCATCGGGGGTCGGCACGACCATGATGATTTCACCGACACCGGCGACCCTGGCGGGCACCGCGTTCATCAGCACCGACGATGGATAGGCGGCGCGTCCTCCAGGAACGTAGATTCCGACCCGATCGAGCGGCGTGACCCGCTGCCCCAGCCGGGTTCCGTCGGCTTCCTCTAACGACCAGGATGTCGCCAGTTGGCGCTCGTGAAAGGCGCGCACCCGCGCGGCCGCCGCTTCCAGCGACTGGCGGATCTCCGGGTCCAGTCCGGCCAGCGCGCTACCGAGCTCGGTCGCCGGAATCTCGAGCGCCGCGGCGTCGCTCACTTCGACCCGGTCAAAACGGCGGGTGTATTCGATCAGCGCCGCATCGCCGCGAACCCGCACCGCCGCCACGATTTCGGCGACCGTCTGGGCGATGCGCTCGTCTTCCTCGGGCTCGTGGGCGAGCAGCGTGCGCAGCCGGTCGGCGAAATCGGCCGCCGTCGAGTCCAGCCGGGCGATCAACCGGGCGGAGCTCATGGTCGAGCCGCCACCGCCGCGGCAAAGCGCTCGAGCAGGGGCTGGAGGCGCGCAGCCTTGGTCTTGAGCGCAGCCTGGTTGACGATCAGGCGCGAGGAAATCACGCCGACCTCCTCGACTTCGATCAGGTCGTTGGCCCGCAGCGTGTTGCCGGTGCTCACCAGATCGACAATTGCGTCGGCCAGCCCCACCAGCGGGGCCAGTTCCATCGATCCGTAGAGCTTGATCAGGTCAACGTGCATGCCCTTGGCCGCAAAGTGTTCACTGGCCATGCGCAGGTATTTGGTGGCGATGCGCAGCCGGGCACCGCGCCCTACCGCTGCCTGGTAATCGAAGCCGCGGCGTGCCGCCACGCAGATCCGGCAGCGGCCGATACCCAGGTCGATCGGCTGGTAGAGCCCCTCATCGCCGTACTCGATGAGCACGTCCTTGCCGGCGACCCCGAGGTCGGCAGCACCGTAGCGGACGTAGGTCGGCACGTCGCTCGCGCGCACGATGATCAGTTGCAGGTCGGGGTCCCCGGTGGGCAGGATCAGCTTGCGCGAGTCGAGTACCGCGGGGTCGAGAGCAATCCCGATCGCCTCGAGCAGGGGTGCGGTCTCGTCTAAGATCCTTCCCTTGGAAAGAGCCAATGTGATCATTTCATTCCTTGCCAGCGTGCTGGTTAGCGATCCCCGGGAAACCCGGTTCAGGAAACGCGCTCGATTGCGGCGCCCAGCCCGCGGAGCTTCTCCTCCATGCGCTCGTAGCCGCGATCGAGATGGTAGATGCGCTCGATCATGGTTTCGCCCTGCGCGACCATGCCGGCAATCACCAGACCCGCAGAAGCCCGCAGGTCGGTGGCCATCACGGTTGCGCCCGAGAGCGCGGGCAACCCCCTGACGACCGCGGTATTGCCCTCGATCGCGATCTCGGCGCCGAGGCGCTGCAGTTCCAGCGCGTGCATGAAACGATTCTCGAAAATCGTCTCGGTAATATTGCCGACTCCCTGCGCAATGCAGTTGACCGCCATGAACTGGGCCTGCATGTCGGTCGCAAACCCGGGATAAGGCGCGGTGCGCAGATTTACCGCGCGCGGGCGAGCGGTCATCGTGATCCGGATCCAGTCCTTGCCGAGCTCGATCGTGGCGCCGGCCTCGCGCAACTTGCCCAGCGTCGCCTCCATCGTCTCGGGCTGGGCGCCGGTGACCAGCACCTCGCCGCCGGCGGCCGCCACCGCGCACAGGAAGGTTCCCGCCTCGATGCGGTCGGCCATCACGCGGTGGCGCGCGCCGTTGAGCTGTTCGACTCCCTGGATGACTATCCGGTCGGTACCTGCCCCCTCGATCAGTGCGCCCATCGCCGTGAGCGCCCGGGCGAGATCGGCGACCTCGGGTTCGCGGGCGGCATTCTCGATGACTGTTTCCCCTTGCGCCAGGGTTGCAGCCATCATCAGGTTCTCGGTACCGGTGACCGTCACCATGTCGGTAAAGATATGCGTTCCGCGCAGCCGCTTGGCGCGCGCCTCCACGTAGCCATGCTCGACGTGGATCTCGGCACCCATGGCCTGCAAGCCCTTGATGTGCTGGTCGACCGGCCGCTGGCCGATGGCGCAGCCCCCCGGCAACGAGACCCGCGCGGCGCCAAAGCGCGCCACCAGCGGACCCAGCACCAGGATCGAGGCCCGCATGGTCTTGACCAGGTCGTAGGGTGCTTCGTGCGATGTGATCGCCCCGGGCTCGAGCGTCACCAGCTCGCCCTCGCGCAGCGTCTTCACCCCGAGCTGCTCGAGCAGCCGGATCATGGTCGCGACGTCGTGGAGTTGGGGAACGTTGTCAAGCTCCAGCTTGCCCGAACTCAGCAACGCCGCACACAGGATCGGCAGTGCCGCGTTCTTCGCGCCGGAGACCTTGACTTCGCCGCGCAGCGGCCCACTCCCATTGATTCTCAGCTTGTCCATTGCCAGTCGTTCCGTTGTGCGCCGCGCGGCGCGGCAGCAAGATTCAGGCTTGGCGCTGCGCGAATTCCGCGGGAGTGAGCGTCTTCATCGAGAGCGCGTGGATCTCGTCGCCCATCCGTTGACCGAGCGCCGCATAGACCATCTGGTGCCTGCCCACCGCCCGCTTGCCCTCGAAGAGCGCGCTCACGATGGTGGCCTCGAAATGCTGGCCATCGTCGCCCCGCACCTCGATATGCTCGCAGGCCAAGGCCTCGGCTATGAATTTGCGCACTTCTTCGGAACTGAGCATTGCGGCGAACCTTCCCTTCAGTTGCGGAGCCGGTACCCGCTGACAAGCAGCCGCAGCGCCAACGCTGCCGTCACTGCCAGCGCCACGCAGACCACGGCCAGGCTCGTCCAGGGCGAAACGTCGGAGACGCCGAAGAAACCGTAGCGGAAACCGTCGACCATGTAAAAAAACGGGTTCAGGTGGGACAGTTTTTGCCAGAGGGCTGGCAGCGAAGTCACCGAATAGAACACACCTGCCAGAAAAGTCATCGGCATGATGATGAAATTCTGGAACACGGCGATCTGGTCAAACTTCTCTGCCCAGATCCCGACCATCAAGCCCATTGTACCGAGAATGGCGCTGCCGAGGACCGCGAACACCACTATCCAGGCCGGCGCCGCGAAACTCAGATCAGCGAACCAGGACGTGAAGATGAACACTCCGGAGCCAACCGCAATTCCGCGCGCCATTGAGGCGAGGACGTAGGCTGCGAAGATCTCGAAGTGCGACAGCGGGGGCAGCAGCACGAACACGATGTTGCCCGTGATCTTGCTCTGGATCATCGACGACGAGCTGTTGGCGAAGGCGTTCTGCAGCACCGCCATCATCACCAGCCCGGGAATCAGAAACGAGGTGTAGCGCACACCCTCGAAGACCGTCACCCGGTCGGTGAGCACGTGCCCGAAGATCAGGAGGTAGAGCGCGGAGGTGAGAATCGGCGCGGCGATGGTCTGGACACCCACCTTGAGGAAGCGCAGCAACTCCTTGTAGAAGAGCGTGATGAAGCCGCGGCTCATCGCTCACCCCGCATGATGCGCACGAACACGTCCTCGAGGTCGGTGTGCAGAACCTCGAGTTCCTCGATCAGGCACCCGGCCTGGCGCAACTCGGCCAGCGTCGGCTCGAGCTCCTCATAGCGGGCCAGCGGCAGCGCCACCCGGTCCGGCAGGGGGTATTCGACCCGCAGCGCGGCCAGCCGCGGGGGCAGGGGTGCGCCGCCCAGCCGCAGCACCAGCATTCCGCCGGCGAATCGCCGGATCAGGTCGGCGGTTGGCTCAAGCGCGACCATCGCCCCGTTCTGGAGCATCGCCACCCGCTCGCAAAGCTCCTGGGCTTCCTCGAGGTAGTGGGTGGTGAGCACGATGGTGTGGCCCTCGCGGTTGAGCCGGCGCACGAAGCGCCACAGCGCCTGGCGGAGCTCGACGTCGACGCCGGCGGTCGGCTCATCGAGCACGATCACCGGTGGGCGGTGCACCAGCGCCTGCGCCACCAGCACCCGGCGTTTCATCCCCCCGGACAGGCTGCGCATGTTCGCATCGGCCTTCGAGCTCAGGTCGAGATTGGTGAGTATTTCGTCGATCCAGGCGTCGTTGCGCGCGATACCGTAGTAACCCGAGGTCAGGCGCAGAGTCTCTCGCACCGTGAAAAAGGGGTCGAAGACCAGTTCCTGCGGAACTACCCCGAGCGCGCGGCGCGCCTGGCGATAATCGCGCACGACGTCGAACCCCATCACCCTCGCCTGCCCCGAGGTCGCACGAGCGAGACCGGCGACGATCGAGATCAGCGTCGTCTTGCCGGCGCCGTTGGGGCCGAGCAGCCCGAAAAACTCACCCTCGCGCACCTGCAAGGTGACATCGTCGAGTGCACGCACCGCGCCGTAATGCTTGCTGAGCGAGACCAGATCAATGGCGATGGACATGGGCGGCGGGGCTGTTCCGATCAGTGTAATCGGCTCAGGCTGCACCAAAGATCAGTTCCGCCACCCCGTAGAGGTCGGCCAGCGACCGCAATTGAGCCGGCGGATTGGCAAAGCGCGCTGCCAGCGGCGGGGTACAAGCCGCCGCAGCGCGGGCCGCCGCCACCAGTGCCCCGACCCCGGCCGAATCGAACGCCGTCAGGCCACTGAGGTCGACCGCAACCTCGCCGCGTGCCAGTCCGGCGCGATAGGCGGCAAGAAAGCCTTCGGCCTCGGCAAGTGTCGGCCGCTCGGGCGCCGGCGCCGGCCGCCCAGGAACTGCATCACCAACCGCGCTCGTCATCGCCCCCCCGCGCCTGCCGTAATCAACCTTGAGCGTACTGGCGGTTCTTTTCGCTCAGGCTCTTGAGCAGTCCGTCGACGCCCCCGGCATTGATTTCCTGCCCGAACTGGTTGCGGTAGGTCTCGACCAGCCAGACCCCGAGCACGTTGACGTCGTAGATCTTCCAGTTGGTGCCGATCTTCTGCATCCGGTAATCGAGCTGGATCGGGGGTCCGCGCCGGCTGACCAGTTCGCTGCGCACGATCACTTCGTCGTCCGCCGCATCGGCGCGCGACGGCTTCATGCGCACCTTCTGGTCGGTTACCTGGCCGAAGGCGCCGGAATAGGTGCGCAGCAACAGCGTGCGGAATTCGACGATCAGCTGCCGCTGTTGCTCGGGGTTGGCATCGCGCCAGCCGCGCCCGACCGCCAGCGAGGTCATGCGCTCGAAGTTCACGCTCGGCATGATCATGGTGTCGACAAATTCCGAGACCCGCTTGGGGTTGCCGGCCTGGATTTCCTTGTCCGCCTTGATCTTCTCGATCACGTCGGTACTCAGCTTGCGGATCAGCTCGTCGGGCGTCTCGACCTGCGCGGCCCGCAGTGAGGTTGACATCAGCAGTACGACACCGAGCGCCAGGCACAGTCGCAGCACCGGGGAATTCCTGAGGAGATTCATCATATCCAGCCTTGATTCCATTGTTTTGTTTCAAAAGCCACTATTTATCCAACGCCGCGGACAGCCGGTCCGATGACACGGCGGACTCCGCGTGCGCATTGCCTAACTTGCGCTCGTCAATCAGGTAGCGGCGGCGCTGCAGGTAGCTGTCGCGCACGAACAGGTAGCGATCCAGTGCCGCCGCGTCGAGGAGTCTCTCGGCGGCCAGCAAGCCCTCCCGGGTGTCGATCAGGCGCAACGCCGTCGCATTGTTGCGCTGGCCGACGCTGTCGATGGTCTGCACCGGATCGAAGCCGTATTGGACGAAAAAGCCGACGCCGTCACGCAGGCTCGAGGGGCCGAACAACGGCAGAATGAGATACGGTCCCGCCCCCGCGCCCCAGATCCCGAGAGTCAACCCGAGATCTTCGTAATGCTTTTCCAGGCCCAAGTCGGTGGCAACATCGAACAGGCCAAAAATGCCCGCGGTGGTGTTGATCGCGACCCGCCCCAGGTCCGAAGCGCTGTCGCGAAACCGGCCCTGCAGCAGGTTGTTGAACGAAACCCAGACGTCGCCAATATTGGAGAATACGTTGCTGATCATCACCCGGCCGGTCTCGGGAACCACCTTCTGGTAACCCTGCGCAATCGGCTTGAGCACGGCCCTGTCGATCGTTTCGTTGAAACTGAACATCGTCCGGTTGTAAGGCTCGAGCGGATCGACCTGGCCGAGCACCTTGAACACCCCGCCGCTGTCGGATGGCGATTGCGTGCTCGCGCAGCCGCCAGCGGCGAGCGTCACGACCAGCAAGGCCGCCATTGCGATGGTCGACCGCCACCAGCTCCGGTCTTTCGAGTTCACTTGGAACCTCCTTCCGCCGCCTTCCCATAGAGGAATTGGCCGATCAGATTCTCCAGCACCACCGCCGACTGGGTCATGGTAATGCGGTCACCAGCCTTGAGGTTGGCGACATCGCCACCTCCTTCCAGCCCGATGTACTGCTCGCCCAGCAATCCCGAGGTGAGGATCTTGGCCGACGTATCCTTGGGAAACGAGAAGCGCGGGTCGAGTTCGATCATGACGCTGGCCCTGAAACGCTTGTCGTCGAAATTGATCTCGCTTACCCGCCCGACCACCACCCCGGCACTCTTGACCGGTGCCCGCACCTTGAGGCCGCCGATGTTGTCGAAGAGGGCCTGGACCTCGTAGCCCCGGGTGAAGGTAAAGCTGGCGAGATTGCCGGCCTTGAGCGCCAGGAAGAGCAGCGCCGCCAGCCCCAGCATTACGAACAGGCCCACCAGTGTGTCAGTCGTCTTTCGGTTCATGATAGTCGTGAATCCTTTCCGGCTCAGGTGCCGAACATCATCGCAGTCAGCAGGAAGTCGAACCCCAGTACTGCCAGTGACGACGCCACTACGGTCGTCGTCGTTGCCCGCGCCACCCCTTCAGGTGTCGGTCGGGCCTCGTAGCCAACAAACAGCGCCGTGAAGCCGCATATGAACCCGAACACCACGCTCTTGATGACGCCGTTGCCGACGTCCGAGAAGACGTCCACGCCATTTTGCATCTGCGACCAGAACGCGCCGGAGTCAACGCCGATCAGTTGCACCCCGACCAGGTAACCGCCCAATACGCCGACCGCCGAAAAGAGTGCCGCCAGCAGTGGCAATGAAACCAGAACCGCGACGAAGCGCGGCGCCAGCACCCGGGACATCGGGTCGACCGCCATCATTTCCATCGCCGCCAATTGCTCGCCCGCCTTCATCAGCCCGATCTCGGCGGTCAGCGAGGTCCCCGCGCGCCCCGCAAAGAGCAGAGCGGCGACGACCGGTCCGAGTTCACGCACCAGCGACAACGCCACCAGCAACCCCAGTGCCTGTTCGGAGCCGTAGCGCTGCAGGGTGTAGTAGCCCTGCAACCCCAGCACGAAACCGACAAACAGCCCCGAGACCAGGATGATCGGCAGCGAGTAGTTGGCGACGAAATGGATCTGGTCGATTATCAGTCGGGGGCGGCGCAACGCGCTGAATGCCAGCACGCACAGGCGCACGAAAAAACGCGCCGCCAGCCCGGTGGTCGTCAGGATCTCCCGCGTCGCCCCCCCAAGGCGTTCGAGTCGGTTGGCAGCCATCAGCGCAGCCCCAGCTCGCTCGCCAGCTGCGGCGCGGGGTAGTGGAATGCCACCGGGCCGTCCTTGCGCCCGTGCAGGAACTGGAGCACGCGCGGATCTTCCGAAGCCCACAACTGCTCCGGGGTGCCGTGGCCCAGGACTGTCCCGTCACCGAGCATGTAGACGTAGTCGGCAATCTCGAAGGACTCCTGGACGTCATGGCTCACCAGGACCGTGGTCGCACCCAGCGCATCATTGAGTCGCCGGATCAATTGCGCGATCGTTCCCAGCGAGATCGGGTCAAGCCCCGAGAACGGTTCGTCGTAGAGCAGCAGCGGGGGGTCGAGGACGATCGCCCGGGCCAACGCCACCCGCCTGGCCATCCCGCCCGAGATCTCCGCCGGCATCAGCTGCGCCGCACCCCGCAATCCGACCGCTTCGAGCTTGAGCAATACCAGGTCCCGGACCAGCTCCTCCGACAACGCGGTGTGCTCGCGCAGCGGAAAGGCAACGTTTTCGAAAACGCTCAGGTCAGTGAACAGCGCTCCGAACTGAAACAGCATGCCCATGCGCCGGCGCAGCGCATAGAGATCATCCTGCCCCAGCAGCGGGATGTCGTGGCCGTCGAAGACCACCCGGCCCTTCGACGGCCGCAACTGCCCGCCGATGAGCCGCAGCAGTGTGGTCTTGCCAGAACCGGAGCCGCCCATCAGGGCCGTGACCGAGCCCCGCCGGAAACGCGCGGAAACGTCCTTGAGTATGGTCCGTTCGCCATAACCAAAACGGACCTTGTCGAGGAACAGGAAGTCGCCTTCGTCCACTCCGGGATCCCTCTCGTTGGCGATGCCGCCATGATCGTGCATGAGGTGTCGATTGTATCCGTGCCAAGCAGAGATTGCCTGTATACCCACGTGGGTATGCGGGAGCGGGCTTTTTGACCGCCTCTCCCCGGCCTAACCGCTGCCCAGCAGCCCGGCCTCGGCAGCGCCCACCTGGTCGACGGTGCCCGAGAGCACCACCGTGTCACCGACCTCAAGCACCAGCTCCGGCGGCGGCGTCAGCAGCCGGCCCTGCGCGCGCACTACCGCCGTGATCCGGGCGCCGGCGAGCTTGATCTCGCCGATCGCGCGCCCGATGGCGGCGCTGTCGGCATGCAGCCCGACGGCGTGCAGGTGCAGGTGCTCCTGCTCGATCGATTCATGTTCATGGTCGTCGGCGCCATGGAAGAAGCCGCGCAGGATCGCGTAGCGTTCGTGACGCACCGTGCCCAGCCGCTGCATCACCCGGCTGGCCGGAATTCCCGCCAGCGCCAGGGCGTGCGAGGCCAGCATCAGGCTGCCCTCGGCGATCTCGGGCACCACTTCGGTCGCCCCGGCGGCCCGCAACCGTTCGATATCGCTCTCGCTGGCCGCCCGCACCAGCACCGGCAACTGCGGCGCCAGGTCGCCGACCACCGCCAGAAGCTTAAGGGAATCAGGCACTTCGCCGAACGTGATCACCAGAGCGCGCGCCCGGTGCACCCCGGCCGCGACCAGCGCATCGCGCCGGGTCGCGTCGCCGTAGACCACCGATTCCCCCCCCGCCGCAGCCTCGTGGACCCGGTCGGAGTCCAGGTCCAGCGCGAGATAAGGGACCTTCTCGGCCTCGAGCACGTGGGCCAGGCCCTGCCCCGAGCGCCCGTAGCCGGCGATCAGCACGTGCTTGCTGCGCGCCAGGCTGGAGCTGGCGATCTTCTGGATCTGCAACGAGCGCTGCAGCCATTCCTGGGCAGTGGTGCGCAAGGCAATCCGGTTGGCCTGGGCAATCAGCAGCGGGCTGACCATCAGGGACAGCAGCATCGCGGCCAGCGCCGGCTGGACCGCCTCGCTGCCCAACAGCGTCGCACCCAGAGCCTGGGTGAGCAGCACGAAACCGAACTCGCCGGCCTGCGCCAGCCAGATGCCGGTGCGAACCGCGACTCCCGGCGTCCCGCCGAAGCCGCGCACCAGACCGGCGACGAGGAAGAACTTGACGATAACCGGCACCGTCAGGAGCAACAGCACCTGTTCCCAGGACTCCAGCACTACCCGCAGGTTGAGCTGCATGCCGATCGTTATGAAGAACAGGCCCAGCAGCACGTCGCGGTAGGGCTTGATGTCTTCCTCGACCTGATAGCGGAACTCGGTCTCGGCGATCAGCATGCCGGCCACGAATGCCCCCAGTTCCATCGATAGCCCCGCCATCTTGGTCAGCCAGGCGAAGAGCAGCGTCGCCAGCAACACATTGAGGGTGAACAGTTCATGGGAGCGTTGCCGCGCCACCATGCTGAACCAGCGGCGCATCAGCGGCGGCCCGAAGCGCAGCAGCAGCACCAGCAGGATCGTGGCCTTCACCACCGCCAGCACCATGCCCTGCCACCATTGGTCGCCGCTGTTCAGCGCCGGGATCAGGATCAGCAGCGGAATGACCGCCAGGTCCTGGAACAACAGCACGCTGAACACCCGCTTGCCGTGCTCGGTCTCGAGTTCGCGCCGCTCGGAGAGCAGCTTGATCACCAGCGCAGTCGATGACATTGCCACGGCGCCACCGAGCGCCACCGCGCCGCGCCAGTCAATTCCGCCCGGAAACAACCACTTGCTGGCGACCGCCGGCAGCAGCAGCAACGCCAGGACCGTCAGCACCAGCGTCGACCCGACCTGCGCCGCACCCAGCCCGAACACGTGCCGGCGCAGCGTCAACAGTTTGGGCAGGCTGAATTCCAGCCCGAGCGAGAACATCAGGAACACCACCCCGATCTCGGCCAGTCCATGCACCGCCGCTGTATTGGCCGCCAGGTCGGCGGCGTGCGGGCCGAGCACTACCCCGACGGCCAGATAGGCAACCAGCGGAGGCAGCCCGACCGCGCGCAGCGCCACCACGGCGATAACCGCGGCGCTCAAAAGAACCAGCGTGAGTTCGAGTGCTGATAGCATGGTCGGGGTGGAAGATTGCGCTAGCGCATATATATACTCGACGCCGTGAACAAAAGCACTCCTGACGTGGATACTGAAAAGCTGCTCTCGCGGGCGGTAACAGTGCTGCGCATCGAATCCGATGCCGTGGCGGCGCTCGCCAGCAGAATCGACTCATCCTTTGCCGACGCCTGCCGCCTGATCCTGGGATGTGCCGGGCGGGTGGTGGTCAGCGGAATCGGCAAGTCGGGCCACATCGGGCGCAAGATCGCGGCGACGCTGGCCTCGACCGGAACCCCGGCGTTCTTCGTCCATGCCGGCGAAGCCAGCCACGGCGACCTCGGAATGGTTACCCGCGACGACGTCGTGATCGCGCTGTCGAATTCCGGTACTACCGCCGAGTTGCTGAACATCGTGCCGCTGATCAAGCGCTCGGGCGCGCGGCTGGTCGCTGTCACGGGCAACCCGGGATCGGAGCTGGCCCGGCTTGCCGACGTCCACCTCAACGCGGCGGTCGATCGCGAGGCCTGCCCCTTGAACCTCGCCCCGACGGCGAGCACTACGGCCATGCTTGCGCTCGGTGACGCGCTCGCTGTGGCCCTTCTCGAGGCGCGCGGCTTCGGCCCCGACGATTTCGCACTGTCGCACCCCGGCGGCACCCTCGGACGGGCGCTGCTCACCCACGTCGGCGACGTGATGCGCAGCGGCGCCAACCTGCCGGTAGTCGGATCCGACGCGCGACTGGTCGATGCGGTGCTCGAAATCACCCGCAAGCGCATGGGAATGACCGCCGTCCTCGACGCCGCCGGGCAACTCGTGGGCATCTTCACCGACGGCGACCTGCGCCGCTTCCTCGAGCACGGCGATGACCCGCGCACCGCGACCGTGAGCGACGTGATGAGCCGTCAGCCCGTGACCATCGAGGCCGAGGCCCTCGCGGTCGAGGCAGTGCGCCGGATGGAAGAGCGGCTGGTGAGCCAGTTGCTGGTCGTCGACGGCGCGGGAAAGCTGGTCGGCGCGCTGCACATCCACGACCTGCTGAGCGCCAAGGTCGTCTGATGAACGCGGCCACCGCCCCCAACCTGGCTGAGGCCGAGCGCCGCGCCTCGACACTGGCATTGATCGGGTTCGATGTCGACGGCACCCTGACCGACGGCAGGATATATATCGGGCCCGCCGGCGAAGCGATGAAGGCATTCTCGGTGCGCGACGGTTTCGGGCTGACGCTGCTGCGTCGCGCCGGCATCCGGGTCGCGATCGTCACCGGCCGCGAATCGAACATCGTCGCGCTGCGCGCCGCCGAGCTCGGTTTCGACGCCGTGATCCAGGGCGCCCACGACAAGGCGGCAACGATGCGCGAACTGGGAGAGCGTTTTGGCGTGCCCCCGGCCCACTGCGGTTTCGTCGGCGATGACTGGCCGGACCTCGCGGCCATGTCCCAAGCGGGCTTTGGCGCAACCGTCGCCGGGGCGCCGGCCGAGATCCGAGCCCGGGCACACTGGGTCTCGACCCTGCCGCCCGGCGCGGGCGCGGTGCGCGAACTGGCCGAATTCGTCCTCCGTGCGAAGGGCCAGTGGGACGAGCTGCTGGTTAGTTACGGAGCGCCGCCGGCGCCCGGAAGCGGCACAACGTGAAGGGCCGCACCGAGGACCGGCTGGCAGCGGGGATCTCGATAGTCCTGCTGCTGATTCTGGCGGGCGGGAGCTATTTCCTGGCCGAATTTGCATCTGACCGTGGCGAGCCGGCCGGGACGCGCAAGATCACCCACGAACCGGACTACTTCGTCGACGGCCTGGTTCTTACCAAGGTCAATGAACTCGGCGAACCGGCATTCCGTCTTTCGGCAGAGCGCATGGTTCACTATCCCGACGACGGGAGCAACCAGTTCACCGAACCCCGGATGGTCAGTCTCGACAGCGCGCGGCCGCAGGTCGAGTTGCGCGCGAAAAGCGGCAGCACTGACGCCCAGGGAGACGAGACCGAACTGAGTGGTGGGGTGGTCCTGACTCGCCGCGCCAGCGCGGCCGACCCCGAGCTGGTGGTCAAATCGGAAGTGATCGTGCTCTCGACCAAGACCGGGATCGCGCACACCACCTATCCCGTGGAAATCAGGCGCGGCACCACCAGCTTGACGGGCGTCGGCATGGAATTCGATAATTCATCGCGCCAACTCCGGCTCGATTCAAGAGTGCGCGGCTACTGGCAGCCCACCCAACCCCCGAGCTAAGCCCATGTCCGCGCCCCATTTCCTGCGCTTTCTTGCTGCCACCGCACTCATTGCGGCCACAGCCGGGGGGCCGGCGTTCGCCGAGCGCGCCGATCGCGACAAGCCGCTGCAGATCGAGTCCGACCGCTTGTCGTACGACGATTCCAAGCAGATCGCGACCTTCACCGGTAACGTGGTCGCGACCAAGGGCACGATCACGATTCGCGGCGACAGAATGGTCCTGCGCCAGGACGCGGCGGGAAGCCAGCGCGGCATGACCGGCGGAAGTCCGGCCAGCTTTCGCCAGAAGCGCGACGGCGTCGAGGAATTCATCGAGGCTTCCGGCCAGGAAATCGACTACGACGGCAGGACCGAAATAGTCCAGGTGCGAAGCAACGCCGCGTTGCGCAAGCTCACCCGGGGCCGGGTTACCGAGGAAGTCTACGGCCAGCTGATCGTCTACGACGGCAAGAATGATTCTTATACCGTCGACGGCTCCGGACCCAAGGTGCCCACCGGCGTGAATCCCGGCGGGAGAGTCCGGATCGTGATCCAGCCCAAGCCGGTGCCGCCCCAGCCCGGCACCGCGACACCAGCCGCGCCGCTGCAACTCAAGCCCGCGGAGTCGCTCTCGACGCCGCAAACCAGCGGGCCGCGCTGATGTCCGACGCGCGCTCGCAGGCGCCCCTGGAGGGAGATCTTCCGAGTCACCTCGGAATCCGCAGTCTGATGAAGGCCTACCACGGTCGGCAGGTGGTGCAGGACGTCTCGCTCGATGTCTTCAGTGGCGAGGTGGTTGGTCTGCTGGGACCCAATGGCGCCGGCAAGACCACCTGCTTCTACATGATCGTCGGCCTGGTGGCTTCCGACGGCGGCGCGATCGAACTCGACGAGCACCCGATCGGACACCTGCCGATCCACCGCCGCGCCCGCCTGGGGCTGTCCTACCTCCCCCAGGAGCCGTCGGTATTTCGCAAACTGACGGTCGAGGAGAACATCCGCGCGGTGCTCGAGTTGCAACTCGACGAACAGGGGCGCCGCCTGAGCCGCAGCGTGCTCTCTGAGATGCTCGACGGCTTGCTGGAAGAACTCCAGATCGAGCACCTGCGCTCGAGTCCCGCGCTCTCGCTCTCGGGCGGCGAACGCCGCCGGGTCGAAATCGCTCGGGCGCTGGCCAACTCGCCCCGCTTCATCCTGCTCGACGAACCGTTTGCCGGTGTCGACCCGATCGCGGTGATCGAGATCCAGCGCATCGTGAAGTTCCTCAAGAGCCGCCGCATCGGTGTCCTGATCACCGATCACAACGTGCGCGAGACTCTCGGAATCTGCGACCGCGCGTATATCATTCGATCTGGTACTGTTCTTGCTTCAGGTGCGCCAGAGGAAGTGGTCAAGAATGATGATGTACGCCGTTATTACCTGGGCGAACATTTTTCGATGTAGCCGGTCAGGCGATCTTCACCCTCGCCAGCCATTCTTGCGTCCAGCGCAAGACGCATGAAGCCATCGCTCCAGCTCAGGCTCGGTCAGCAACTGACGCTGACGCCGCAACTGCAGCAGTCGATTCGCCTGCTGCAGATGTCGACTCTCGAGCTGAGCCACGAGCTCGAAGGCTTTCTCGCTGAAAACCCGCTCTTGGAACGCCTCGACGACCCCTTCGAAGACAGCGTGCGGATCGACGCCGGCGGCGGACTGGACGGCCGCCGGGCCGAACCCGCCGAATTTGTTCCGGAGCGCGATTCGTCCGCCAAGGAAGGCGCTGAAGGCGGCAGCGGTGACGACGCCAGGCAGGAAGAGGACTACGGCGAGCGCGCCGGTGAGGAAGCATTTCAGGGTCGCGAAGATGGCGGCGAGGACCGGGTCTCGGACTGGAGTTCGGGCACAGGCAGCGGCAGCGGCGAAGACAGCGAGTCTGGCGAGCGCCCCGAACTGGGCGGCCTGGGCGAGAGTCTGCGCGAACACCTGCTCGAACAACTCGCGACGACCAATGCGACTCCGCGCGACCGCGCGCTCACCGAGTGCCTGATCGAATCGCTCGACGGCGATGGACTCCTCGATAGCCCCCTCGCAGAGATGTTGGAGATGCTGCCGCCGGAACTCGGGGTCTCGATCGAGGAACTGCAGACGGCGCTCCGGCTGCTGCAGAGCTTCGAACCGCCCGGGGTCGGTGCGCGCGACCTGCGGGAATCGCTGCTGCTGCAGATCGACGCCAGGAGCCGCGAGGCCGCCGACACCCATCTTCATGCCGGCGCCGGCCCGGCCGAGGACGCGGCGCAACCGGCGTACCTGGGGATCGCCCGCGAGATCGTCGAGCGTTACCTGCCGGAGCTGGCGGCGGGCAACTTCAGCAAGCTGGCCCGGGTTCTGCACTGCGACGAGGAGGCGCTGCGCGCTGCGCAAAACTTCATCCGCACGCTCTCGCCAAGACCCGGATCAGCCTATGCCGCGGAACGGCCGGTGTACATCGTGCCCGACCTGATCGTGCGGCACGGACGCTCCGGCTGGACTGTCACTCTGAATGACGAGGTCATCCCGAAACTTCGCATCAATGAAGTGTATGCTCAGGTTTTGAAGCAACATCGCGGCACGCAAGGCGCGATGTCGGGGCAGCTGCAGGAGGCGCGATGGCTGATCAAGAATGTCCATCAGCGATTCGAGACCATCCTGCGCGTTGGCGAGGCGATAGTCGAACGCCAGAGCGCGTTCTTCACCCATGGCCAGATCGCGATGAAGCCAATGGTGCTGCGCGAGATCGCCGAGCTCCTCGAATTGCACGAATCAACGGTATCGCGGGTGACGACCCACAAGTACATGCTCACCCCGCGGGGCACCTTCGAACTAAAGTATTTCTTCGGCAGCCACGTCGGCACCGACAGCGGCGGGACGGCTTCCAGTACCGCGATCCGGGCCTTGATCCAGGACCTGATCGCCGCGGAGAACCCGGCCAGACCGCTGGCGGACGGCCAGATCGCAGACCTGCTCGGGGAGCAGGGGTTTGTGGTGGCGCGGCGCACCGTGGCCAAGTACCGCGAAGCCCTGCTGATTCCGCCCGTTGCCCAGCGCAAGGTTCTTTGACCCAGTTGCGGCACCAATGCAAGACCCCCGGGCACGGCCTGGCCCGTGACCTGGGGCGACACTACAACAATGCCAAAGGAGGAAGCGCATGAATCTATCGATCAGCGGCCATCATCTCGAACTCACTCCCGCGCTGCGCAGTTACGTCGAGGGCAAGCTCGAGCGCATCATTCGGCACTTCGACCAGGTCATCGACGTGAGCGTCGTGATGTCAGTAGACAAACTTATCCACAAGGCCGAAATCAACCTGCATGTCCGCGGCAAGGACCTCTTTGCGGAGTCGAGCAACGCAGACATGTACGCTGCAATCGACGCTTTGATCGACAAGCTTGACCGCCTGGTCATCAAGCACAAGAACAAGCTCCAGGATCACGGTCATGACTCGATCAAGGATCAGCCCGAGAGCGAACTCAATCCCTGACCCCACCCTGGTGGGCCGGCCAAATCATTGCTTCGGCGCAACATAGACCGGCCCGCCAGCGGCAAGGCTAGCTATAATGCGCGTTTAATGAACGCCTCGGCGCAGTGCCGCCCATCCCGCTTCGGGGATTCGGTCGCCCGCCCAGCGCCAAGAACGCGATGAATCGAATTTCCAAGCTCCTGACACCGGCCGACGTTGTGGTTGATTTGTCGGTCACGAGCAAAAAGCGTCTTTTTGAGCAGGCCGGACTGCTCTTCGAGAACAACCACGGTATCGAACGCGGCAAGGTGTTTGACTCGCTGTTTGCCCGCGAACGGCTCGGCTCGACCGGACTGGGTGAAGGCGTTGCCATCCCCCACGGTCGGATCAAGGGCCTGCGCGAAGCGGTCGGCGCCGTAGTCAGGCTCGCCGAACCGGTCGGCTTCGACGCGCCCGATGGCCAACCGGTGCGCCTGCTGGTCTTCCTGCTGGTGCCGGAAAGCGCCAACGAGGAACACCTGGAAATCCTCTCCGAACTCGCCGAACTGCTCTCGGA
Source organism: Burkholderiaceae bacterium (assembly GCA_024637395.1). Taxonomy (GTDB): domain Bacteria; phylum Pseudomonadota; class Gammaproteobacteria; order Burkholderiales; family Burkholderiaceae_E; genus JAGXFR01. The sequence goes on along the minus strand of JAGXFG010000025.1, from coordinate 28,169 downwards.
CCCGGAACTGCGGGAAACGCTGATGAATCAGCCCGATCCGGCGCAAATCCATGGCGCGCTCGCCAGCTGGGCCCCTTACCGGCCAGCCGCCTGAAGCCCTGATGGCATACGCGGGCAACATCGGCGTTACGGTTGCCAGCCTGTTTAAGGCCTATCGCGACTCGCTGGGACTGACCTGGGTCGCCAATGAAGAGCACGCCGAGCGCTCGGTTGGCGTCGGCTCGGCGGAGGCGGCCGATCTGGTCGGCTATCTGAACCTGATCCACCCGGCGCGGATTCACGTGCTCGGCGCGGCGGAACTGAAGTTCTTCGAGCGCGTTGACGACCAGCGCCGGCTTTCTATCCTGCGCGACCTGATGGATGCATCGCCGCCAGCGGTCATCCTGGCTGACGAACTTGCTGCCCCGGAACAATTCCTGGTTGAGGCGCGGCGCCGTCAGCTGCCAGTCATAAGTGCCCGCGCCAACGCTGCCCGGGTAATCGACGTCCTGTTCGCGCACCTCCGCAAGGCTTCAGCGGCCCACACCTCGATGCACGGGGTGATGCTCGACGTCCTCGGGATGGGAGTGCTGATCTCGGGCGAGTCCGGCCTGGGCAAAAGCGAACTGGCACTCGAGCTGATCAGCAGGGGCCACGGCCTGGTCGCCGACGATGTCGTCGAACTGAGCCGGGTCGGGCCCAATTCGATCGAAGGGCGCTGCCCGCCGCTGCTGCAGAATCTGCTCGAAGTGCGCGGCCTGGGCCTGCTCGACATCCGGGCGATCTTCGGCGAGACCGCGGTGCGCCGCAAGACTCCGCTAAAACTGATTATCGACCTGATCCGGCGCAGCACGATGGAGAGCGAGCATCAGCGTCTGCCGCTGGAGGCGTTGACCCAGGATGTGCTGGGGGTGCAGATCCGCAAGGTAGTGGTGCCAGTGGCGGCGGGCCGCAACCTGGCGGTGTTGACCGAAGCCGCGGTGCGGAGCACGATCCTGCAGCTGCGCGGGCTCGATACCACCCGCGAGTTCATCGCGCGCCAGCGCCAGATGATCGAAGACGAAGGAATCTAGCCCAGGGGGCAGTCGAATCCATATGCGCGTCGTCCTGATTACCGGCATTTCCGGATCCGGAAAATCGGTCGCCACCAAGGTGCTCGAGGACGACGGTTTCCTGTGCATCGACAACCTGCCGGTGTCGTTCCTTTTCGAAGTCATCGATTCCCTGACCAACCGGGGCCATGACCGCGTTGCCGTCTCGATTGACGCCCGCGGCGGGGCATCGGTCAATGAACTGGGCGAGGCGATCCAGCGTCTCACTGCCAAGGGCCACGACGTGCGCCTCGCCTTTCTCGACGCGCGCACCGAAACCTTGGTGCAGCGCTATTCGGAAACCCGACGCCGCCACCCGCTATCGCTGCAACTCAATTCAGACGGCACCACCCCGACCCTGACCGAGTCGATCGAACGCGAACGCGAAATGATGTCGGTACTCGAAGGCTTCGGGGTGAGAATCGATACCACCGACCTTCATCCCAATGCGCTGCGCACCTGGATCAGGGACATCGCCGGGATGGTGCGCACGCCGCTGGTGGTGCTGTTCCAGTCATTCCCCTATAAACATGGGGTACCACTGGACGCTGACCTGGTATTTGACGCCCGCTGCCTGCCCAATCCCCATTACGTGGCAGAACTGCGCGAGCGCGACGGTCGGGATCCGGCGGTCATCGCGTACCTCGCTGCGATTCCCCGGGTGGCGCGCTTCATCGACGACATTGCCGGCTTCCTGGTCGCCTGGATGCCGCATTACCTGGAAGAGAATCGCAGCTATCTCAGCGTCGCGATCGGCTGTACCGGCGGGCGGCATCGCTCGGTCTATTGCGTCGAGGAACTGGCGAAACGTTTCGGGGTCACCGAGCGGGTGCTGGTCAGGCATCGGACACCGGCCCTGACCAACAAGGCCGGCTAAGACCGGCACACTCCGGCTCACGCCGTTTCGACTTCAACCGCGGCCGCGAGATCCCTGAGCAGCTTGCGCACCGGGGCCGCCAGCTGATCGGCGAACTCGATGCGCTGCTCGACCGCGAGACGCAGCTGGACGATCTCCGCGATCCGCTCTTCGAGGCTGTCGGCGGCCTCGACCACCCGGTCGATAGCCTCGAGACGGCGCCGCAGCTGCGACTGATGTTCACGGACGTGAGCCTCGATCGGCCCGAGGACGGCTCTGAGCCAGGACTGAAACTCGCGACCGGCGCTGCTGCGCACTTCCCCGGCCTGATTCAGGACAGTCTCGAAGAAGCGCTGCATCAGTTCCCGGCGGCCGAAGCTGACCAGCCAGAGCGCAGACAGATGCCGCAGGTGCACTTTTTCGATCCGGTCGAGCTCGTCGCGATGGCGGCGCAGTGAAATCAGCACCGGCAGTCCCAGCGCAATTCCGTGTTCCTGGCTGAAATCGCGGTACATCGCGCCCATCAACGTGCCGATTTCGGTGGCGATGCCGTCCGCCGCTGCCAGATCCTCGCGCAATTTAGCGAACAGGGTCATCGACGCCGCGCGCAACCCGGGCAAGAAATGGCTGGCGCTGACCTCGGCCCGCGCCGCTTCGGCAGCTCCCTGGAAACGCTTGCTGCCGAGACTCTCTAGGGCGGCACGGGCGTGCCGCGAGCACGCCGCGCGCACACCGTGGAGTCGGCGCAGGCTGCGCTCGAACTCGCCGCGTTCGCCCTGGATCCGCGCGCGCAAGTACTGCACCCGCCCGACATTGCGCCCGCGCAGGCCTTCCAGTTCCGCAGCCTGCTCGACAGCGCCGCGGCGACGCGCTGCCAGCACTGTGCGCTGCGCCGTCACCACTGCCTCGAACTCGCGCAATATCTTGTTGGCGATGATCTCCTGCTGGCGGCCGACAAGCTCGGATGCCAGCGCATCCTCGAGGAGCTTGATCCGGCTGCGGGCCAGCAGCTGCGCATCACCCTGGATGCGCGCCAGCAGGCCTTTCTGCGCAGAGACCGGGAACACCCGCTCGGGTTCAATTCCGAGCACCGCAGCCACGTCTTGCGCCTGGCGCGCGATCTCGGCGTTGATCTCGCTTTCGGTGCGCAGGTCATCCCACAGGCCGTCGATCTTGTTGAGCACCACGAACCGTCCCATCCCGTGGTGAACGCTGATGAAACGGCGCCAGACCTCGAGATCCGAGACCGTGACACCGGTGTCGGCGGCGAGCACGAACACCACCGCGTCCGATTCCGGGATCAGCCGCAGCGTCAGCTCGGGCTCGGCGCCAATCGCATTCAGGCCCGGGGTATCGATCAGCACCAGGCCCTGGGCCAGCACCGGGTGGTGGAAATTGACGATTGCGTGGCGCCAGCGCGGGACCTCGATGAAATCGTCATCTTCGTCTTCGCCGCCCAGACCAAGCGCCGCCGCCTGCCGGCGACCCAGCAGGCGGGTCTGCTGGACCATCGCGAAAGCCGCCCGCAGCCGCGCGGGATCGCCCTCGGGGATGGCGAACTCTTCCCACATTTCCGGGCAATCGCGCAATTCGCGCAGCGATTCGGCGCGCGCGCGGGTCTCGATGGGCAGCAGCCTGATCGAAGCGGCGCGGGCAGAGTCGTAGCCGATTTCGGTAGGACACATCGTGGTGCGGCCCGCGCTCGATGCCACGATCCGATCCTTGCTCTCGGGAAAGAACAGCGCGTTGATCAACTCCGACTTGCCGCGGGAGAACTCGGCCACCAGCGCGATCGACACCCGCTCGGTCGCGAGGCGTTCGATGAGTTCGCCGACCCTGGTGCGAACGGCAGATTCGCCCGGCTCCAGATCGGCAACGCGCTCGACATAGCCCCGCAGGGCCGCGACCAGGTCGCGACGCCAGTCGCCATAACTCGCGATGCGTTCGCCCAGAACCGCCATTGCCAGTGCCTGCCAGTATCGAGTCGAAAGACTCTAGCACAGGGGTCGCGGGCGCCGGCGGCTGCAGGCGGGGCTCCGACGCCGCCGGCCGCCGTCCGGACGATCAGGGGCGCCAGACGGTCGTTACGGAGTCAGCGCTGGCAGCGCGGGCAGTAGTAGGTGGCGCGCTGTTGCTGGCGGATCATGCTGATCGGCGCACCGCAATTACGGCACGGCTGGCCGTCGCGGCCGTAGACCAGGCACTCGTTCTGGAAGTACCCGCCCTGGCCATCGCTGCCGAAAAAGTCGCGCAGCGTCGTTCCCCCGTGGGCGATCGACTCCGTGAGGGTGGCGCGGATCGCCTCGGCCAGCCGGTTGCAGCGCTCCAGGCTCAGGCGCCCGGCCGCCACCGTCGGCCGGATGCCGGACCGGAACAGGCTCTCGCTGGCGTAAATATTGCCGACCCCGACCACTCCGGCACCAGCGAGCAGGAACTGCTTGATCGCCACTTTCCGGCCGCGGGTCGCGGCGTACAGGGCGGCGCCATCGAACGACGACGACAGTGGCTCGACGCCGAGCTTGGCAAAGAGCGGGTGATCGGCAATCGGACCTTCATCGGCAGGGTGCCAGAGTACCGCCCCGAAGCGCCGCGGGTCGCGATAGCGCAGCGTGCCTTGTTCAAAGATCAGGTCGACATGGTCATGACGACCCGGCGGCGGTGCAGCAGGCTCGAAGCGCAGGGTTCCGGACATGCCCAGGTGCACCAGCAGCGTCCCCGACTGATCGCCCCCAGCCGACTGGCGCGCGAAATCGAGCAGCAGATACTTGCTGCGGCGGCTCACGCCGACCAGCCGCGCGCCGGCCAGGCGAAGCTCGAGATCGCTGTCCAGCGGGAAGCGCAGGCGCGGTGCGCGCACAATAACGTGAAGCAGGCGCTGTCCGACGATCCGGGACTCGAGGCCACGACGGACGACTTCGACTTCGGGCAGCTCTGGCAACGTGGTTTCCTTGAAGCAGGTTTCGATAACACCTAACATCGTCGCATGAAAAACTCTGAATTCTCCACCCTGTCCGCGCTGCGGGGGGTCATTATCGCCCTCGCCGGGCTGGCTTGCACGAGCACCTGGGCAGCCGGTGGGCCGCAGCCGCCGGTCATGATCGCCGAGGCGCCGGCACAGATCAATCCGCACAATCCGGCCCGCAAATCCGACCCGGCCGAGGTGCTGCCCGAGGTCGAGTTGACCCCGCAACTGCTGTTCCGGGTGCTCGCCTCGGAGATCGCAGTGCAGCGCGGCGAGATCGGCAGCGCCGCTCTCACCTATCTGGGCCTGGCCCGAGAAACCAGGGATCCGCGCTTTGCGCGCCGCGCCGCTGAACTGGGGATCGCGGCACGGGCTCCGACGGCGCTCGATGCAGCCCGCCTCTGGCACGAGATATCGCCGGAGTCGGAGCAGGCGGCGCGGGCCTTCGAGACCTTGCTGCTGATTGAAGGCCAAATCCCGGAGGCGGAGCCTTTGCTCGCCAGCCGGCTGGCCCAGGCACGCGCCGCAGGTTCGCTCGACGAGTTCTATATCCAGTTGCGGCGCACCTTGCCGGGAGTGCGCGACCCGGGTGCCGCCCTCGCGATGATCCAGCGCCTCGCGGAGCCGGATCTCAAGCTTGCCGAAGCCAAACTGACGATCGCCGCCGTGGCGCACGCCGCCGGCAACCACGCGCTCGCGGAGAAGGAAACGACCGAAGCGTTGGAGATGCGCCCCGACGATCGCAGCACCCTGCTCGCCACGCTGGCCTACTCGACTCCCGGCAAGGAAGGGGCCGAGCGTGCCCGTCGACGGCTGGCCGATTTCATCGAAACACATCCCGACGATGCCGAACTGCGCTTCGTTCATGCCCAGACCCTGGCGGCTGACAACCAGTTGGCGCGGGCCCGCGACGAGTTCGAGCGCGCGCTGAAGCTCGATCCCGACAATCCGCGCATGTTGCTGACCGTTGCCCAGTTTTCCTATCGCAACAAGGATCTCGACCGGGCCGAGCGACTGCTCAAGAAATATCTCGAACTGCCGGTGCAGATTCGCAATCCGGATCCGGCGCGGCTCATGCTCGGGGTGATCGCCGAGGACCAGGAAGACCCCCAGGAGGCATTGCGCTGGTACGAGCAGGTCCAGCCCGGCGATCAATACCTCCCGGCCCTGGCGCGGCGGGCGACGTTGACCGCCAAGATGGGCCGGCTCACCGAAGCCCGGGAAATGCTCCACGCAGTCACGACCACCACCACCGCCGAACGGATCCGGCTGCTCTCGATCGAGTCCGGGATCCTGCGCGATCTGGGACAGGACGATGAGGCCTTCAAGGTCCTCGACGATGCGGTGCCGAAGTACCCCGGCGATCACGACCTGCTCTACGCCCAGGCAATGGCGGCAGAGCGAATCGATCGCATGGACAAGATGGAGCAGAGCCTGCGCCACCTGATTGCCCTCGACCCGAAAAACGCCAACGCCTACAACGCCCTCGGCTACTCCCTGGCCGACCGCAACTTGCGGCTCACCGAGGCCCAGCAACTCATCGAGGAAGCCCTGCGGCTGCAACCCGAAAGCGCCCACATCCTCGACAGCATGGGCTGGGTGATGTTTCGTCGCGGCCAGACCGAGCCCGCGCTGCGCTACCTGATCAAGGCCTATAAAGCGGCACCGGAAACCGAGATTGCGGCGCACCTCGGCGAAGTCCTCTGGGTCAGCGGCCGGATCGAGGAGGCCAAGACGATATGGCGCGCCGCGCTCAGGGATGAGGCCGACAACGCAGTCCTCGGCGAGACGCTCAAACGGCTCGGGGCTACCCCCTGATGGAGTCAGCCAGCTCCGCCTTGCGGTTGCTGGCCCTGGTGCTGGTACTGGCACTTGCGGCCTGTGCGACGCCCGAGATCGTCGAGTCGGTGCCGGGCGCCGGCGCGCGCGCCGAGGCCCACGGCTGGTACGGGCGATTCTCGGCGACCAGCACCGCTCCGGGGGATGCGCCGCGTGAGGAGCGCTTTTCGGGACGGTTCCTGCTGCGGCGCGTGAGCGGCGGATCGGTGATCGAGATCTCCAGCGTGCTGGGGCAGACCATGGCGATCGCGCACAGCGGCCCGGGCGGAGCCCGTCTCGAGACCGCTGACGGCAAGGTCTATACCGCGGCGAGCGCCGAGGAACTGCTGGAGCAGGTGTTCGGCTGGCGCATCCCGGTTTCACTGCTGCCCGACTGGCTGGAGGGCCACTTCGGCGCCGATACTCGGGGAGCTGCCGGGCGCTCGCCAGCGGCCGCCGGCGCCGCTTCGGCGCAGGCCGCGGCAATCGTGACCGAGGGCTGGCAAGTACGGGTCGAAGAGCTGCGCAACGAGCGCCCGCACCGCCTCGCGCTGCGCTGGCCCGAACCGCCCAGCCCCGGCCTGCCGGCGCTGGCGTTGTTGCTGATCATCGACGGCCGGGAATTGTGATGATTTCGGCACTGCGCAATTGCCCCGCTCCAGCCAAGCTCAACCGTTTCCTGCACGTAACCGGGCGGCGTCCCGACGGCTATCACCTGCTCGAAACCGTCTTCCAGCTGATCGACCTGTGCGACCTGATGCACTTCGGCGTCCGTCCCGACGGGGCGATCGTGCGCCGCGGCGCGATCCCCGCGCTGGCCGCCGACGCCGATGACCTCAGCGTCAGGGCCGCGCGCCTGCTCGCCCAGGAGTCCGGCACGGCACTCGGGGTCGACATCGAGATCGTCAAGCTCATCCCGGTCGGCGGCGGGCTCGGCGGGGGCAGTTCCGATGCGGCCACCACCATGCTCGCGCTCAACCGGCTATGGAACCTGCGCTGGCCGGTCGCGCGCCTGGCGCGCCTCGGCCTGCGGCTCGGCGCCGATGTGCCGGTCTTTGTTCACGGCGCCAGCGCCTACGCCACCGGGATCGGCGAGGAACTCGTTGCCGTGCCCTTGCCGGAACAGTTCTTTGTGCTGATTTCCCCGGGCGTTGCGGTGTCTACGGCAGAGGTTTTCGCCGCCCCTGAATTGACACGAGACACGAAACTCATCAAAATTCCGGGTCTTTCTCGGGGCTTGGCGGTCTCTGAGGGGAGAAACGATCTCGAACCCGTGGTTTGCGCACGGTTTCCCGAGGTCGCTGCGGCTCTGGCCGCGCTGCGTCGCGAGGCGCTCGCAGCCGGCGAAGACCCCGACACCGCGCGAATGACCGGTTCCGGTTCTTGCGTGTTTCTTCCTGTCTCTGACTGCCGCCGCGGCGAAGCGGTTCGTGCCCGGATCGCGGCGCTCGGGGTCGGCAAGGTGTTCGTGGTCAGATCGCTTGCCAACCACCCGCTTCGGAATTGGGCTTTTGAGCGGCAACGTTCATCGACCTAGGGCAGTTGGGGAGTCGCCAAGTTGGTTAAGGCACCGGATTTTGATTCCGGCATGCGAAGGTTCGAATCCTTCCTCCCCAGCCAACTTCACCAGGGCGAGGTTCTTCCATGCAGCAGTTGAACAGACGACGGGCGACCGAGAGCATGAAGGACGACGCGCCGATCATATTCGCCGGCAGCGCGACTCCGCAACTGGCCGCCGACGTCGCGCACCATATCGGCACGACGCTGGGCCGCGCCACGGTCGGACGGTTCTCCGACGGCGAAGTAATGGCCGAGATTCTCGAAAACGTCCGCGGCCGCGACGTCTACATCCTGCAATCGACCTGCGCCCCGACCAACGACCACCTGATGGAAGTGATGATCATGGCCGACGCGCTCAAACGCGCATCGGCACTGCGCATCACGGCCGCCCTGCCCTATTTCGGCTACGCCCGCCAGGATCGCCGGGTGCGTTCGATGCGGGTGGCGATCAGTGCCAAGGTGGTGGCCAACATGCTGCAGATCGCCGGCATCGACCGGGTCCTGACCATGGACCTGCATGCCGACCAGATCCAGGGTTTCTTCGACATCCCGGTCGACAACATCTACGCCACCCCGCTGCTGCTCGCTGACCTGCACAAGCAGGATCTCGACAAGCTGATCGTGGTCTCGCCCGACGTCGGCGGCGTGGTACGGGCCAGGGCGATCGCCAAGCGCCTCGACTCGGAGCTGGCGATCATCGACAAACGCCGGCCCAAGGCCAACGTCGCCGAGGTAATGAACATCATCGGCGACGTCGAAGGGCGCACCTGCGTGATCATGGACGACATGGTCGACACCGCCAATACGCTGGTCAAGGGCGCCTCGGCGCTCAAGCAACACGGCGCCAAGCGCGTGCTGGCCTATTGCACCCACCCGGTACTCTCGGGCGGGGCAGTGGCCCGCGTCGAGAACTCCGATCTTGACGAGCTGGTGGTCACCGATTCGATCCCGCTGCCGCGCGATGCCCGCACGGCCAAGAAGATCCGGGTCGTGGGCTGCGCGCAGTTGCTCGCCGAAACCATCAGCCGAATCAGCCGCGCCGACTCGGTGTCGTCGCTCTTCGTCGACTGATTCACTGAACACCTTTTACGCGGCGTCGCCCCAGGCGTTGCCGCACAAGCATCCGGCGCAGCTCGCGCCGGATTTGATGGAATCTCCAAGAGACTGGTCGCGGTCCGCGGAGTTTTACAAGGAGTACGCAATGAAATTCATTGCCACCACGAGAAAACTGCATGGAACGGGTGCGAGCCGCCGCCTGCGTCACGAAAACAAGGTGCCTGGCATCGTTTACGGCGGCGAAGGTGAACCGGTATCAATCCAGATCGACCACAACCCGCTGTTCCACGCGCTGCGCGTCGAGGCCTTTCACTCGTCGATCCTGGAAATGGAACTTGACGGTGCCGCCGAGCGGGTACTGCTGCGCGACGTCCAATGGCATCCGTTCAGGCAGCAGATTCGGCATATCGACTTCCAGCGTGTTTCGGCCGGCAAGGCGATCCACACCTACGTGCCGTTCCACTTCCTCAACGCCGAGCTCTCGCCCGCGGTGAAGCTCTCAGGTGCGCTGATCAACCATCCGATGGTCGACGTCGAGATCAGCTGCCTGCCGCGCCACTTGCCCGAGTTCATCGCGATCGATCTCTCCGAGATCAAGGTTGGCGACAGCATCCATCTCAGCGACGTGACCTTCCCGGAGGGAGTCAAGCCGGTGCCTCGCGGCAAGGAGAACCCGCTGATCGTCACTGCCACCATGCCGGCACTTGCCGGGGCAGCGGACGAGGAAGAAGAAGTCGTGCCGGCCGAAGCCGCCCCGCTCGAGCCGGTCGCCAAGCCGGGTCCCGAGAAGAAGTAATCGCCGCCCCGGACTGCGGCAACCAGCCGCGGTCCGGACTTCGTGCCCGTCGCCTCGCACGCGACGGGCGCGTATCGATCTCAGCGCGCCGCGATGTCCGCAATCCGCCTGATAGTTGGTCTCGGCAACGTTGGCCGGGAATACCAGTACACGCGTCATAACGCCGGTTTCTGGTTTGCCGACGCAATTGCGCGGCTCACTGGCGCCAGCTTCAGCAGCGAAGCCAAATTCCACGGCGAGATCGCACGCCCGCGTCTGCGCGGCACCACATTCTGGCTACTCAAGCCGGGAACGCTGATGAACCGCTCGGGCCGCGCAGTGGCGGCACTGGCCAATTTCTACCGCATCGAACCGGCCGAGATCTTCGTCATCCACGACGAGCTCGATCTCGCCCCCGGGCAGTCGAAACTCAAGTGCGGCGGCGGACATGCCGGCCACAATGGATTGCGCGACATCCAGGCGCACCTTGGCAGCGCCGACTTCTGGCGCCTGCGCCTGGGAATCGGACACCCGCGCGCGCTCCAGTCCGAACAGGACGTCGCCGACTACGTGCTGCACCCACCCAGGCTCGAGGAGCTGAGCCTGATCGTCGACGAGATCAATCGCGCGCTCGAGATCCTGCCCGACATGCTGGCCGGCCAGTTCCCGGCCGCGACCATGAAGCTGCACACCCGGCCCAACGCGGCGTCCGGAGAAAAGCCCTAGCACTTCGTTGCTGCAAAGCACCATATACAGCGCCGATTTGTTATCATTAAGACTATATTAAATATCATCTAGTCTTGGGCAAAACCATGGAAATCACCGTCTCGAACAAGCTGTTCGACGAGATCAAGGTCGGCGACCGCGTCGCCATGGACCGCGTCTGCACCGAGCACGATCTCTACGTCTTTGCGAGCATCACCGGCAACTTCAATCCGTTGCACCTGCCCGGCGAACCGAACCTCGTCGCCGGCGAGACCAAGGGTGGTGCGGTTGCGCCATCGATGTGGTTTGCCGCGCTCGTGGCCAATCTGCTTGGAACCTCGCTGCCCGGCCCGGGCACGCTCTACCGCTCGCAATCGCTGAACTTTCATGCGCGGGTCAGCGTCGGCGACGAAGTCACGGTGTCGGTCGAGGTGGTCGACAAACGCGAGCCACAGCTGATCATCCTCGAGACCCGGGTGGTCAAGAGCTCTGGCGATCTGGTGGCCGACGGCTTCGCCGAGGTCTTCGCACCGCGGCGCAAGCTCACCGACGTGCACCTCGAGGCGCCCGGGATCATGCTGCGCAAGCACCGGCACTGCGAACGACTGGTGGCCGCCTGCGCCGGGCTGACGCCGATCGCCATGGCGGTGATCTGCCCGGAAGAACCGCAGTCACTGGGCGGCGCGCTGCGCGCCCACGCCGCCGGCCTGATCGAGCCGATACTCATTGGCAACCGCCGGCGCATTGACGCCGCCGCCGCAACACTCGGCGCCGATCTGTCGCAATTCCAGCGCGTCGATGCCGACAGCGATTTCGCGGCCTCGGCAGCTGCGGTCCGGATGGCGCGCGAGGGCTCGGTGGCGGCGTTGATGAAGGGCCACCTCCATACCGACGTAATGCTGGCCGAAGTGGTGCGCCGCGAGGGGGGGCTGCGCAGCGGCCGGCGGATCAGCCACGTGTTCGTGATGGACACGCCGGGGCTCGAGCATCCGCTCTTCATTTCCGACGCGGCGATCAATATTGCCCCCGACCTCGCAGCCAAGGCCGACATCACCCAGAACGCGATCAACCTGGCGCGGGCCTGCGGCATTGCGGTGCCGAAGGTTGGGATCCTCTCGGCGATCGAGACCGTCAACCCCGCCATCCCCTCGACGATCGACGCCGCGGTGCTCGCCAAGATGGCCGAGCGCGGCCAGATCGTCGGCGGCATCGTCGACGGGCCGCTGGCGATGGACAACGCGGTCAACCTCGAGGCCGCGCGCTCCAAGGGCATCCAGTCACTGGTGGCGGGGCACGCCCAGGTGCTGATCGTCCCCAACATGGAAGCCGGCAACATGCTGGCCAAGGAGCTCACCTTTGTGGCGAGCGCCCTGGCCGCCGGGCTGGTCCTGGGGGCGAGCGTGCCCATCATCCTCACCAGCCGGGCCGACGACGCGCAGAGCCGGCTGATGTCATGCGCGCTGGCCCACCTCTATGTGCACTGGACCAAGACCGGCGTGAGTGCCGTGAAGGAACCGGCCGCGCCCGCCGAGATCCACGACCAGGATGGCTCCGGGCGATGAGCGAGCACCTGCTGACGCTGAACGCCGGATCCTCCTCGCTCAAGTTCGCGCTCTTTGAAATCGCCGCGAGCGGCCCGCCTGGGCAGAGCGGTGCCGGCCCGGCGCTGCGCCTGGCGGTGCGCGGCGGCATCGACGGACCCGGGGGACAGGGACTGCTGCAGGTGCGCGATCGCCACGGTGACGATATCGCGCCGCCCCGCGAGCTGCGCAAGGTGCCAGACGCTCACGGCGCGCTCGAACATGCCCTGGCGGCGTTGCGCGCGGCGGTGCCGGGGATGCGGATAAGTGGCGTCGGACACCGCGTGGTCCACGGTGGCGCGCAATTCAGCGCCCCCGCGGCAGTCGACGAGAACGTCCTCGCGCAACTCGACGCGCTGATGGCGCTGGCACCGCTGCACCAGCCCCACAACGTTGCCTGCATTCGGGCCGCCCGCAGCGCCTTTCCGGAGGCGGTGCAGGTGGCCTGCTTCGACACCGCCTTCCATCGCACCCACGATTTTGTCGAGGACGTCTACGCGCTGCCGCGCTCGTTCTACGAGCAGGGCATTCGCCGCTACGGATTCCACGGCATCTCCTACCAGTACATCGCCTCCCAGTTGCCACTGGTTGCACCGGCCCTCGCCGGCGGCCGCACGGTGGTGGCCCATCTGGGCAATGGCGCCTCGCTGTGTGCCCTGCGCGCCGGACGCTCGGTGAGTTCGACCATGGGATTTTCACCGCTCGACGGCCTGCCGATGGGGACCCGCTGCGGCAGTATCGACCCCGGCGTGCTGCTGTGGCTGCTGCAGAACGAGGGGCTCGACGCGGCTGGGCTCGCCGATCTGCTCTATCGCGAATCCGGGTTGAAGGGCCTCTCCGGGGTCAGCGCCGATATGCGCCTGCTGCTCGCGAGCTCGACGACCGGCGCCCGTGAAGCAGTCGACTTCTTCGTCGCCCGGGTCAAGCGTGAAATCGGTGCCCTCGCGGCCGTGCTTGAAGGCATCGACGGCATCGTGTTCACCGCCGGCATCGGGGAGCACGCCGCGCCGATCCGCGAACGCATTCTCGCCGGGCTGGGCTGGCTCGGGGTCGAACCAGACCTGGCTGCCAACGGCTCCTATGACGGGGCGGGGGCGGCATGCCTCACCAAGGCCGGCTCGCGGGTGCAGGCATGGGTCATTCCGACCGACGAGGAAGGTATGATTGCCGACCATACTGCGCACTTTCTGCCCAGTTCCGTCACCGGGCCCGCACCCTCCGTGATCGCCTGACCCGGGCCCGTAATCACCGCCGCCGGTAAGGATTCACGCGACTTGCTGCCGTACAATGGGCGCCCATGCCAGCGTCGGGAAGCCTGGAAGCCCGGCAGCGGCGCCTGCATCCCCGGGGGTACCGAACACCATGACGCCAAGTCCTGTCGTTGCAGCAATCACCGGCACCGGCCTGTGGAACGCCCCCGACGTCATCACCAATGACGAACTGGTGGCCTCGTTCAACGAGTACGTCAGGCTCCAGAACGAGCGCAATGCCGCTGCCATCGCCGGCGGCGCGGCCGTCGCCCTGGAGCCATCGAGCGTCGAGTTCATCCAGAAGGCCTCGGGAATTCGCCAGCGCTATGTCATCGATCGCCGCGGCGTGCTCGACCCGGAGCGCATGCGCCCGTACTTCTCCCCGCGCCCCAATGAAGAGATGTCGCTGCAGGTCGAGATCGCCCTGGGTGCGGCCCGCGACGCACTCGACATGGCCCGACGCGAGGCGGCCGACATCGATCTGGTGATCATCGCCTGCGCCAACCTGCAACGCGCCTATCCGGCGATGGCAATCGAACTCCAGCAGGCGCTCGGCACCTCGGGTTATGCCTACGACATGAACGTCGCCTGCTCGTCGGCGACTTTCGGCATCGAGCAGGCTGCCAACGCGATCCGCGCCGGCACCGCCCGCGCGGTACTGGTGGTAAGCCCCGAAATCACCTCCGCGCACCTCGACTGGCGCGACCGCGACAGCCACTTCATCTTCGGCGACGTCTGCACCGCGGTGGTGGTCGAGGACGCCGCCCGGGCGAACGTCAGTCAGCGCTTCGACATTCTCGGCACCAGGCTGGCAACCAGGTTCTCGAACAACATCCGCAACAACGCCGGGTTCCTGGCGCGCTGCGAGGATGTCGATCGCGAGGCCCACGACCAGCTCTTCGTCCAGGAAGGTCGCAAGGTGTTCAAGGAGGTCTGCCCGATGGTGGTCGAACACATCGGCGGCCACCTGGCCCAACTGGGGATCGAGCCGCAGGGGGTGGCGCGCTACTGGCTGCACCAGGCGAACCTGAACATGAACCTGTTCATCACCCGCAAGCTGCTCGGGGCCGATCCCGGCCCGGAACGAGCGCCGGTGATTCTCGACGAATATGCCAATACCGCGTCGGCGGGCTCGATCATCGCCTTCCATCGCCACGGCGCGGGACTGGCAGGCGGCGATGTCGGGGTGATCTGCTCGTTCGGCGCCGGCTACTCGATCGGCTGCGTCGTGGTGCGGTACGTCAACTGAGGCCGGAGCCCAAGATGACCGAGCGCAAACCCGTCACCCTGCATCGACTGCGCGCGATGCACCGCGATGGCGAAACAATTACCATGCTGACCTGCTACGACTCCTCGTTTGCGCGGGTCCTCGACGCCGCCGGCGTCGATGTGCTGCTGGTCGGCGATTCTCTGGGCATGACGCTCCAGGGCCATACCAGCACAGTGCCGGTGTCGATCGACGCCATGGAGTACCACACCCGGTGCGTCGCCAGCGGCAACCGCTACGCCTGGATCGTCGGCGACCTGCCCTTTGGCAGCTACCATGAATCGTGCGAGCAGGCGCTGCGCAACGCTGCCCGCCTGATGCAAGCTGGCGCACAGATGGTGAAACTCGAGGGCGGCGGCTGGACTGCCCCGGTGGTGCGTTTCCTGGTCGAACGCGGCATTCCGGTCTGCGCTCACCTCGGACTGACGCCACAATCGGTGCATGCGCTGGGCGGCTACCGCATCCAGGGACGCGATGACGCCGCGGCTGGCCTGATGCTGGCCCAGGGGCGCGAACTGGCCGAAGCCGGTGCCGCCATGATCGTGATCGAACTGGTGCCCAGCGACCTCGGCCGGATCCTGGCCAGGGAACTGCCGATTCCGGTGATCGGCATCGGCGCCGGCGCGGGTTGCTCGGGCCAGGTGCTGGTGCTCCATGACATGCTCGGCATCACCCACGGCAGGAAGCCGCGCTTCGTGCGCGATTTCATGGATGGCGCGGCGAGCATCGATGATGCTGTCGCGCGCTATGTCGCGGCGGTCAGGGATGGCAGTTTCCCTGACGAGTCCACCCACGGCTACTGACCGTAGCGGACCCCGGAGTCGTTAGCGTGGACATCGTCAGAACAATCGCCGAATTGCGCCTCGCGCTCGCCGGGACCGGGCGGGCATCGTTTGTGCCGACAATGGGCAATCTCCACGAGGGCCACTTGACGCTGGTACGACTGGCCGCTCAGCTCGGCGCGCCGGTGGTCAGCAGCATTTTCGTCAACCGCTTGCAGTTCGCGCCCAGCGAAGACTTCGACACCTATCCGCGCACGTTCGAGCGCGACTGCGCACTGCTCGAGGGCGCCGGCTGCGACCTGGTCTTCGCGCCTCCCGAAGGGGAGCTCTACCCGCAGCCGCAGACCTATACCGTGCAGCCGGCGGGCGCGCTGGCGAACATTCTGGAAGGGCAATTCCGGCCGGGATTCTTTACCGGCGTCTGCACCGTGGTCCTCAAGCTGCTGAACTGCGTCGGGCCGTGCAGCGCGATCTTCGGCAAGAAGGACTATCAGCAACTGCTGGTGATCCGCGAGATGGTCCGCCAGTTCGCGCTGCCGGTCGAAATCGTTGCCGGTGAGACCGAACGCGCCGCTGACGGTCTCGCGCTCTCATCGCGCAATGCCTACCTGAGCGCCGCGCAACGGATCGAAGCCCCGGCACTGGCCGCTGAGCTGAGGCGGATCGCCGCCGCGGTGCAAGGTGGCGCCAGTGATTGGTCGGAACTCGAGGCTGGTGCGATGCGCGCACTCCAAGACCGCGGTTGGCGTCCCGACTATGTCGCGATCCGCCGCCAGTCGGACCTGGGGGCACCGTCGGCAAGCGGCAAGCCGTCGCGGGACGAACCGCTGGTGGTGCTCGGAGCGGGCATGCTCGGCACCACGCGCCTGATCGACAACCGCGAGATCCCGCCCACCGCCTAGGGCTGCCGGGCGCGCGCTCACTCCCCGAGCTTGAAGGCCCGCGGGAATTTGGTCGGATTCGCGATCCGCAACTGCTTGTTGACGCTCATGCGTCCGAACACCACTTCCACGTCGCTGGTCCTGACGCCAAATTCCCTGGCCAGGAACTTCACCATGTGATCGGTGGCCTTGCCGCCCACCGGGTCCGCAGTCACCGACACCTTGAGCTGCTTGTCCTTGGGCTTGCCGATCTTGTCCAACTTGGCCGATGGCGTCCCGAGGATGTTGAGCACCAGGACGTCGCCCTCCCAGTGGAAGAATCTCCCGTCGGGGCGCGCGGAGCCGCCCACGTTCGCTGGTGGCTCCTTCCTGGCGGCCGTCTTCTTTGCTTTCGCCATCTATTGCCTGGGCACCAGCTCCAGCTCGTTGCGTGCGGGGGGCTCGATGACGCGCAATAGCTCGGCTCGGTAGGAGCGCATGAATCCGGTCGCGCGCTCAGGGCTGGCCTGCAACCATTCCTCGTAGCCGTCATCGGGCAGGATCACCACCATGCGCTTCTCTTCATTGGGGCGATGGAAATTGCGCATCAGCTCATGCTCGTCGGCGTTGATGGTGAGCATGGTGTAGCTCTCGAGCCAGCCGGCGGCGGATTTCCACGCCGACCAGAGTCCCGCGATTCCCAGCGGCTGGCCGTCAGCCCTCACGATCTGGGTGGCAACGGCCTTGCCGGAGCGCCAGTCAGGCTCGAACACCGCCTGGGCCGGAATGATGCAGCGCTGGCTACGCCGCCAAGCATCCCTGAAGCTGGGCTTGATGGCCGCGGTCTCGCTGCGGGCATTGACGGTGTTGCGTTCCTTGCCATCCTTTGACCAGTGCGGGACCAGACCCCAGCGCCCCATCACGGCTTCGCGCTGCGGTTGCGCGCCAGCGCACTCGTCGCCGTCGTCGGAACGGCGGATGAACAGCCCGAAGTAGCCGGGCCACATGTCATGGCGCCCGAGCTCGCTCGGCGGCACGATGTTGAACGACTCCCGTAACCGCTCGGGGCTTGGCACTGACAGGTAGTGGGTGCACATGCCGGAGCTCGCTAGGGAGCGACGCGCACGGGCGGCGCCGCCTTGAGGCTCAGTGGCGTGACCTGGAGGCTGGCGGCGATCGACGGGATCGCGGTGTTGCCGATGGTCGAGTCGAGCTGCTTCATGACTTCTGCCTGAATCTACTCGATGTATTCGGCGATTATGCTGTGCTCCGACTTGATCTTGCGAATCAGCCGGTCGTAGTGGTGCATGCGCCCGATGGCATGCACCAACAGGTAGCCACCGAAAGCGGCAAGGCCAGGACGGCGATGCCAGTGCGCATCACCGCCAGGGAGGTCCGCTTCTCGGCCAGCAGCAGCTGCACCTCGCTGATCGCGATCGAATCGATATCGTTCATGTCGTTGGCCAATTCAGTGCCCCGGGTCGTCAGGCCGCCGGCGAGCCACCCCGACCGCTCGGGATGAGTGCGAGCCGCCTGACAGAGCAGCGTTTCGGCTGAACCGCTGGGCACTTGCGTGGCTCAATTGTCCGGGAACTGAACGTCGATCATATCGCAGTGGCCGCGCCAGCCTCGCGGCAGAAGACCATCCCCTGGGCTGGGGCCGGCCTTTCTAGTGCTGCGCCAACCGCTACTTCTTGCGACCGTATCGGGCGGTGAAACTGGCCTTGGCGATGGTATTGGCATGGATCATGAAGCCAGCCAGTGCCGCAGTTGCATCGGCCGGAATGTCGAGCTTGTCGGTCTTGAGTGCGTACACCGTGAAGATGTAGCGGTGCGGCTTGTCGCCCTGGGGCGGGCAGGGTCCGCCCCAGGCCGCCGCGCCGAAGTCGATGCGCACGTTGCTCGCGCCGGCCGGCAGGTTGGCGCCGCCCACGGCGCCCGCATTGCTTGCGAGTTCGTTCACATTGGCCGGGATGTTGATGACCGACCAGTGCCACCAGCCCGAGCCGGTGGGCGCGTCCGGGTCATAGACAGTGAGCGCAAAACTCCTGGTGCCCTTGGGTGCTCCGCTCCACTTAAGCGCCGGCGACTTGTTCTCGCCGCTGCAGCCAAAGCCGTTGTATTCGAAGCTGGCCGGAATCATGGCGCCAGCCTTGATCTCAGGACTGGAGAGAGTGAAGCCTGCTGCCTGGCTCAGCGCCGAGGCGCCCAACAGTACCGCTGCGATCAGGGGGTGTTTCAGTGACATCAGTATCTCCTTGCTGGGGTTGATATTTCTTCGTCAATCTGCTCCCGGTTCGCGTCCCGGCACATCTCCGCGGCAGGGAATAAGCACTGTCAGCCCAGTATCGATCCTGATGCGATGCCACTCAAGCACCGCGGTCTTTGCACTCCCGCCAACGACATTCTTCCGCTGGCGGAACAGGCCTCCAGCGCTTGAGATCAACTTCGGGCATTCGCTCAGGAGCGGCATCCGGGTCACGGGCGAATGTCATTTGACCTTGAAAAACAGCGCCGTCGCCCTCACTTAATAGTTTATGGATGGGAGTGATCGCTGCTCCTGCCGCTCGATCTTCTCTGCCGACAACAATTCCAACCAACTTCCAGGAAACTTCCATGCTTTTTGATTCTTACCAGCTAGGCGCAATTCAACTTGCCAACCGCAGCGTGATGGCACCGATGACCCGCAATCGGGCATCAGCCGATAACGTGCCCAATGCACTGATGGCCCAGTATTACGAGCAGCGCGCAATGGCAGGACTGATCGTGACCGAGGGCACATCGCCCTCGCCCAATGGAGTTGGATACCCCAGAATTCCCGGTCTCTACAACGAAGAACAGGTCCAGGGCTGGCGCGCAGTCACCGAGGCCGTCCACGGAGCTGGCGGCAAGATATTTGTGCAGTTCATGCACACCGGGCGCGTTTCGCACCAGGACAATCTCCCTGCCGGTGCCCGCGTGATTGGCCCGAGCCCTGAAGCGTGCCCGGGTGAAATGGTGACCGACAAGGCGGGCAAGCAATCGCACACCGTCCCGGTCGAGATGACCCAGGCAGACATTTCGGCAGCGGTCGCCGAGTACGCCAACGCGGCAAAGCTGGCCATCAAGGCAGGCTTTGACGGCATCGAGCTGCATGCCGCCAATGGCTACCTGATGGAACAGTTTCTGAACGCCAACGTCAACCAGCGCACCGATGGCTATGGCGGCAGTGCCGACAAGCGCAATCGCTTTACCCTCGAAGTGGCGCAGGCCTGCGTGAACGCCATTGGCGCCGAGCGGGTCGGGATTCGCATCTCCCCCTACGGCGTATTCAACGGAACCGGGGCTTTCGACGGGGTGGAAGAGCAGTTCCTTTCACTGGCCAGCAAGCTGTCGGACCTCGGGCTCGTCTATCTGCACCTGGTCGACCACTCGGCGATGGGAGCGCCACCGGTGCCGGCCGATTTCAAGAAGAAGCTCCGCGCCGCGTTCGCGCGCACCTTCATCGCGGTCGGAGGAATGGACGCCGAGAGTGCCGAAAAGGTCCTGCAGGCGAAAGAGGCAGACCTGATCGCATTTGGCCGTCCATTCATTTCCAACCCAGACCTGGTTGCACGCATGAAGGCCGGTGCGACAGTGAATGCGCCTGACATGGCGACGTTGTATACCCCGGGCAAGAAGGGTTATACCGACTATCCCGCCATGGCCGCTTAGGGCCGATTCCCCGGCAAGTGCTGGCGCGCAAGGTCGGGCGCGCCAGCGATCTCAACCCGCTCGAAGGCGGAACCGCGCGCGGCCCGCAAGCGTCAGGACTTGATGAAGGCTCCCGCGAACAGCGCCCACGCGGCGATGAAGCACACCCCGCCCAGCGGAGTTACCGCTCCCAGCCAGGTCGCGCCGCTCAACGCGAGCAGATAGAGGCTGCCGGAGAACAGAACGATGCCGGCGAGCATGACCCAGCCGGCGGCGCGCAGATATGCGCTTTCGGGCAGGTGCAATGCGGCGAAGCCGACGAGTATCAGGCCGAACGCGTGGTAGAAATGGTACTCAACCCCGGTCTTGAAAACGGCCAGCATGTCCGGAGCCAGGTGTGCCTTGAGCGCATGCGCGCCGAAGGCGCCGGCGGCCACCGCCAGCAAGGCAGCGACGCAGCCCGCAACGATAAACAGTCTTGCCTTAGCTGGCATGGCGATTTTCAACACGATTGATTCGCGGCCTAATGCCGCCGGTTGTCAGCCAGTGTAACCCCACAGCTAGCGCGTATTGAACTTCGGTTCTGGCCGTCTTCTTCGACGCGCAGCAGGCAAATCGTATAAGCAAATCTGAATAAGTTGGTTTGGTCGTGGACTTTGGGCTGCTAGTCTGCGCGTCTTCAGGAAACTCACGAGACCAACATTCATGATCAGCCCCAAAGCGTTCCCCTCCATTCTTCTGTTCGGACTACTTGCCACTGAAACCGCCTCCGCGACAAATGGTTACTTCTCGCACGGCTATGGAGTGAAGTCACAAGGCATTGCCGGCATTGGCATCGCGCTGCCCCAGGATGGCCTGGCCGCAGCGACCAACCCCGCAGGAACGGCATTCGTCGGGGAGCGCGCAGACATTGGCGTGACCCTGTTCCAGCCCAAGCGCGGCGCCGAGATTGACGGCAACGCGGGACCGGGCGGCAGCAGCTTGAATGGCAGCTATGACGGCAATGACACCAGGAACTTCCTGATCCCGGAACTTGGCTACGTCAAACAGTTGAATTCACAGTGGGCCGCCGGTGTGGCCGTATACGGGAATGGCGGCATGAACACCGATTACGCCCGCAATCCGTGGGGCGGCTTTGGCGCCACGGGGGCCGCAGGCGTCAACCTCGAGCAGCTGTTCATTTCGCCCTCGCTCGCCTACAAAGTGAATGACGATCACGCCCTTGGGCTTGCCGTCAATCTTGCCTATCAGCGCTTCGCCGCCAAGGGTATCGAACTTTTTGCCGGTAATGGCGCATCTGAGTCGCCCGGCAATTTTTCCAACCAGGGTTCCGACTCGGCGATCGGTTGGGGGCTTCGCATTGGATATGCCGGCAGGCTGACGCCCGAACTGAGCATTGGCGCGACCTACGCCACCAGGACTAAGACCGGCAAATTCGACAAGTACAAGGGCCTGTTTGCGGAACAGGGTGGGTTCGATGTTCCTGCCAACTATGGCGTTGGCATAGCTTGGCAGGCGACCAATGCGCTGACGCTGGCGGCCGATGTCCAGCGCATCGAGTTCGGTAGCGTCAAGTCGGTGGGGAATTCGCTCTTTACCGGCACGCAGTTCGGTTCGTCCAATGGACCTGGTTTCGGGTGGCGGAATGTCTCGGTCGTGAAAATTGGTGCGAGCTACGACGCGAGTCCCGAACTGACTCTACGGGGTGGTTATAGCCATGTCACGCAACCAATTCCTGGCGATGAGGTCCTCCTGAACATCCTGGCCCCCGGCGTGGTGCAGGACCACGTGACCCTTGGTGCCACCTGGAAGCAGGGCAAGCATGGCGAACTGAGCTTCCATTACAGCCACGCCTTCAGGAAGACAGTCGGCGGGCCGATTCCGATCAATTACGGTGGTGGCGTCGCGAACTTGCACCTGTCCGAGAACAGTCTGGGCCTCGGCTACGGCTGGAAATACTGAATCGCCCCGTGGCCTCAGTCACTCATCTGGCCTCCGATGTGTTGCTGGATCATAGTGCGAATGGCCGCTTGCTCGACGCTCAGCACTAGGTGCCCCCCTCTCTCGAATCGGACCAGCCGCGCACCTGGAATGGCGGTCGCGACCTGCCTTGAACTCGATCAGTCCCAAAAGAGCCAGCAGTCCCAGGGATACCAACATGGCGATGGCGACGACTGAGCGCAACTCGGATGGCGGGGCAGACCTTCCCAGGAACAGCAGCAAGGCCATGGCAAGGTAGACGACGCCCAGACGGCGACCGACCAGCAGGCCCGCAGCGTTGGTTTCGAGACCCCACCTCTTGAGCAACAGGGTTCCCGCAAAGAGCCAACCGAGTCCCAGGATCAGGGCGGCAATGGATGTCGCCACGGCAGTAATGTAGAAGCTCATGGCTCTCTCCTTTCTGGATCAGGAACAATTGGAAACAGGGCTAAGGTGATTCAGGGAGCGGATCTTGTGCCTAACTCCGGAGCCTGCCGACAGAAACATCAACAGGCAAGGGCCATCTTAGGGTAGCCCTTGTTTTTTGCGGTTGAATTTCCGCTGCGCAGCGTTAGGAGCCCTGGACCAACGGCCGCTTTCTAAATGCCCAGTTTGTTGGCGCCGATCAGAGCATGATGATGGACCGGTCAACGGATCATGATCGCTTGCCCGCTATATACTGTTTTGCGGGACTATGCGTGATACACAAACTGAGCGTTGGCCGCGCCCCCGGGCCATCGACCCGGCTTTGCCCAGTCCGCGATCCCGTGTCTTAAACAAGGAAAGCGAGGAGAGTTCGTGCACTACATCATCTACGTTAGCGCGGCAATGAAGCCGATGGACGCTGCGGCGCTCGAGTCGCTGTTGTCATTGAGCCGTGAGAACAATATCGCGAAGGGCCTCACCGGCATGCTGATCTATCGGTATTCGACCGACACCAACAAAGGGTACTTCATTCAGATGCTGGAAGGCGACGAACTCGAAGTGCGCGCCCTCTACGACAAGATCAAGCGCGACAAGCGTCACCACACCATTCTGACGCTCGGCGAAGGCGAGATCGAAGAGCGCATGTTCAGCGAGTGGGCGATGGGGTTCAAGAATGTCGACGACGCGCTGTTCGCCGGTCTGCCGGGACATGCCCGCATCGGCGAGGCGGCGTTTGATCCGGCGGCGTTCCAGCACTCGAACGTCGAGGCCCTCAAGCTCCTGAAATTCTTTCACGACGCCAACTGAGCGACGGGGGCATTCCGTGGACAGCCCCCGGAATTAAGACACTTCTCAGCCTCACGCTGAAACCTGTTCCAAGGCCTCGGGGCTGACGCCACCGAGGTGGGTATGGCTTCAGATGCTCGATATACGACTGCAGACTCAACCCCGCTGCCACAACAATCGATCAATCCCTTACTTTGCGGGGGAGTCCATATACGAGGGGTTAGGCGTCTGTGCCACGCGAAGTAACCCACTGACTTTGTGGCACCTCGACCCAAACTGCGCGAGCAAAGGCGACCAGTTTCCCGTCCCTCGTGTGTATTGCACTACCAGCGGTACGTCGTCGGCCTTCCTGAGCAATAGGCCACGATGTGACCACAGTTGGTTGCCCAACAGTCAATGTGCCTTCTAGCGAAACGCACAGTTCGCCCAGTACGATGGCCAATCCTTCGGGTACGGGCAGCACGGCAAACGCACTTGGGCAATCGAGCGCCGCCCAGATGAACTCAGAGGCTATGTTGCCGCCGTCATCTGCGAGGGAGGCGTGCGGCACCCAGGGTGCCGCGAGCTGGCTTTTGTTCTGTAGTGGGCCAGAAAAGATGCGCAGCCCATCTCCGGCCTCGCGAGCGGGTCCGCAGACGAAGCATCGCGGGAACGGATGGCTCTTGAACCCTGGGAACGCCTCAGCGGCCTGCTCAGCTTGTGCCAATGTCGAACAGTTCGGCAGTTCCAGCGTTAGCTCGCAAGACTTCGCTTCTCCAATCAACACCGACTCGTAGTACAGCCGCGCAGAGTCACTCGTCCACTCGCGGCGCAGCTTTGCCTTCAGGGGTGGCGGCGCTTTCAGTCGTACGGACACGGCCCCTGACAAGTGTTTGGCCAGGAGGCCGCAGACATAACCACCGTTCCCTGAGTTCGGTGGGCCGCAGAAGCGCTCCGGGATTTCGAGGTGTTCCGTATTCACAGCAGGACTCCAGGTGGTGGCTCCTGAAACGCCTAACGTGTTTTCGGGAGCGGGGCTCACGTCCACCTCGGGCTAGCATTGCGTGACGCGGCCCAGGCAAGTAATTCGTGGCACCCCACACACTACGTCTGGTCGCTTCAGCATAACCCTATCTCATCTCAAGCGTTACGGATACCGGCGATGTTCGTTCTCTGCACGCCCTCTGCCCGCGCCCGTTTTGACGGTTTGCTCAGGATCTCCGCCCCCGTCCCACACCTGCGCCTGGCGCGGGTCTGGCACCGCGATGGAGCCGACGTTCGGCTCGCTGGCGCCTTGATATAAAAGGATTTTTGTTGGCCCTGGAATGCGGCATCGTCGGCCTGCCCAACGTCGGCAAGTCGGTCGCTTCCGCTGCTGGCCAGGTCACCCAGTAGCTCGGGTCTGATAGGGGCTAACGCGACTTGCGTGCGACGATCGTACAGAAAGATTTGACCTGTTCCTTGGGAGCGGCGAAATTCTGATATTCGGAATGCAGGATTTCCCAGCCTTGGAAGCGTGCCTGCATTTCGTCGCGCGAAAACAGACAGTGGTCCTTGGGGTCAAACATATCGATGTACGTGGTCCCTTCGACCAATACATTAATGACCGCCACACCGCCGACGCGCAAGTGCGATTGCAGACCCTGAAGTTGGCGAAAGGCCGTGTCGCAGTCAAAGAACATCAGCAAGCCAATCGAGACGACCGAGTCGAACTCCTCGGCGAGTTCGTGGCTTCGCAAATCTGCTTCAACTGCATCGATCGGCAGCGATCGCTCCGTGGCGATACGCCGGATGTGCTCGATCGCTGTGTGACTTGCGTCCAACGCGACCACCGAACAACCCCGTTGCGCCGCGGCGAGGGCAAGGTTACCCAGGCCGCAACCATAGTCAAGTACGCGCCCTTTGAGATACGGAAGAGCAGCTTCCTCGAACTCATTCAGGCACAAATCCGCCTGACGCACCTGTCTTTGGAACTGGGCGTCGAAGAATCGCACGCTGGCACCTGGGTCCATCGGTGAATTATGCACCGGTGTTCCGGCGTAGCGCTTGACTTCCAAGTCCAGGGGCTCGGCAGGGTTCTGCGGGGCAACGTTCCCTGACGCGCCGTATCCGGCAGCCGATCATAAGTTGACGCCCACGCGGCGAAGCAATGGGAGAAGGGCCAGATAACAGCCCGCCGTCGCCGCTACAGAAATAGCAAGACTGATCCAGAAGTTGACCCCCTGTTTGAGCAAGAACGGGAGCGCCAGAAAGAGGACCAGTGACGGCAGCACCAGCCAAAAAATCTGGCCGGAAAGTTCGGCGATGCGCTCCGAAGGGGAGCCCTCCACCTGAAGCCAGACGAAGGCGAGCAAGGATGTGATCGGAATCGAGGCGATCAAGGCCGCAAATCCGGTCGAGCGTTTGGCGATCTCGGAGATGGCAACGATCAGTAGAGCGGAGATGATGACCTTCAGGGCGTAGTAGAACATGGGGTGTAGTGGCCTGACGTGTTGACGAGATAGAGATCGGCAGCGCTGCAATGGTTGGACTGCATCCCCAGCGCCGGTACCGGCCGTTTGGCTTGAAGCCCAAAATTGTTGGGAAATGCTGGGTTTGTCTTTCAACGAACATCTTGCAAGCGATCATATCTCCGTGCCGACGCGCCGGATACCGATGCTGGCCTTGGCCAGAGTCGATCCCCTGCGCCAGTCCAGAGCCGCAGGACCCGCGCCAACCCCCACCAGCCAGCGTAACAATCACCCCTCTTCCGAGACAAAACCAGTACAAAATCCTGGCGACTACGCCCGTTTTGACGGTTTTCTCGGGATCTCCGACCCCATCCCACACCTGCGCCTGGCGCGGGTCGGGCACCGCGATTTAGCCGACATTCGGCTCGCTGGTGCCTTGATATATAAGGATTTTTGATGGCCCTGCAATGCGGCATCGTCGGCCTGCCCAACGTCGGCAAATCGACCCTCTTCAACTCGTAGGCGATCGTAATCAGAAATCTGACGCCTGCCGTCCACTCATCTGAGCATAGCGGCCTCCCGTCGCGAATCGCATCCATGACTGCGGTGGAGTTGATTCAATCAATCAATACTGCGAAAAAAGGGGGCGCACTTCGTGCTCCTAGGGCGACGGCGACCATTGAAGAAGCATCGCACGTCGCAAACCGGATTGAGCCATGTTCATTTCCCTACGGGCGCGCTTTGTTCTTCTCATGACGACGGCGACGGTGATAACTGCCGGCTCGCTCACTTGGGACTTTGTAGTCGACCGTAAGAACGGGATCGCCAGCGCCAAGGAGTTGCTGCTCAATCGTACCGAACTGATTGCCGCCCGGCAGCAATCCATCGCCAATCGAGCCGACGCCATCCTCAACGGACTTATGCTCAGTTCGAGTATCGCGCCGGGATCGTCAAGCGCGGCATGCGCGAACGAGCTTCGGGCGTGGCAGCGATCGGAGCCGCAGTTCCAGAATATCGTCAAGGCGCTGCCAAATGGCGACCTGGTTTGCGCTGCGAGTGGCTTGGAAGCCCAGACCAACGTTGCCGATCGAGCCTATTTTCGCGCTGCACTGACGCGCCATGAGATGGTGGTTAGCGACGTGTTTGTCGGACGCGTGATTGGCAAACGCTCGATCGCGTTCGCAAAGGCGATGCTGGGCGATAACGGTAGCGTTACCGGCGTGCTTATGCTGATACTCGACCTAGACTGGCTAGGCCAGGAACTCGCGATGTCGAACCCTGCGGAAGGGGCTCGGCTGGCGGTAGTAGACGCGAATGGAGATGTTGCTGTCAGTCTGCCTGCCGATATGAGGTGGATCGGCATGAATGCGGCTGGCTCGGCGATCTTCCAGCATATTCGCGCTGCAGGAGGCAAAGGCACCTTTGAGGGTGGCGACCTTGAGGGAGAAGACCGGCTCTTCGCGCATGTGACCGTACTCGAAACAGTCTCAGGCCCAATGTACCTTTGGCAGAGCGTGCCAACGGACAGCGTCATAGCCGATGTGAAGCGCGACACGATCACCAAATTTGCCCTTGCCATCGGAATCCTGCTGGCAGTCATGGGGGTGGTGATCTGGGGCATTAATCGGCTTGCCGTGCGCCCCATGGGGAAATTGGCGGAGGCGGCCAGGCGCTTTTCGGAAGGCGACCTGAATACCCGATCTGGGCTCAAGCACACAAGGGACGAGATTGGGCAGCTCGCGCTGGCGATCGACCAGGCGGCGGCATTGATCGCGAAACGAGCGCGCAGCGCCGCGCGGGCCAACCGCGGACTCAGGGTTCTTTATGCCGGGAATCAAGTGGTGCATCGAGCCACCAACGAGCTGGCTTTGCTGCAGGACATGTGCCGCGTCATCGTGCGCGCCGGGGGCTACCGATTTGCGACGGTTGCATACGTGAACTCGAGTTCCAATAGGGGCATCACTCCGATGGCCTGGTTCGGTGAGCCATCGGCGGGAACCTCCCCCGGCGTCACACCTGAAAGTGACCAGGATGACGGTCAGCCAGCAACCCTGATGGCGCGGACTATCCGCAGTGGGAAGCCACGGGTGTGCCGCGATATCGCGGGTGACCAGGGGTTCGCGCCGTGGCGAGATGCCGCGCTCGCCCGCGGTTATGCCGCGAACATCGTGCTGCCGCTCGTGGATAGCGGCAGAACCATCGGTGGGTTGAGTATTTATTCCGCAGCGGTCCGCGCCTTCGACGAGCAGGAAACCGTCCTTCTGACAGAACTGGCTAACCAGCTCGCCGCAGGCATCAACATGCTGCGCACTCGGGGGGAGCGCGACCGCAATGC
>JAGXFG010000024.1 GCA_024637395.1 Burkholderiaceae bacterium | reverse complement strand
GCTGCGCCGCGGCGCCGCCGAGGCCATCGAGGCCATCGCCCACGGCGACAGCCAGTCCTCCAGGGTCGTCGGCCGCGCCATCCGTGATATCGACCTCCCCAAGGGCACCACCATCGGCGCCATGGTGCGTGGCAAGGAGGTACTGATCGCCCATGACGACGTGGTGGTGGAATCCGGCGACCATGTCATCCTGTTCGTGATCGACAAGCGCCGACTGCGCGACGTGGAGCGACTCTTCCAGGTCGGGTTGACCTTCTTCTGATGACCACAGGGAATGACGTGACGGGGCATGATGTGACAAGAGGGGCCGCCTGATGAGCCTGCGCATGATCCTGCGCATCCTGGGGCTACTGTTGATGCTGTTCAGCCTGACCATGATGCCACCGATCCTGATTTCGCTGCTCTTCGCCGACGGCCTCTGGGAGGCCTTCGCCGTGGCTATCGGCATCACGGTAGTCACCGGCGCGGCCATGTACCTGCCCAATCGCACCGCTCGCAAGGAACTGCGCACCCGCGACGGCTTCCTGATCGCCGCGCTGTTCTGGAGCGTACTCGGCCTGTTCGGCTCCTTGCCCTTCATGCTGGCCGAGGTCTCGGCACTGACGATCACCGATGCGGTCTTCGAGTCCTTCTCGGGGCTGACCACGACAGGCGCGACGGTGATCACCGGCATCGAGTTCCTGCCCAAGTCGATCCTCTACTATCGCCAGCAACTGCAGTGGTTGGGCGGCATGGGGATCGTAGTGCTGGCCGTGGCAATCCTGCCGACCCTGGGGGTCGGCGGCATGGCCCTTTACCGCACCGAGATTCCGGGGCCGCTCAAGGATTCCAAGCTGACCCCGCGCATCACCGAGACCGCCAAAGCGCTGTGGTACATCTATGCCAGCCTGACGGTCACCTGCTTTCTGGCCTACCTGGCCGCCGGCATGGACTGGTTCGATGCCCTGGGACACAGTTTCTCCACGGTCGCCCTAGGCGGCTTCTCGACCTACGACGCCAGCATCGGCAACTTCGACAGTGCGACGATCGAGCTGATCGGTGTCGGCTTCATGATCGTCTCGGCGATGAGCTTCAGCCTGCACTTCGTGGCCTGGCGCGAGAAGCGCCTGACCCACTACTTTCAGGACCCCGAAGCCCGTTTCCTGTTGCTGTTCCTCGGCGGGCTGACGGTGATCACCGCTATTTCCCTGTGGTATACCGACACCTATTTGACCGCCGTGGGGTTGCGTCACGCCCTGTTCGAGGTGGTCTCCGTGGCCACTACCGCCGGCTTCGCCGTAGCGGACTTCTCTGCCTGGCCTGGTGCCCTGCCCTTCCTGCTGTTCGTCGCCGCCTTCGTCGGCGGTTGCTCCGGCTCCACCGGCGGCGGCATGAAGGTAATCCGTATCATCCTCATCCTCAAGCAGGGCATGCGCGAGGTGATGCGCCTGATCCATCCCAATGCGATCATCGCGGTGAAGATCGGCAAGGTGAGTGTGCCGGACGGCATCGCCCAGGCGGTGTGGGGCTTCTTCTCGGTCTACGTGATGCTGTTCTTCCTGATGCTGGTCGGCGTCATGGCCACCGGCGTGGATCAGGTCACCGCCTGGTCGACCGTGGCCTCGTCGCTCAACAACCTGGGCCCGGCGCTGGGCGAGGCCTCCTCCCACTATGGCGACCTGCCCACCCTGGCCAAGTGGATCCTGTTGGTCGCCATGCTGCTAGGCCGCCTGGAGATCTTCACGGTACTGGTATTGTTTACCCCGGCCTTCTGGAGGCGATGAATCGGTTTGGCCCGCCGGCGACCTTCATGGATAATCAGCCCTTCACTTCGACGAACCGAGCCCCCATGACCGATTCCCAGGATCCCGCGATCACTCCCCGTCAAGAGGCTGCCACCAGTGGCCCACAACGGGTCGTGGAGATCGGCGACACCCGCTATACCCTGCTTGGCACCGCCCATGTCTCCGCCCAGAGTGCGGCGGAAGTCCGTACCCTGATCGCCTCCGGCCAGTTCGATGCCGTGGCCATCGAGCTGTGCAGCTCCCGCCATCAGAGCCTCGAGAATCCCGATGCCATGGCCAGCCAGGACCTCTTCGAGATCTTCCGTCAGGGCAAGGCGGGGCTGGTGGCCGCCAGCCTCGCGCTGGGTGCCTTCCAGCAACGCCTGGCCGAACAGTCGGGCATCGAGCCCGGCGCCGAGATGCGCGCCGCCCTGGAGGAATCGCGCCGCCGCAAGCTGCCGCTGATGCTGATCGACAGGGATGTGGGCATCACGCTGAAGCGCATCTACCACAACGTACCCTGGTGGCAACGCTTCGGGCTCTTCTCGGGGCTGCTGGGTAGCGTCCTTTCCCGTCAGGAAGTCTCGGCGGCGGAGATCGAGCGTCTCAAGGAAGGCGATGTGCTGGAGTCCACCTTCAGCGAATTTGCCGCCGAATCGGAGACCCTCTATACCCCCCTGATCAGCGAGCGTGATCGCTACATGGTCCTGCGGCTGGCGGAGGATGCCCCGCCGGGGCGCTACCGCCACGTCCTGGTGGTGATCGGTGCCGGCCACATGAAGGGCATGGCCGAGCACCTGGAAGGCCCCCAGCCTCGTGCCCCCGCCGAGGAACGCGAAGCGCTGGAGGCCACGCCGCCCCCCTCGAAGCTCTGGAAGGCCCTGCCCTGGCTGATCACTGCCCTGGTACTGACCGGCTTCGCCATCGGCTTCTCGCGCAACACCGAGCTGGGCTGGCAACTGGTCATCGAGTGGTTCCTGATCAACGGCGTGCTCTCGGCCGCGGCGACGCTGCTAGCCCTGGCGCATCCGCTGACGGTCGCCGCCACCTTCTTCGCCGCGCCACTGACCTCACTCAATCCCACCATCGGGGCCGGCTTCGTGGCCGCGGGGGTGGAGCTCTATCTGCGCAAGCCCAAGGTGCGGGACTTCTCGACCCTGCGCCACGATGTCACCGCGCTCAAGGGCTGGTGGCGCAATCGGGTGTCGCGAACCCTGCTGGTGTTCATCATGGCCACCCTGGGCTCCGCCGCCGGCACTTGGATCGCCGGCTTCCGCATCGCCGGGGCGTTGTTCGGCAGCGCCTGATCAAGGCTGGCGGTCAAGCAACCGTTTCATCGCCGCCGTCGGGGTGTCGAGCTTCTCGAACTTCCGGCTGGCGGCGTAGCTGTCGTTGAAGACATCGAAGTA
This sequence comes from Burkholderiaceae bacterium, assembly GCA_024637395.1. Taxonomy (GTDB): domain Bacteria; phylum Pseudomonadota; class Gammaproteobacteria; order Burkholderiales; family Burkholderiaceae_E; genus JAGXFR01. Next base: position 5,685 of record JAGXFG010000024.1, on the reverse strand, counting down.
GTCATCGAGCACCTCGCCCGCGGTGACATCACCGGACTGCGTCAGGAGCTCGGCGGCCACCTCGGCGGTGCACAGATGGGCCGCGGACACCGGCTTGCGCAGCCGATAGCGGGTCAGCCGCTCGGTGACCAGCGGCAGCACCGGCAACGAATCGAGGTAGGGACTCTTGCGAAAGATGCGCCGACACTGCCGCCAGGTGCCGTCGAGGATGATGAAGACCGGAATCCGCCCGTGGGCTTTCTGCGTTGCCACCGCGTCCATGCCCACCACGCTTTCGGCGTAGTCCGGCTGGTCGTCGGGGAAGACCACGAAGGGCGCGTAGCGCGACTCATCGAGCAGTGCCAGCAATCGCGGGTCCGGCAGCGTGCGGTACCAAGTGAAGACCTCGGTGTCCGGCAGCACATCGCGGATCAGCCGCCCGGTGTTGGTAGGCTTGTGATGTTCCATGGGATGGGTCAATAACCACACCCGGGCTTCGCTCTCGGCACGGGTCCGGTAGGGGCAGAGACAGTTGAGTGCCGGCAGGTCGCAATTCGGACAGCGTTCCACGAAGCTGCCGCGACCCTTGAACTCACGTCGCGGCGGCCTGGGATGACCGGTCGCGGGATCCTGATCGATAACGGGGTAGTGAACGTCGTCCGGCATGATTCCGTGTCTGGCGATGGGACCGGCATTCTAGCATGCCGCACCTGCGTGCAGACTCTTCGGGCAACACCTAAGATGACCTGTGGCGCGCCCCTGCGCGACGGACGAAAGTTCGGCACAAAAGTTCACCAAAAAGGAGCAAGACAACATGACCGATCATCTTCCCTCCGGCGCACGCGGCGTCGCAGAGCGTCATCCTGAGGTATGGAAAGCCTATGAGGCGCTGGGCCATGCCACGAGCACAGCGGGTCCGTTGAGCGAACGGGAACGGCGACTGGTGAAACTGGCGCTGGCGATCGGGACCGGGTCGGAAGGCGCCACCCATTCCCATGCGCGGCGCGGGCAGGCCGAGGGGCTGGAACGGGGCGATCTGGATCAGGTGGCATTGTTGGCCATCGGTCCCTGCGGCCTGCCACGTGCGGTGGCGGCGCTCACCTGGATCAGTGACGTGGCCGACGGCTCCGACAACCGCGGATGAGCGCGCCTGCTCCCCTCTGGCTTGTGTTCGGGGCAAGCGGCTATGTCGGCCGCAACATGGTGCCGCACCTTGTGGCACAGGGACGGCGTATGCGCGCCGTCGCGCGGCGGGTGTCGGCGATGGAGGCCGAAGGCTGGCAGGGGGTCGATCAGGTGCGCGCGGATGCGCTTGACCCGGCCACATTAGGCCCGGCGCTTGCCGGGGTCGAGGTAGCCTTCTATCTGGTGCATTCCATGGGTGGCGGTCGCGGCTTTCCCGCGCGCGACCGGGATGCGGCGCGCAATTTCGCCAAGGCCGCCGCGGCGGCGGGGGTACGCCGCATCGTCTATCTGGGCGGGCTCGCGCCGGACCGGGCCGAGACCGAGCATCTTGCCTCGCGGGTCGAAACCGGCGCGATTCTGCGCGAGGGACCGGTGCCGGTGGTCGAACTGCGGGCGGGGATCATCATCGGGGCGGGATCGGCCGCTTTCGAGGTGATGCGCGATCTAGTGGCGCATCTGCCGGTCATGGTGACGCCACAATGGATACGCGTCTCTTCGCCGCCGGTGGCGCTGCCCGATCTGCTGGCCGATCTCACGGCACTCGCTCAGCGGCCCGAGGCCGAGAGTCAAGTGTTCGAAACCGGCGGGCCCGAGCGACTGACCTATGAGACGATGATGCGCAGGCTGGCCCTGGCACTGGAACGGCGCGGGCCGGTGATCCTGCCGGTGCCGTTTCTGACCCCGAAGCTGTCAAGCTACTGGCTGGACCTGGTGACCGGTGTGCCCGCCCCGCTGGGGCGGGCCCTGATCGGTGGGCTGCGCCATGACCTGCGCGCCGATGACAGCGGCCTGCGGGCGCTGGTGCCGCGCGACTGCCTCGGGTTCGACGCCGCCGTGGCGAAGGCGTTCGAGGCCGAGCGCAACATGCTCTCCGGCGACCGCTGGCGCGAGGGAGCCTTCGATCTGCGCGGGTATCGCCACGACATCAGCTTTTACGGCAAGCGGATGACGCTGGAGAGGGCTTGCGCGGCATCCCCAGCAGCGGTGTGGCGTGCGCTCGAGGGCCTGGCGACGCGGGCGGCGGGCTATTTCGCATTGACCCCGGTCTGGCGGCTGCGCGCGGCGGCGGACCGGTTGCTGGGTGGCGCGGATGCTGGACCGCGCAAGCACGCTGGTCCGTTCGCCGAAGGCGAGACATTCGATTTCTGGCGCGTGCACCGGGTGCAGCCCGATGTGCGGCTGATTCTGCTGTCGCGTCTGCGCGCGCCGGGCGTGGGCGGGATGGAGATCACGGTCTCCCCTGATTCGACAGGCGGGTCACGCATCACGCTGGTGCTGCATTGGCATCCGGCCGGGGTGTGGGGGCTACTTTACTGGTTTCTGCTCTGGCCGGTGCATGCGATGGTGCTGCGCGCCTTCCTGCGCGGTCTGGCACGGGCCGCGGTTCAGGAGAATATGTCGTAGACGGCCGGGCCGATCTGCGGAAAGCGGAAGCGGAACCCCTCGGCCAGCAACCGATCGGGATACACGCGCTGACCGTCAAGCACCACCGTCGCCCCATCGCCCAGCACCTGCCGGATCACCATCGCGGGCACCGGCAGGCGCACGAGGCTGCGCGACACGCGGGCGAAAGCGTCAGTCACCTGAGACATCCGCACGGGATTGGGCGACGTGGCGTTGTAGGCCCCCTGCATCCCCGGGGTGTCCAGCGCGCGAAGAAGGATATCGACCGCATCCTCGCGGTGGATCCAGCTGACCCATTGCCGCCCCGACCCGATCCGCCCGCCCAGAAACGGACGCAGCCGTTCGAGCCTTGCGCGTCCGCCTTCGGTGATCGCAAACGCAATGCCGAAGCGCAGGATTACCACTCGCAGATCGTGGTCGGCCGCGCGCTGCGCCTCGGCCTCCCAGAGATGCGTGGTGTCGGTCAGGAAATCGCCCGACGGGCCGGGGGGCCTGTCTTCGGCAAACCGCGTGCTGTCGCTTACTCCGTAATAGCGGCAGGCCGAGGCCGAGATCAACGCGGCCGGTTGGCCAGACATCCCTGCGATGGCGGTGACAAGCGCGCGGGTGCCCGTCTCGCGGCTCTTGCGAATGGCGGCGCGAACCTCGGGCGTCCAGCGGGCCGCGATGGGCTCGCCGGCCAGATGCACCACGGCGGAGGCATCGGTCAGCGCCGGGGCGATGGTCGCGGGATCGAAGGGGTCGTAACCCACCACTGTGACCTGCGGAAACCGCGCCGGAGGGAACCGGGCCGCGGCGGCCTCGGGATTGCGGCTCAGCGCCGTGACGGGAGTGCCGCGGTCTGCCAGCTTTTCCACAAGGCGTCTGCCGAGAAACCCCGTCGCCCCGGTGATCGCCACTTTGCTTTGGGTCATGTGCCTGTAGTCTTGTGCCTTTGCGTCACTTTTGACTGGACGATATAAAATATTCCGATCCAGAGCAATGTAGCGGGCCTTGCGCAGGGCGATGTGCCCGGCCTTGGCGCTGAACTACCGGATCGGCGACGATCCCGATCGTCAGGAGCCTTTTATGCCCGTTGAAAAACCACTTCAGGACTACCGCAACAATCCTCTTCACGCCGGTGGCTCGGCCTACACGCGCGCCTCGGCGGAGGCGGTGTGGCGAGTTGTCTCGGCGATTGGCGGCGACAATCGCTATTACGCCCTCAACGGTCTCTGGGCCATGCGCGAATGGCTCGATTCGGTGGTTGGCGGGCCGGGCATGCGACGCGGGCGGCCCGAAGGACGCCCGATCAAGGCCGGGGACCAGATCGACAGCTGGCGGGTACGGATCGCCGATGCGCCCTCGCTTCTCGCGCTGGAGTTCGGGATGAAGGCGCCGGGGCACGGCGTGCTGGAATTCAGGATCGAGCCGATGACAACCCGGACCCGGGTGACGGCCACTGCCTTCTGGGACCCGGAAGGGATGGCGGGTCAGCTCTACTGGGCGGCAATGAAGCCTGCGCATCTGGTGCTGTTCAAGCGACTGACCGCCGAGATCTGCCGCCGGGCCTCCTGACACGCCCGGCTGCAGTGCAACCGCCTCGACGATGCCTCAAGCAGACCCGAGCGAGTCGCGGGGTTACTCGCTGGCCGCCTCATCGGAGGCGCCGGGGGCGTAAGTGTAATTCACGGGCAGCCATTCGTAGCCTTCGCCCTCGTCATCGCTCTCGACACGGTAGGTACTGTGGCCCGGCGTATGGCCAGGATCGGCCTGAGAATAGATTCCCGGGACGAGTTCCTGAGGCCCTTCGAACACCTCGAAAGCACCGGCCTCGATGTAGGGGTTGAGCGAGGCCATGGCCCCACGAAAGAAGCCCTTCTGGCCCTCGGGAGCCGCCTCGAGGTTGGCGGAGTCGAGCCAGTAGTCGATATCGTCCTGGTCGGCGCGCAAGGTAGCATTGGGGAAATATCGCGAGTCGCCATTCATCAATCCGCCCACATGGTCCGGATGCAGGTGGGTCAGATAGACCTCATCGATATCGTCAGGACTGACACCGGCGGCTTCGAGGCTCGCATTCAGTTTGCCGAGACTCCTGAGTTGGCGGGGTCGGAGACGACCCAACAGACAAGAAAGTAGACAACACACGAAAATTGTACAAGCTTTGTCGATCTTTTCGCGCCAGGCATCAACCGAATACCCATATCGTTCATTCCAGCAGCGTTTCCGGCAACCAGAGCCGCCCCTCGTGCGTCCAGTGGTGCACCAGCGCTAGCACACCTTGGCCGGCGGGCTGGCTGATCCGCGCCACACCCGGTGGGGCCAGGGCGTTCGCCTCGGGATCCACCAGCACGCAGGGCGCATCGAGCGGCGCGTGCTCGAGCAGCGAGGCAGCCGGCATCACGGCAAGCGACGTCCCCACCACCAGCAGCAGGTCCGCCTCGGCGGCGATCTCGCAGGCATCTGCAAAGTGTGGCACCGCCTCGCCGAACCACACCACATCGGGGCGCAGCTGGCTGCCCTTGTCGCACAGATCGCCGAGGGCGATGTCGCCGCGGGGCAGCGGGTAGTACAGGCGCGGGTCGATCGAAGAGCGCGCCTTGAGGATCTCGCCATGCAGGTGCAGCACCCGGCGTGAACCGGCCCGCTCGTGCAGGTCGTCGATGTTCTGGGTGATAACACTGACCCGAAAGCCCTGCTGCTCCAGGCTGGCCAGCGCCTGATGGGCGGCATTGGGGACGGCCCGACGCACCTGGTCTCGGCGCATGTCGTAGAAGCGCAGCACACGCTCGGGATCTCGTCGCCAGGCGTCGAGTGTAGCGACATCCTCGATGGCATGATCGGCCCAGAGGCCGTCGCTGGCCCGAAAGGTCTGGATACCGCTCTCGGCGCTGATTCCCGCGCCGGTAAACACCACCAGGTGCGGCGCGCGCTGCTTCGCCATTCACCACCTCTCGCCACCTGGATGCCAGTTGCTCACTTTCACCAAAACTATCACCTGAATCCGTGAACCTCACACCCCAAATGGCTGCTAACCCCCTAGCGTGCATGGTAATGTAGCCAAATAAGCCCTTCACCCGTAGCGTACCATGCCCAACGTCAAATTCCGCGCCAGTGGTCGCACCCTCACCAGCCATG